>NZ_JBVHZH010000010.1:0-177129 GCF_055574515.1 Streptomyces sp. NPDC029466
GGTTGATAGGCCAGATATGGAAGCCCGGTAACGGGTGGAGTTGACTGGTACTAATAGGCCGAGGGCTTGTCCTCAGTTGCTCGCGTCCACTGTGTAGGTTCTGAAGTAACGACCTGTGATTGTGCCGGGTTGTCATCTTCATAGTGTTTCGGTGGTCATAGCGTTAGGGAAACGCCCGGTTACATTCCGAACCCGGAAGCTAAGCCTTTCCGCGCCGATGGTACTGCAGGGGGGACCCTGTGGGAGAGTAGGACGCCGCCGAACAATTTTTCAGCTCCGGTCCCTGAACCTCTGGTTCAGGGACCGGAGCTTTTTTGTTCTGCCCCCCGGGTGATGGGTGTAACTCGAAGTTCATCTCAGCTGACCAGGATCCGTGTCATGCGGACAGTAGGAACGCTCAAGTCAGCCGGTGTGCGTGCGGGTGATGAGGTCGTGGTGCCGGCGTATGGCAGCGCCGAGGTGGCCCGGGCCGTGGTGGAGTTGGGCGCGGTGCCGGTGTTCGCCGATGTGGACGGCGACAGCTACTGCCTCGACCCGGCTGCCGTGGCTGACGTGGTGACGAGTCAGACTGCCGCTGTCGTGGCGGTCAACCGCTTCGGGCGGCGGGCGGATGCCGGCTGGATCCGTGAAGTGGGTCAGCGGCACGGTCTGCTGGTGCTGGTGGAGGACGAGCCCGGGGCGGACCCGGAGGGCGCGGACCTGCGTCGGGCGCATGCGGCCTATCTGGACGGCAGGCTCAACGGGGTCGGGACGCCGACGCCGGCGGCGGGGCACACCTACGAGCAGTATGTGGTGCGGGTGCCGGGCAACGGGCGGCCGGACCGGGACGCGTTCGCGCGGACGTTGCGGGGCAAGGGCGTGGCGTGCCGGGTGCCGGTGCTGGCTCCGGTGTACCGCATGCCGGGGCTGCGGCGGGATGTGTTTCTGCCGCAGACGGAGCGGGCGGTGGACGAGACGCTGGCGCTGCCCGTGCATGCGGGGATGTCGCGGCGGGAGCTGCACAAGATGGTCGGTGCGTGCAATGCGCTGGGCGGGTTGCTGCAGCCGGCCTTTTAGCGAGTGGCCCGGGTGCGGTTCGAACCTGCCGCCGAGTTGCGGTAATATCTATTCCGTTGCCGCGCCCCAATAGCTCAGTCGGCAGAGCGTCTCCATGGTAAGGAGAAGGTCTACGGTTCGATTCCGTATTGGGGCTCCAGAGGACAAAGGCCCCCGCCAAATGGCGGGGGCCTTTGTCGTGTTGGGACGCGGTGCCGCAATGTGCGTCAGTTTTGCGGGGATTGGATATAGGCCAGGCCGTGGGCGCCGGAGATGTCGGTGCGGTCGACTTCCAGGGTGGCGAGCGGGCTCATCGTGGTGAGGTCGACGACCGTGACGGTGCTGGAGAGATTCGCGGAGACATAGCCGAGGCGGCCGTCGGGGGAGGAGGTGATGGTGAGGGGGAGCCGGCCGACCTCGACCTCACCCAGGGGGGCGAGGGTATCGGCGGCGAAGATGGTCAGGACTCCGGGGAGTTGCGAGTCCATGAAGCCGCCGGATGCGGTGCCCGAGCGCAGTTCGCCGGCCAGCAGCAGGCCGGTCGAGGTGGCGTGGACCGGCATGACCTGGCCCTTGGTGGGGACGGTGCGGATGATTTCGTGGGTGGCGGTGTCGATGACGTGGATGCCCGTCGGCCCGGAGGGCGAGGCGGTGAAGTCGGCCTTCGGAGCCGCCACGTAGGCATGACGGCCATCGGGGGCGATGGTGAGCCCTTCGCTGCCGGTGACCGGGATGCGGCCGATGCACTCATCGCGTGTCAGGTCGACGACCGAGACGAACGGCGCTTCCTTGTTGGTGGCGTAGCCGTACCGTCCGTCGGGGGTGAGGTCGAACCAGTGCGGGCCGGGGGCCATCGTGGAGATGCGGCCGAGGCGGGTGTGGGTGCGGGTGTCGAGGATCAGGACGCCGCCGGGCTCGGTGTCGGTGGCCTCCACGCTGGCGTACAGCCGGCCGCGGGCACGGTCGAGGGCCAGGCCGTGCGGAGCGTGGTCGGGGGCGGTGTCGAGGGTCGCCACGATGCTGCGGGTGTCGACGTCGATGACGGTGATCTGGTGGGACCGGCCCTGGTGGGCGTTGTAGAAGCCGGAGCGGTAGGTGCTGGCGCAGTACAGCAGCCGGTGGTCGGGGTCGTAGCAGAGCTCGTGGGGCTGCGGCGGGACCGGCAGCACGTCCAGGCGTTCGTGAGTGGCGGCGTCGAAGAAGGTGACGGTCGGACCGGTCTGGCTGACGACGGCGAGCAGGTCGCCGGGCTTGCCGGCGGGTGTGGAAGTCATGGTCCGTATCGTGGGCGGCCGTTGGGGATGACTCCAGTGCAAGTCGGGCAAGGGTGCCTTGCACCGCACGCAAGGGTGCAGGTGGTGACAGGGGCAGCGGCCGGACGGCTGTGAGCCGGATCACACAGGCCGCTGCCCCGGGGTCAGCCGGCCTGGAACTCGGGGACGCGCAGGGCGAGGATGGCCATGTCGTCGGAGGCGGGTTCGGCGGCGAAGCGTTCCACGGCGCGCAGCACGCGGGCGGCGACCGCGCCGGCGGTGAGGCCCGTACAGGTCGTCAGGACGTCGGTGAGGCCGTCGTCGCCGAGCATGCGGGTGCCCTCGCGGCGTTCGGTGACGCCGTCGGTGACACACAGCAGGACATCGCCGGGGTCAAGGGTGACGGTCTGTTCGTAGAGTTCCAGGTCGTCCATGACGCCGAGGAGCGGCTGGGGTTCGGCGGCCGGTTCGACCGTGCCGTCCTGGCGCAGCCGGAGCGGCAGGGGGTGGCCCGCGCAGACGACCTTGAGTACGGCGCTGCCGTCGTCCTGCGGCCACAGCTCGCCGTAGAGGAGCGTCAGGAAGCGGCTACGGGCGCCCTCGTCGAGGATGGCGGCATTCAGCCGCTCCAGGACGGCGGGGCCGCCGAAGCCCTCGCGGGCGAGCAGCCGCAGCGCGTGCCGGGCCAGGCCGGTGACCGCGGCGGCCTCCGGGCCCGTGCCGCAGACATCGCCGATGGCGAAGCCGTACGCGCCGTCGCGGATGGGGAAGAGGTCGTAGAAGTCGCCGCCGACCTCGTTGCCCTCGCCGGCCGCGCGGTAGATGACCTCGACCTCCACGCCGGGGATGACGGGGAGTTCGGGGGGCAGCAGGCTGCGCTGGAGGGACTGGCTGATGGCCGTGCGCTCGGAGTAGAGGCGGGCGTTGTCCAGGGCGAGCGCGGCCCGGCGGGAGAGGTCCTCGGCGAGTTCCAGGATCTCCTGGCGGAAGTGCTCCTCGGTGGGCTTGCCCAGGGTGAGCATGCCGATGACGCGGTTACGGGCGACGAGGGGGAGCACGACGGTCTCGCCGCCGACGGCGGAGGCGGTGGCGAGCGTGGCGCCCGGACCGGTCGACGGGCGGGCGGAGTTGCCCAGGCCGAGGCTGCGCATCGAGGTGCGCAGTGCGGCGTCGTGGGCGGCGTCGCCGGGGGCGGTCCACACCCGCGCGCCGGGGGTGGGCACCGGCTCGGGGGGATCGACCTTCATCAGCAGGGTCTTGAGGCCGTCGATCCGGTCCTCGTCCTCGTGCAGGACATAGGAGAGTTCGGGCTCGGAGGCCGGGTCGGCGACGGTGTAGACCGCGCACCACGTGGCGAGGGTGGGGACCGTCATCTGGGCCATCAGGGCCAGGGTCTGATCGCGGTCGAGGGTGCCGGCCAGGAGGTCGGAGGCCTCGACGAGGAAGGAGAGGGAGCCGCGGCGCAGCTTCTCCAACTCGGTCAGCCGGGCGCGTTCGACGGCGAGGGCGATGCGGTCGGCGGCGAACTGGAGCCGCAGTGCCTCCTCGTTCGTGTAGCGGCCGGCGCCTTCCGCGGCGACGCCGAGGGAGCCGGTCAGCCGGCCCTCGACCTTCAGGGGGACGGTGACGACCGAGCGCATGCCCGTGCCGCTGAGGAGGGGGACGGCGCCGGGGACGGCGGTGAGGTCCTCGTGGACGGCGGGCATCCGGGCGGAGCCGTAGCGTCCGGATCCGGCCTCGACGGGGACGCGGGCGAACCGCTGGCGGGCGGAGGGCAGGCCCGTGGAGGCGCGGACCTCCAGTTCGGTCTCGTCGTCGGTGGCCAGGAGGAGATAGGCGGCGTCGCCGTCGAGCATGTCGCGGGCGCGTTCGACGGTGCGCTGGAGCAGGCCGTCGAGGTCGTCCGGGGCCGGGGAGCCGATGAAGACCTCGAACGGGTCGGACGGGCGTCCCTCTGCCTGGGCGGCCTGGGAGGCGGCGTCCGGGGCGGGCGTGCGCTGCGGGCTCTGGAGGATCGCGCGTTCGTGGTCGCGCACCAGGAGGCAGACCGTGGAGGCCTCGCCGTCGGCGTCGCGGACGCGCAGGTGGGAGGCGTAGACGGGGACGACCCGGCCGTCGGCGCCCCTTATGCCGTAGGAGCCCTCCCAGCGGGACAGCTGGAGCGCCTCGGCGATGCCGGTGCCGGTGCCGGGGGTGTGCGGCCAGGCGGCGAAGTCGGTGAGCGGTTTGCCGATGACCTGCTCGGGGTCGTAGGCGAAGAGGTCCTGGGCGTCCTCGTTCCAGAAGCTGATGCAGCCGCCGCGGTCGATCTGGATCACGGCGACGCGGACCCGGGCGTCGGCGACCGGGAGGGCGTCCACGGGCAGCGCGGGGCCCGCGGAGCGGGTGCCGGCCGGGCGCTCGGGAAGATCGAGCTGGAACCACACATGCTTCTGGGCGGTGGTGTACTCGACGCCCCAGCGGGAGGCCAGCGCGCCGCACAGCAGCAGGCCGCGGCCGCCCTCGCGGTCGGGGTGGACGACGATCTGCCCGGCGTTCTGGAGCGGAATCTCCCGTTCGGGGTAGCGGTCGGCGACGGAGATCTTCACTCCGCCGTCGTTGCGCAGACACAGCACATCGGCGGCGGTGCCGGCGTGCACCACCGCGTTCGTGACCAGCTCACTGGTCAGGACGACGGCGTCGTCGACGATGTCGGCGCAGCCCCAGCCCTGGAGGGTGTCGCGGACGAACGCACGGGCAGTGGCGACGGAGCGCCCGACCGGCTCGAAGGTTGCGGCGGCCCGCGCGGTGATCACTGGTCTCCTCATGCGTGTGTCGGTGATCTGCTCCCCCATGGTCGCGGCGCCCCTCCGAATACCTGTTGTGCTCGCCCCACCGCCCGTGGTCGATGGCCGGGGCGGTGGACAGCCGTATGCCAGGTTACTTACCTTCGCCGCACCCAAGGATGCCGGTCACGTGTGTTTCCGCCCCAATCGTGCACCGGGACGGTGTGCGATGCTGCCGAACTGTTATGGCCTGGTTGAGCCATGGTGAAACACTGGGCAAGTATCAAGAGAAAGCCCGGGTAGAACGGTCGACCCTGCGGGAGGGACAACGTGGAGTCTGGCGCAGCGGCGCGGGGCGCAAGCACACGCGCGAAAGGCGGACGATCCCGGAACAACGGGACGACCGAGGTGGATACGGCTGCGCTGAATCGGCTGTTGGTCGCACTGGTTGCCATGCGGGACGGGAACTTCCGCAAACGGCTCACGGTTTCCGGCGACGGCGTCATGTCGGAAATCGCGGCGGTCTTCAACGAGGTCGCGGACCGCAATCTGCATCTCACGGGCGAGCTGACGCGGGTGCGCCGGGTCGTCGGCCGTGAGGGAAAGCTCACGGAACGGCTGGAGGTCGGCGCCGCCGAGGGCTCCTGGGCCGCGGCGATCGACGCCTCGAATGCGCTGGTCGACGACCTCGTACGGCCCGTCTCCGAGGTGGGGCGGGTGCTGTCGGCGGTCTCCGAGGGCGACCTGGAACAGCGGATGGATCTGCGTTCGCGCAGTTCGGACAGCTCTTCGGAGCACCCTCTGCGGGGTGAATTCCTGAAGGTCGGCCGGACCGTCAACGGGCTGGTGGATCAGCTCTCCGCCTTTACCGACGAGGTCACGAGAGTGGCCAGTGAGGTCGGTACGGAGGGCAAGCTCGGCGGCCAGGCGCGGGTGCGCGGAATGTCGGGTTCGTGGAAGGACCTCACGGAATCCGTCAACACCATGGCGTCCCGGCTGACGGCCCAGGTGCGTGACATTGCTCTCGTCACCACGGCGGTGGCCAAGGGTGATCTGTCGCGCAAGGTGACCGTCCATGTCTCCGGCGAGATGCTGGAGCTGAAGAACACCGTCAACACGATGGTCGACCAGCTCTCCTCGTTCGCCTCCGAGGTGACGCGGGTCGCCCGTGAGGTCGGTACGGAGGGTGAGCTCGGCGGTCAGGCGCAGGTCCCCGGCGTCGCCGGCGTGTGGAAGGACCTGACGGATTCGGTCAACCTCATGGCCGGCAACCTCACCGCGCAGGTGCGCGGGATCGCGCAGGTCACCACCGCCGTCGCGAACGGTGATCTGTCGCAGAAGGTCACGGTCAGTGCACGCGGCGAGGTCGCGCAGCTGGCCGACACGATCAACACCATGACCGAGACGCTGCGGACCTTCGCGGACGAAGTGACGCGGGTGGCGAACGAGGTCGGCGCCGAGGGTCAGCTCGGCGGTCAGGCGCAGGTGCCGGGCGCGGCCGGCACGTGGAAGGACCTCACCGATTCGGTGAACACCGCCTTCCGCAACCTGACGGCGCAGGTGCGGGACATCGCGCAGGTGACGACGGCGGTCGCCAACGGTGACCTCTCGCAGACGGTCACCGTCGATGTGGCCGGTGAAATGCTGGAGTTGAAGAACACCGTCAACACGATGGTGGGTCAGCTCTCCTCGTTCGGCGCCGAAGTGACGCGCGTTGCGCGGGAGATCGGGGTCGAGGGCGAGCTGGGCGGACAGGCCGCGGTGCCCGGTGCCGCGGGGACGTGGAAGGACCTCACGGACTCCGTGAACACCGCCTTCCGCAACCTCACCGGGCAGGTGCGCAACATCGCCCAGGTGACGACCGCGGTGGCCAACGGTGACCTCTCGCAGAAGGTGACCGTCGATGTCTCCGGCGAGATGCTCCAGCTGAAGAACACCGTGAACACCATGGTGGACCAGCTGTCCTCGTTCGCCGACCAGGTCACGCGGATGGCCAGGGACGTGGGTACGGAGGGCCGGCTGGGCGGCCAGGCCCGGGTGGACGGCGTCAGCGGCACCTGGAAGGAGCTGACCGACTCCGTCAACTTCATGGCGGGGAACCTGACTTCACAGGTGCGGCAGATCGCGCAGGTGACGACGGCGGTCGCCCGGGGTGACCTCTCCCAGAAGATCGACGTGGACGCGCGCGGCGAGATCCTGGAGCTGAAGAACACCATCAACACGATGGTCGACCAGCTCTCCGCCTTCGCCGAGCAGGTCACCCGGGTCGCCCGGGAGGTCGGTACGGACGGCAGGCTGGGCGGTCAGGCGCAGGTGCCGGGCGTCGCGGGTGTCTGGCGCGATCTGACCGACTCCGTGAACGGTATGGCCGGCAACCTCACGGCCCAGGTCCGCAATATCGCGCAGGTCGCCACGGCGGTCGCGCGCGGTGACCTGTCGCAGAAGATCGACGTGGACGCCCGGGGCGAGATCCTGGAGCTGAAGAACACCCTGAACACCATGGTCGACCAGCTCTCCTCGTTCGCAGAGCAGGTCACCCGGGTCGCCCGTGAGGTGGGCACCGAGGGCATCCTGGGCGGCCAGGCCGAGGTGCAGGGCGTCAGCGGTACGTGGAAGGACCTCACCCAGTCCGTCAACTTCATGGCGAACAACCTGACCTCGCAGGTGCGCAACATCGCCGAGGTGACGACCGCGGTGGCCCGCGGTGATCTGTCCAAGAAGATCACCGTCGATGCCAAGGGCGAGATCCTCGAACTGGTCACGACCGTCAACACGATGGTCGACCAGCTGTCGTCGTTCGCCGAGCAGGTGACCCGGGTGGCCCGCGAGGTGGGCACCGAGGGCCAGTTGGGCGGTCAGGCGCGGGTGCCGGGTGCCACCGGCATCTGGCTGGACCTCAGCGACAACGTGAACCTGATGGCCAACAACCTGACCATCCAGGTGCGCAACATCTCCCAGGTCTCGGCGGCGGTTGCCAACGGCGACCTCACGAAGAAAGTCACGGTCGAGGCGCGCGGCGAGGTCGCGCAGCTCGCCGACACGGTCAACACGATGGTCACGACGCTGTCGTCGTTCGCCGACGAGGTCACGCGAGTGGCCCGTGAGGTGGGCACCGACGGCATCCTGGGCGGTCAGGCCCGCGTCCCCGGCGTCGCCGGTACGTGGAAGGACCTCACCGAGTCCGTGAACTCGATGGCCAACAACCTGACCGGCCAGGTCCGCAACATCGCCATGGTCACCACCGCCATCGCCAAGGGTGATCTGACCAAGAAGATCGACATCGATGCGCGGGGCGAGATCCTCGCGCTGAAGACCACCATCAACACGATGGTCGATCAGCTCTCGTCCTTCGCCGAACAGGTCACCAGGGTGGCCCGTGAGGTGGGTACGGAAGGCCAGCTGGGCGGGCAGGCGCAGGTGCGCGGTGTGGCCGGCACCTGGCGGGACCTGACCGAATCGGTGAACGAGATGGCGGGCAACCTGACCCGTCAGGTCCGGGCCATCGCCGCGGTCGCCGCGGCGGTCACCCTCGGCGATCACAACGTCCGTATCGACGTGGACGCGGCCGGCGAGATCCTGGAGCTCCAGGACAACGTCAACACCATGATCTCCACGCTCCGCGAGACCACCCTCGCCAACGAGGAACAGGACTGGCTCAAGGGCAACCTCGCCCGGATCTCCGGTCTGATGCAGGGCCGGCGCGACCTCAAGGACGTCGCCACGCTCATCATGAGCGAGCTGTCGCCCGCGGTCTCCGCCCAGCACGGCGCGTTCTTCCTCGCCGCGCAGCCCGACAGCCAGGAGATCGGCGCGGACGGTGGCGAGGCCGGTGCGTACGAGCTGCGGCTGATGGGTTCGTACGGCTACGCCATGGGCGGGATGCCGACGACCTTCCGGCCGGGCGAGACGCTGATCGGCACGGCCGCGGAGGAGGGGCGCACGATCCTGGTGGAGAACGTCCCGTCCGGCTATCTCAAGATCGCCTCCGGGCTGGGTGAGGCACCGCCGGCGAATGTGATCGTGCTGCCGGTGCTGTTCGAGGACAAGGTGCTCGGGGTGATCGAGCTGGCGTCCTTCCAGCCGTTCACCCAGATCCAGAAGGACTTCCTCAGCCAGATCGCCGAGATGATCGCGACCAGCGTCAACACCATCTCGGTGAACACCAAGACCGAGGTGCTGCTCAAGCAGTCGCAGGAGCTGACCGAGCAGCTCAAGGAGCGGTCGGGTGAGCTGGAGAGCCGGCAGAAGGCGCTGGAGCTGTCCAACACCGAGCTGGAGGAGAAGGCCGAGCAGCTGCGCGCGCAGAACCGCGACATCGAGGTGAAGAACACCGAGATCGAGGAGGCGCGGCAGGTCCTGGAGGAGCGCGCCGAGCAGCTCGCGGTCTCGATGCGCTACAAGTCGGAGTTCCTGGCGAACATGTCGCACGAACTGCGCACGCCGCTCAACTCCCTGCTGATTCTGGCCAAGTTGCTGGCCGATAACGCCGAGGGGAATCTCTCCCCGAAGCAGGTCGAATTCGCCGAAACCATCCATGGCGCCGGTTCCGACCTGCTCCAGCTGATCAACGACATCCTCGACCTGTCCAAGGTCGAGGCCGGAAAGATGGACGTCAGCCCGACGCGCATCGCGCTGGTCCAGCTCGTCGACTACGTGGAGGCCACCTTCCGGCCGCTGACCGCGGAGAAGGGACTCGACTTCTCCGTACGGGTCTCCCCGGAGCTCCCCGCGACGCTGCACACCGACGAGCAGCGACTGCTCCAGGTGCTGCGCAATCTGCTGTCCAACGCGGTGAAGTTCACCGACAGCGGCGCCGTCGAGCTGGTGATCCGGCCGGCCGGCGCGGATGTCCCGGTGGCCATCCGGGAGCAGCTGCTGGAGCACGGTTCGCTGCGCGACCCGGACGCGGACATGATCGCCTTCTCGGTGACCGACACCGGCATCGGCATCGCCTCCAGCAAGATGCGGGTCATCTTCGAGGCGTTCAAGCAGGCGGACGGCACGACCAGCCGCAAGTACGGCGGTACCGGCCTGGGCCTGTCCATCAGCCGGGAGATCGCCCGGCTGCTGGGCGGCGAGATCCATGCCGCGAGTGAGCCGAACCGCGGCTCCACGTTCACCCTCTACCTGCCGCACAACCCGGGCGGGCTGCCGCCGCAGGGCTATCCGCAGCTGGTGGCCGGCGGGATCGCGATGGACGCGGAGGCGCGGGAGACGGAGGTCGGGCAGCAGGAGGCCGAGGAGCAGCAGGAGCACGAGCAGGGCTCCAGCCTCAACCGGCGCCGCCGCCGGGCGATTCAGGGGACCCCGCGGCGCTTCGAGCTCTCCGGGCGGCAGCAGCCGGCCCCGGCGCCGCAGCAGGCGCCACCGGCGCCGCCGCAGCCCGCTCCCCAGCAGCCCGCGGAGGAGCCCTGGCTCGGCAACGGCCAGGATCTGGTGGACCCGGCCTTCGAGGGCGGCTTCCACGGTGAGAAGGTGCTGATCGTGGATGACGACATCCGCAACGTCTTCGCCCTCACCAGCGTCCTGGAACAGCACGGGCTGTCGGTGCTCTACGCGGAGAACGGACGGGAAGGTATCGAGGTCCTGGAGCAGCACGACGACATCGTGCTGGTCCTGATGGACATCATGATGCCGGAGATGGACGGCTATGCGACCACGGCGGCGATCCGCCGGATGCCGCAGTTCGCCGGACTGCCCATCATCGCGCTGACCGCGAAGGCGATGAAGGGCGACCGGGAGAAGAGCATCGACTCCGGGGCCTCCGACTACGTGACCAAGCCGGTGGATACCGATCATCTGTTGTCGGTCATGGAGCAATGGATGCGGGCGGAGTGACGGAGCGTCCAGTATGGAGGGGAAAGGGGATCATCGCGTGCTGACTCAGTGTTGCCGCGGACGTGTGGAAGCGTGGGATCCGGGGAACCTTCTGGTCCCTGTCTGCGTTTCTGCAACGTGCACAGTGACATCGCGGTGACAGGGTGTGGCGACAGGCGGGGTGCAGCTACCATGACCGGCACAAGGACGGGCGGCGTGACGGAGTCGTCCCCTGGGGCGGCGTCCGGTTCGATGCCGGGGCGAGGAGGACGGGCCATGGTGCAGAAGGCCAAGATCCTCCTGGTCGATGACCGGCCGGAGAATCTGCTGGCGCTGGAGGCGATCCTCTCCGCGCTCGATCAGACACTGGTGCGGGCATCGTCCGGGGAGGAAGCGCTCAAAGCACTGCTCACGGACGATTTCGCGGTGATTCTGCTCGATGTGCAGATGCCGGGCATGGACGGTTTCGAGACCGCCGCGCACATCAAGCGGCGCGAGCGGACCCGCGACATCCCGATCATCTTCCTCACGGCCATCAACCACGGCCCGCATCACACCTTCCGCGGGTACGCGGCCGGCGCGGTGGACTACATCTCCAAGCCGTTCGACCCGTGGGTGCTGCGCGCCAAGGTCTCGGTCTTCGTCGAGCTGTACATGAAGAACTGCCAACTGCGGGAGCAGGCCTCCCTGCTGAGGCTTCAGCTGGAGGGCGGCCGGCCGAGCGCCGACGAGGCGCGGGAGTCCGCGGGGCTGCTCGCCGAGCTGTCCGCGCGGCTGGCCGCGGTCGAGGAGCAGGCCGAGGCGCTGTCCAAGCAGCTGGACGAGACGGCGGACGCGGCGGCGGTCGCCACCGCGGCGCATCTGGAGCGCAAACTCACCGGACTGCGCAGGGCGCTGGACGCCCTGGAGCCGGGGTCGGGCAGCGTCGCGGGGTGACTGACGCCCCTTCATGAGACGGGCGCGCGACACGTTCGGGTGAAGCGCCGTGCGCTCGTGTCATGCCTGCGTTCGCCTGTAATCTCGTCGCCATGGCCTCACGTACGTCCGGCAAGGGAACCCAGAGCACGGCGGGCCCCTCGAAGCAGCGCGCCGGACGGACCGCGGGCGGCGCCGCCAAGAAGGCCGCCGCGAAGAAAGCCCCCGCGAAGCCGCCGGCCAAGAAGGCGGCGGCAGCGAAGAAGGCACCGGCCAAGAGGGCCGCCGCCAAGAAGGCCGCTCCCAAACCGGCGCCGTCACCCACCGGTGGGGTCTACCGTCTCGCCCGCGCCTGCTGGCTGGGGCTCGCGCACGGCATCGGGGCGATGTTCCGCGGGGTGGGCCGTGGCGCGAAGAACCTCGATCCGGCGCACCGCAAGGACGGGCTGGCGCTGCTGCTGCTCGGGCTCTCACTGGTGATCGCGGCCGGCACCTGGTCGAACCTCAGCGGCCCGGTCGGCGACCTCGTCGAGCTGCTGGTGACCGGCGCGTTCGGCCGGCTCGATCTGGTCGTACCGATACTGCTGGGCGGCATCGCCGTACGCCTCATCCGGCACCCCGAGCAGCCGGAGGCCAACGGCCGGATCGTGATCGGGCTGTCCGCGCTGGTGGTCGGCGTCCTCGGGCAGGTCGCGATGGCCTGTGGCTCCCCGGGCCGGGACAACGGCCTGGCCGCCATACAGGACGCCGGCGGCTATCTCGGGTGGGTCGCGTCCAAGCCGCTGATCTTCACCGTCGGACAGACCCTGGCGGTGGCGCTGCTGGCGCTGCTGACCCTCTTCGGGCTGCTGGTGGTCACCGCGACCCCGGTGAACGCCATCCCGCAGCGGCTGCGGGCGCTCGGCATCAAGCTGGGCGTGGTGCATCCCGAGGCGGACCACGACGAGGTCGAGGAGTACGCGGAGGAGTGGCGCGAGCAGCCCGTGCGCAAGCCGCGCCGCAGCGCCGCCGCACCGGCCGCACACGACCCGGACGCGATAGAGGAAGCGGCACTGGCCAAGCGGCGCCGGCCGCGGCGGGCCTCCGCGCAGTCCGACCCGACCCGGCCGATGGACGCGGTGGATGTCGCCGCCGCGGCCGCCGCCGCGCTGGACGGCGCGGTGCTGCACGGCGTCCAGCCGTCACCGCTCGTCGCCGGCCTCAGCAGCAGCATCTCCGGGGAGCGCCGGGGCCGCGACGGCGAGGACACCGCGGGGGAGAGCGGCACGGTGCCGCCGGCCCGCGGCGCGGAGCCGGAGCCGGCCGCGAACGAGCGCACCCCGGCCGTGCCGGACTTCACCAAGGCGCCGCCCGAGCCCTCGGGCGCGCTGCCGGCCCGCGCCGAGCAGCTCCAGTTGGCCGGCGACATCACCTACTCGCTGCCCTCGCTCGACCTGCTCTCCCGGGGCGGGCCCGGCAAGACCCGCAGCGCCGCGAACGACGCCATAGTGACCGCGCTGACCACGGTCTTCCAGGAGTTCAAGGTCGATGCCGCGGTCACCGGCTTCACCCGGGGCCCGACGGTCACCCGCTACGAGGTCGAGCTCGGCCCGGCCGTCAAGGTCGAGAAGATCACCGCCCTGGCCAAGAACATCGCCTACGCGGTGGCCAGCCCCGATGTCCGCATCATCAGCCCGATCCCCGGCAAGTCCGCGGTCGGCATCGAGATCCCCAACACCGACCGCGAGATGGTCAACCTCGGCGATGTGCTGCGGCTGGCGGACGCGGCGGGCGATGAGCATCCGATGCTGGTGGCGCTCGGCAAGGACGTCGAGGGCGGCTACGTCATGGCCAACATGGCGAAGATGCCGCACATCCTGGTGGCCGGTGCCACCGGCTCCGGTAAGTCCTCCTGCATCAACTGTCTGATCACCTCGGTGATGGTGCGGGCGACGCCGGAGGACGTCCGGATGGTGCTGGTCGACCCCAAGCGCGTCGAGCTGACCGCGTACGAGGGCATCCCGCATCTGATCACGCCGATCATCACCAACCCCAAGCGCGCCGCCGAGGCGCTCCAGTGGGTGGTGCGCGAGATGGACCTGCGCTACGACGATCTTGCGGCCTACGGCTTCCGGCACATCGACGACTTCAACGAGGCGGTGCGCAGCGGCAAGGTCAGCTCCCCCGAGGGCAGCGAGCGCGAGCTGGCGCCGTACCCGTACCTGCTGGTCATCGTGGACGAGCTGGCGGACCTGATGATGGTCGCGCCGCGGGACGTGGAGGACTCGATCGTCCGCATCACCCAGCTCGCCCGCGCGGCAGGCATCCACCTGGTGCTCGCCACCCAGCGGCCTTCCGTCGATGTGGTCACCGGCCTGATCAAGGCCAATGTGCCCTCCCGGCTCGCGTTCGCCACCTCCTCGCTCGCCGACAGCCGGGTCATCCTCGACCAGCCGGGCGCCGAGAAGCTGATCGGCAAGGGCGACGGGCTGTTCCTGCCGATGGGCGCCAACAAGCCGGTGCGCATGCAGGGCGCGTTCGTGACCGAGGAGGAGGTCGCGGCCGTCGTCCAGCACTGCAAGGACCAGATGGCGCCCGTCTTCCGCGATGACGTCACGGTCGGCACGGCGAAGAAGAAGGAGATCGACGAGGACATCGGCGATGACCTCGATCTGCTGTGTCAGGCCGCTGAGCTGGTGGTTTCCACCCAGTTCGGGTCGACGTCGATGCTCCAGCGCAAGCTGCGGGTGGGCTTCGCCAAGGCCGGCCGGCTGATGGACCTGATGGAGTCGCGGAACATCGTCGGGCCGAGCGAGGGTTCCAAGGCTCGTGACGTTCTTGTGAAGCCTGATGAACTGGACGGAGTGCTGGCGGTGATCCGGGGGGAGGCTACCGAGTAGCACAGCCATCCGGGTCACCCGTACGGAAGAAGAAAGCAACCGTTTCTGCTGCCGAGACGTCAAGTTGAGGGAGATGAGGGAACGATGCCGCACCATCCAGCCCGAGGGCACCGCCGACGGCGTTCCGATGGCGTACAAAGTCCGCTCTCCCGCTTGCCCGACCCTTTCGCCCCACCCCTAGACTGAACTTCCAGCAGGTGGCTACACGCTCGAAAGGCGCCTCCGTGTCCATCGGCAACTCCCCCGAAGCAGACCGGCCTTCCGTCGGTGCTGCCCTCCAGAAGGCCCGTATCGGAGCGGGACTGACCGTCGAAGAGGTCAGTACGACGACACGGGTGCGCATCCCTCTCGTGCACGCGATCGAGCAGGACGATTTCTCCCGCTGTGGCGGCGACGTCTACGCCCGGGGGCACATCCGGGCGCTCGCCCGTGCCGTATCCCTCGATTCCCGACCCCTGATCGACCAGTTCGACGCCGAGCACGGCGGCCGGCCCGCGCCGACCCCCGCCGCGCCGCTCTTCGAAGCCGAACGGATCCGCTCCGAGCCGCGCCGCCCCAATTGGACCGCGGCGATGGTCGCGGCGATCGTCGCCGTGGTCGGATTCGCCGGCTTCACGCTCTTCACGGGCGGCGACAAGAGCAACGGCGGCCCGGTCGCGGCCGGTGACGCCCATGCGAAGGCGCCGGCGCCCACCCGCCATCCCTCCACGATCAAGCCGCCCCTCAAGCCCGACCCCGAGCCCTCCGACAGCGCCGTCGCCGGACTGCCGAAGGACAAGGTCACGATCAAGGTGACCGCCCGCGACGGCCAGAGCTGGATCTCCGCCAAGGACGCCAACGGCAAGCTCCTGGAGGACGGTCTGCTCAAGCAGGGCGAGTCCAAGACCATCACCGACAAGAAGCGGATCGACCTGGTCCTCGGTAACGCCGGAGCCGTGCAGCTGTACGTCAACGGCAAGGAGGTCAAGCAGGTCGGCGAGAAGGGCACCGTCGAGCGGCTCAGCTACACGCCGGGGGACCCCCAGGCGGGCTGAGTGCCCTTGCCAGAGGGCGTCCGCCGCCCGGCCCCGGGGTCCGGGACCGGCGGCGGAGACCTGCGCGCCAAGGGGGTGGCCGGGACAAAGTAGGCTGAGCCCTATGCCCGAACGCCGTACCGTCGCCCTTGTCACTCTTGGCTGCGCCCGTAACGAGGTGGACTCGGAGGAGCTCGCAGGCCGCCTGGCAGCGGACGGCTGGGAGCTCGTCGAGGAAGCCGCCGATGCCGATGTCGCCGTCGTCAACACCTGTGGCTTCGTCGAGGCCGCCAAGAAGGACTCCGTCGATGCCCTGCTGGAAGCCAACGATCTGAAGGATCATGGCAGAACCCAGGCCGTGGTGGCCGTCGGCTGCATGGCCGAGCGCTACGGCAAGGAGCTCGCCGAGGCGCTGCCCGAGGCGGACGGGGTGCTCGGCTTTGATGACTACAGCGATATCTCCGGCCGGCTCCAGACCATCCTGAGCGGCGGAAACGTCGAGGCCCACGCGCCGCGCGACCGTCGCAAGCTGCTGCCGATCAGCCCGGCCGAGCGCCAGCAGGCCGACGGAGTGGCGCTGCCCGGCCACGGGGACGCACTGGCCTCGGCCCCCGAGGACCTGCCCGAGGGTGTCGCACCGAAGTCCGGACCGCGGGCGCCGCTGCGCCGCCGCTTGGACGCGAGCCCCGTCGCCTCGGTGAAGCTGGCCTCCGGCTGCGACCGGCGCTGCTCGTTCTGCGCCATCCCGTCCTTCCGCGGCTCCTTCATCTCCCGCCGGCCCTCCGATGTGCTCGGGGAGACGCGCTGGCTGGCCGGTGAGGGCGTCAAGGAGATCATGCTGGTCTCCGAGAACAACACGTCCTACGGCAAGGACCTCGGCGACATCCGCCTGCTGGAGACGCTGCTGCCGGAGCTGGCGGCCGTCGACGGCATCGAGCGGATCCGGGTCAGCTATCTCCAGCCCGCGGAGATGCGGCCCGGCCTGATCGACGTGCTCACCGGCACCGACAAGGTCGCGCCCTACTTCGATCTGTCCTTCCAGCACTCGGCGCCCGGTGTGCTGCGGGCGATGCGGCGCTTCGGCGGCACCGACAGCTTCCTGGAGCTGCTGGAGACGATCCGCACCAAGGCGCCGCAGGCCGGCGCCCGCTCCAACTTCATCGTCGGCTTCCCCGGCGAGAGCGAGAGCGATCTGGCGGAGCTGGAGCGTTTCATCACCGAGGCCCGGCTCGATGCCATCGGCGTCTTCGGCTACTCCGACGAGGACGGCACCGAGGCCGCCTCGTACGAGGACAAGGTCGACCCGGACGTGGTCGCCGAGCGGCTGGCGCGGGTCTCGCGGCTGGCGGAGGAGCTGACCGCGCAGCGCGCCGAGGAGCGGATCGGCGAGACGGTGCGGGTGCTGGTCGACCGGACCGACGACGAGGACGGTGTCGTCGGGCGGGCCGCGCACCAGGCCCCGGAGACCGATGGCGTCACCCTGCTGTCGACCGACCGGGAACCGGAGCCCGGTCGTATGGTCGAAGCAAAGGTGGTCGCGAGCGAGGGGGTGGACCTCGTCGCGGAGGTGCTGTCGGTGGAGGGCACGGGGTGTACCGAGGAGGCGGCCAGATGACCGGAGTCCCGGCATCCGCAGCTGGTGGCCCGCGCACGGCGCCGGCCGTCCGGCAGGCCGGGCTGTGGAACATCGCCAACGTCCTGACGATGCTGCGGCTGGTGCTGGTCCCGGCCTTCGTGCTGCTGCTGATGCACGACGACGGAACGGATCCGGTCTGGCGGGTCTTCGCCTGGGCCGCGTTCGCCGTCGCCATGATCACCGATGTGTTCGACGGGCATCTGGCGCGGGCGTACAACCTGGTCACCGACTTCGGCAAGATCGCCGACCCGATCGCGGACAAGGCGATCATGGGTGCCGCGCTGATCTGTCTGTCGGTGCTGGGTGATCTGCCCTGGTGGGTGACCGGCGTGATCCTCTTCCGGGAGCTCGGCATCACACTGATGCGGTTCTGGGTGATCAAGCACGGGGTCATTCCGGCCAGTCGTGGCGGCAAAATCAAGACATTGGCGCAGGGCACCGCGGTCGGGATGTACGTCCTGGTGCTGACCGGTCCGCTGGCCACGTTCCGCTGGTGGGTGATGGCGGTGGCGGTGGCGCTGACCGTCGTCACCGGACTCGACTACGTCCGGCAGGCCGTGGTGCTGCGCCGGGCCGGGCTGGCCCGGGAGCGGGCCGTGCGCGCCGAGCGGGACGCGGGCCGGTGAGCGGGCCGGGTTCTGCCGCCGCCGGGGCGCTGGAGATGCTGGCCGGGCGGGGACAGAGTCTGGCCGTGGCCGAATCGCTGACCGGCGGCCTGGTGGCGGGCGCGCTGACCGCGGTCCCGGGGGCCTCACGGGTGGTCCGGGGCTCGGTCACCGCGTATGCGACCGAGGTCAAGCGCGAGGTGCTGGGCGTGGACGGCGCCCTGCTGGCCGCGCGCGGCGCCGTGGACGGCGAGGTCGCCCGGCAGATGGCGAGCGGTGCGCGGCGGGTGCTGGGCGCCGACTGGGGCCTGGCGACCACGGGTGTGGCCGGCCCCGATCCGCAGGACGGGCATCCGGTGGGCACCGTTTTCGTGGCGGTGCAGGGACCGGACGGTGCCGGAGCGGTGCGCCGGCTGTCGCTGGCGGGGGATCGTGACCGGATCCGCCAGGACACCATTCGCGCCGTGCTCGCACTGTTGTTGAGCGAACTGACAGAAAATACGCGGGCACAGGATACGGAACAACACGGGGGGAATGGATGTTTGCAGCCCTGAGTGAACACGTACTTGCGCCCGGCACTGGTACCGCCCGAGGCGGTACGGTGGGGCGAGAAGGATCCGGATCCGAGGTCCGAGGAGGGAGCCAGCGATGATTCTGCTTCGTCGCCTGCTGGGTGACGTGCTGCGCCGACAGCGTCAGCGCCAGGGCCGAACCCTGCGCGAGGTCTCTTCCTCCGCCCGGGTATCGCTCGGCTATTTGTCCGAGGTGGAGAGGGGGCAGAAGGAGGCTTCCTCCGAGCTGCTCTCGTCGATCTGTGACGCGCTGGATGTGCGGATGTCCGAGCTCATGCGGGAGGTCAGCGATGAGCTGGCGCTCGCCGAGCTGGCAGCGTCCGCGGCCGCGAGCGACCCGGTGCCCGCACCGGTACGGCCGAAGCTCAATTCGGTGTCCGTCACGTCCCTGGCCGGTGTGCCGGAGGACCGCGTGACCATCAAGTCCCCGGCAGACGTCGTGGATGTCGTCGCGGCCTGACACCCCTGTTCGTACGCATCGAAGCCCTGGTAGGCGCAGCCTGCCGGGGCTTTGTGCTGTCCGTACGGGGGCGGGGGTGCGCGGTGGATCCGGGGCGGGCGGGCGCTCGGCCGGACCGTTCGGGCAGCTCGGAACGGGCGATTCATTTATACGATGGCTAAATCGGATAAATCGCCCGAAAAGGAGTGCCTGGATGTCTGTCGTCAAGAGCACACTGTCCGACGGGGACCGCGGCATCGTCGGCAACGCCCTTCAGGGAGCCCTCGTCGACCTGGTGGATCTCTCCCTCGTCGCGAAGCAGGTGCACTGGAACGTCATCGGGCCGCGCTTCCGCTCCGTACATCTCCAGCTCGACGAGGTGGTCGCCAGCGGACGGCAGCACGCCGACACGGTGGCCGAGCGGGCGGCGGCGATCGGGGTCTCTCCTGACGGGCGGGCGGTCACCGTCGCCAAGACCAGCGGCATCGGCGAGGTCAAGGACGGCTGGATCAAGGACGGCGACGTGGTGCGGGCGATGGTGGAGGCGCTGAGCGCGGTCATCGGCCGGATGCGCGAGCGGATCCTCGCCACCGCGGAGGCGGACCCGGTCAGCCAGGACATCCTCATCGGGCTGACCGCGGACCTGGAGAAGCACCACTGGATGTTCCAGGCCGAGGCCCAGTGACGTACGGCGGCGTGCGCTGAGGCCCCGGGCTTCTCGGGCGTGTCCGACAGGGCCGGCGGCGTCGAGGGCCGTTCCGGGGCTTGCGGGGTCGGCCGCGCGCCGGAAACGCCCCGGTGCGCCCTCCCGCCGGGCGGCGGGGCCCGTCTAGCGTCGGCCGGAGGAGGCAGCCATGGGGTGGCATGACGTCGCGGTCCGCGGGCCGGCCGGACGGCGTTCGGGCGCCGTGCCGGGGCGCCGGATATCCGCGGCCGTCGTCCTCTCCGGGGTCGTCGGCGGGGGGCTGTGGTGGTGGGCCGCGGTCCGGCTGGTGGTGTGGCCGCAGTCGGCGGGGGTGGTCGAGGGGGCCGTGCTGGTGGGCGGCTGGGGGCTGAGTCTGCTGCCGGTGCACTGCGTACCGCGGGAGAACCGGAAGGACGGTCTCTGCCATCGCGCCATGGCACGGGCGGCCCGGCGGGTCCGGGAGCGCCGGGGGGCGCTCACCAGGGCATGGCGACGCCGCCGTTCGGGCGGAGGACCTGGCCGGTCATGAAGGCCGAGGCGTCCGACGCCAGGTGCAGCACGGTGTGGGCGACGTCCTCCGGCTCACCCACCCTCCCCAGCGGCGACATCCGGATCATTGGTCCCTCCGCCTGCTGCTGCGCCTCCGCGGTGTGCCGGTCGGTCATCGCCGTACGGATCCAGCCCGGGGCGACGGCGTTGACGCGGATGCCGTGCCGGCCGACCTCGGTGGCCAGGGTCTTGGTGAGCTGGACGACGGCGGCCTTGGCGGCGCCGTAGGAGAGCAGGCCGGGGGCGCCGGTGTCGATCGCGCCGGAGGCCATGTTCACGAGGGAGCCCCGGGTGGCGGTGGCGATCATGGCGCGGGCGGCCTCCTGGCAGCCGTACAGCACGCCTTTGAAGTTGGTGTTCCAGACCCGGTCCAGATCCGTGTCCTCGGTCTCCAGGACGGGGGCGGAGTGCATGATCCCGGCGATGTTCGCCATCACGTCGAGTCGGCCGGTGGAGCTGCGGGCGGCGTCGACGACGGCGGCGACCTGCTCGCGCCGGGTGACATCGAGCCGATGGGCGTGCGCGGAGCCCGCTGCCGCGGTGATGGCCGCTGCGGTCGCCCGCGCGCCCGGTTCGTCGAGGTCGGCGCAGTGGACGGTGGCTCCGGCCTCGGCGAGGAGGGTGGCGGTGGCGCGGCCGATGCCTCCCCCACTGCCTGAAGGGCGTGGGAGGTGCCCCCAGCCGCGCCCGTGACGAGCGCGGTGCGGCCCGTGAGGTCGTACGCCGTGAGAGGCATGGGACGAGGGTAGGGAGAGATCTGACGGTGCGTCAATTGGGCTGCGGGGGTCCTTCGGTTCAGCCGGCGGGGCGGGCGCCCCGTGGGTCCGGTTGGCAGGTGGGGCACCAGTAGGTGACGCGTTCCTCGGCGGTGGGGTCCTGGTCGGCGGTGCGGATCGCGGTGCCGCAGCGCAGGCAGGGGCGGCCGGCTCGGCCGTAGACCCACAGCCGTCGGTCGGGGCGGGCACTGGGCGTGGTGATGCGGGCGGGGCGCCGCTTGTTGGCTTCGAGGAGCTTCTTGGCGAGCGGGGGCACGCGTTCCGGCCGGGGGAGTGCCCCCATGGGGAGCCAGGGCGAGGCGTGCAGCAGGAAGCACAGCTCGGATTTGTAGACATTGCCGATGCCGGCGAGATTGCGCTGGTCGAGCAGTGCCTCGCCGAGGGGGCGCTCCGGGGTGGCGAGCAGGCGGCGCAGGGCTTCGGCGGGGTCCCAGTCGGGGCCGAGGAGGTCGGGTCCGAGGTGGCCGACCACCCGGGGTTCGTCGTCGGTGCGCAGCAGGTCGAGGACGGGGAGGCGGTAGCCGACGGCGGTGTGGTCCGCGGTGCCGAGGATCGCTCGGATCTGGTGGGCGGGGCCGCCGCGCCAACGCTCGGCCGGGGCGTAGATCTTCCAGGCGCCGTCCATCCGCAGATGGGAGTGGAGGGTCAGACCGCCCTCGAAGCGGGTGAGGAGGTGCTTGCCGCGGGGGAGGACGTCCAGCACCCCGCGGCCGGTCAGATCCACCGTCGCCAGCCGGGGCACGCGCAGATCGCAGCGGGTCAGCGGGCCGCCGGTCAGTGCGTCGCGGAGCCGCTGGGCCAGGCGCCAGACGGTGTCACCTTCGGGCATGCCACCATCATGCCGGGAGCCGGGAGCCGGGAGCCGGGAGCCGGGAGCCGGGAGCCGGGAGCCGGGAGCCGGGAGCCGGGAGCCGGGAGCCGGGAGCCTTCGGCCCGCGGGGCGGGCGCCGAGCGGGGCGCCGCTGAGGTCATCCGCGCAGGCGCAGGCCCCGGGGGGTGGGGTGGAAGCCGGCGGTCTCCAGGGTGACGGCGTACGGGGAGGTGAGGGCCGCGGTGCCGTTGATGCGTTCGGTGGTGATGGTGCCCAGGGCGCCGGCGCGGGCGGCATCCGTGAGGGCCTCGACGGCGAGCTGGAGACGCGGGTCCGTGGCGGGCCCGTCCGGTGCGTGGCCGAGGGGCCAGATGAGCAGGGTCTTGCCGCCGCGCTCCATGTAGAGCGTCAGCTCGCCGTCGACGAGGACCACCAGGGAGCCCGCCTTGCGGCCGGGTTTGTGGGTCGAGCCCTCGGGCGGCTCGGGCCAGGACAGCGCGGCGCCGTAGGCGTTGGCGGGGTCGGCGGCGGCCAGGACCACGGCGCGCTGCGGGCCGCCGCGCCGGGACTGCGCCGGGCCGCTCTCCGGCAACGCGGCATCGGCGGTGCGCTCCCGCTGGGTGCTGACCGCGCGCAGCCGGTCCACAGCCCCGTCCATCGCGAACTGGGCCGCGCCCAGACCCTCCACCACATAGCCGCGACGGGCCTGGCCGGACTCCTCGAAGGCGGCCAGTACCCGGTACGCGGCGGAGAACCCGCCCTCGACCCCTTCGGCGGCGACCGCGCCACGGGTGACGACGCCGTGCCGGTCCAGGAGCGCACGGGCCAGGGCATGGGCGCGGTGGGTGGGGTCCGGCTCGGTGGTGGGCAGGAGCGACCAGCGGCCACCCACGGTCGGCGGGCCGGAGCGGGAGGCGGTGGGCCGGCCGCCGCGGCCCGCGGCCGCGGTCAGCGAGCCGTACCGGCCCCGGGGGACGGCGCGGCGGGCGCGATGGGCGGTCGAGCCGGCCGTACGGCCCGAGCCGAGGAGGGCGCGCAGCGGGGCGAGGGTGTCGTTGGTCAGCCGGCCCGACCAGGCCAGGTCCCACAGCGCGTCGGCCAGCTGCGGATCGGTGGCGTCGGGGTGGGTGGTGGCGCGGACCTGGTCGGCGAGTTGGCGGAAGAACAGCCCGTAACCGGGGGCGAGGGCGGTCAGCAACGACTCGTGCAGCGCGGTCAATTCCAGCGGGAGCGGTGGCGGGAGCAGCAGCGGGGCGGAGTCGGCGAGATGCAGCGAGAGCCAGCCGTCCTTGCCGGGGAGCGCACCGGCGCCGGCCCACAACACCTCACCGGTGGCGGTGAGTTCGTCCAGCAGGGCGGGGGTGTAGCCGCCGACGCGGGACGGCAGCACCAGCTTCTCCAGGGCGGAGGCGGGCACCGGGGCGCCCTGGAGCTGCTCGATGGCGCGCACCAGGCCGTCGATGCCGCGCAGGCTGTGCGAGGCGCCGCCGAGGGGCGCGGACACCCCGCCGGGCGGTGCCGGGCGCGGCGGGCCGACGTGCTGCCACTGGGGGAGGAAGGCGGCGAGCGCGGCGGGCGGCACCGGCTCCAGCTCCTCGCGCAGCGCGGCGAGGGAGCGGCGGCGCAGCCTGCGCAGCACCTGGGCGTCACACCACTCCTGGCCGATGCCCGCGGGATGGAACTCGCCCTGGACCACCCGGCCGGCGGCGGCGAGACGCTGGAGCGCCCCGTCGGTGACGGCCGTGCCGAGGCCGAAGCGGGCGGCGGCCTGCTCGCTGGTGAACGGGCCGTGGGTGCGGGCGTAGCGGGACAGCAGATCGCCGAGCGGGTCCTTGACCGGTTCGGTGAACGACTCCGGGACACCGACCGGCAGCGCCGTGCCCAGCGCGTCACGGAGCCGGCCGGCGTCCTCGACGGCGGCCCAGTGGTCGGCGCCGGCGATGCGTACGGAGAGGGCCCGTCGGGTGGCGGCCAGCTCCCGGGGCCAGGCCGGATCCGCGCCGCGCTCGGTCAGCTCGGCATCGGTCAGCGGCCCCAGCAGCCGCAGGACGTCGGCGACGCCCTCGACGTCCTTGACCCGCCGGTCGTCCGTACGCCACTGGAGCTCGCGCTCCAGCTCGGCCAGCACCTCGGCGTCCAGCAGCTCGCGCAGCTCTGCCTGGCCGAGCAGTTCGGCGAGCAGCCGGGAGTCCAGGGAGAGGGCGGCGGCGCGGCGCTCGGCGAGCGGGGAGTCGCCCTCGTACAGGAACTGGGCGACATAGCCGAACAGCAGCGAGCGGGCGAACGGGGACGGCTCGGGGGTGGTCACCTCCACCAGGCGGACCCGGCGGGCCTCGATGTCCCCCATCAGCTCCGTCAGGCCCGGGACATCGAAGACGTCCTGGAGGCATTCGCGGACCGCTTCCAGCACGATCGGGAAGGAGCCGAACTCGCTCGCCACCTGGAGCAGTTGGGCGGCCCGCTGGCGCTGCTGCCACAGCGGGGTGCGCTTGCCGGGGCTGCGCCGCGGCAGCAGGAGGGCACGGGCGGCACATTCCCGGAACCGGGAGGCGAACAGCGCGGAGCCGCCGACCTGGTCCGTGACGAGCTGGTCCACCTCGCCCTGGTCGAAGGCGACATCGGCGGCCCCCACGGGGGACTGCTCGGGGTCGTACTCCGCGCCGTGGCCGGGCGGGCCGGCGGGCGGGTCGAAGGCGCCGTCGCCGTCGAGGAGGTCGAGGCCCATCAGATCGGCGTCGGGCAGCCGCAGCACGATGCCGTCGTCGGCATGCATCACCTGGGCGTCCATGCCGTGGCGCTCGGCGAGGCGGGCGCCGAGGGCCAGCGCCCAGGGGGCGTGCACCTGCGCGCCGAACGGGGAGTGGATGACCACCCGCCAGTCGCCGAGCTCGTCGCGGAACCGCTCCACGACGATCGTGCGGTCATCGGGGACATGGCCGCAGGCCTGCTTCTGCTCGGCGAGGTAGCTGAGCACATTGGACACCGCCCAGTCGTCCAGCCCGGCGGCGGACAGCCGGGCCCCGGCGTCCTCCGGCGCGAGCGAGCCGATCTCGCGGAGGAACGCGCCGAGTGCGCGGCCCAGTTCCAGGGGGCGGCCCAGCTGGTCGCCCTTCCAGAAGGGCAGCCGCCCCGGTACCCCGGGAGCGGGAGTGACCAGCACCCGGTCGCGGGTGATGTCCTCGATGCGCCAGGACGTCGTGCCGAGTGTGAAGACATCGCCGACGCGGGACTCGTAGACCATCTCTTCGTCGAGCTCTCCGACCCGGCGCCCGCCCCCCTTGCCAAAGTCGCCGCCCGCCAGGAACACCCCGAACAGGCCGCGGTCGGGGATCGTGCCACCGGAGGTGACGGCCAGCCGCTGGGCTCCGGGGCGGCCCGTGACGGTGTGGGCGACGCGGTCCCACACCAGGCGCGGCCGCAGCTCGGCGAAGGCATCGGAGGGATAGCGGCCGGCGAGCATGTCCAGCACGGCAGTGAACGCCGACTCGGGCAGCGCGGCGAACGGGGCGGCCCGCCGGACCAGGGCCAGCAGCTCCTCGACGTCCCAGGTGTCCATCGCGGCCATGGCGACGAGCTGCTGGGCGAGCACGTCCAGCGGATTGGCCGGCACCCGCAGCGCCTCGATGGCGCCGGAGCGCATCCGCTCGGTGACCACGGCGGCCTGCACCAGATCGCCGCGGTACTTGGGGAACACGATGCCCGTCGAGACCGCGCCGACCTGATGGCCGGCCCGCCCGACGCGCTGGAGCCCGGAAGCGACCGACGGCGGCGACTCAACCTGGACGACCAGATCGACCGCGCCCATGTCGATGCCCAGCTCCAGACTGGAGGTGGCGACCACGGCCGGCAGCCGGCCCGCCTTCAAGTCCTCCTCCACCTGGGCGCGTTGCTCCTTGGACACGGAACCGTGGTGGGCACGGGCCAGCAGCGCCGGTGCGCCCTTGGCGGCCCCGGCCTCGGCCATCAGCTCCGCGGGGGAGTGGTGTTCCGGGAGGGCCTCGCCCGTGGCCCGCTCGTAGGCGATCTCGTTGAGGCGGTTGCACAGCCGCTCCGCCAGACGGCGGGAGTTGGCGAAGACGATCGTGGAGCGATGGGCCTGGACGAGATCGGCGATCTTCTCCTCGACCTGCGGCCAGATGGACGGCTTCGCACCGGTGTCGCCCTCCTGGACGGGCGAGCCGCCCAGCTCGCCCATGTCCTCCACCGGGACGACCACCGAGAGGTCGAAGCGCTTCCCGGACGGCGGCTGGACGATCTCCACCCGGCGCCGCGGCGACAGATAGCGGGCCACCTCCTCCACCGGGCGGACCGTCGCCGACAGTCCGATCCGTCGCGCCGGGCGGGCCAGGAGCTCGTCCAGACGCTCCAGGGACAGCGCCAGATGCGCCCCGCGCTTCGTGCCGGCCACGGCATGGACCTCGTCCAGGATCACCGTCTCGACGCCCGCCAGCGCCTCCCGGGCCGAGGACGTCAGCATCAGGAACAGCGACTCGGGGGTCGTGATGAGGATGTCCGGCGGGCGGTTGGCGATCGACCGGCGCTCGGCGGGCGGGGTGTCCCCGGAGCGGATGCCGACCGTGATGTCCGGCTCCGGCAGCCCGAGGCGGACCGATTCCTGTCGGATGCCCGTCAGCGGGCTGCGCAGGTTGCGCTCGACATCGACGGCGAGTGCCTTCAGCGGGGAGACGTACAGGACCCGGCAGCGCTTCTTCGGCTCGGCGGGCGGCGGTGTGCTCGCCAGCGCGTCCAGGGACGCGAGGAAGGCGGCGAGCGTCTTGCCCGAGCCCGTCGGCGCCACCACGAGGACGTCGGAGCCCGCGCCGATCGCCCGCCAGGCGCCCTCCTGCGCGGCCGTGGGCGCGCTGAAGGCCCCGGCGAACCAACCGCGGGTCGCGGGGGAGAACGTCTTGAACGCTGCCTCGGCCATGTCCCCCATCGTGCACCGGACCACTGACAACGCGGACCCGCGCACCGAGCCCACCGCCGCCGACCGGGCCTTTTCCGGCCGTCCACGCTTCGGACGGGCGGGCCGGCGGCTGTCCGGCGGACGCAGAATGGCGGCATGGTCATGGTCAGCGGGGAGAGCGCGGCGGCCGGCGGGCCCGGCGCGGCGGCCGTGCCGCGGGCGCGCGGCGAGTGGGCGCGCCACTGGCGCTACGACGGGCTGCCCGGCCTCGACCTGCTGCGCGCCCGCTATGTCCGGCACTCCTTCCCCCGCCACGCGCACGACGGCTATGTGGTCTGCGCGGTCACCTCCGGCATCGAGGAGGTCGGGCTCCGGCAGGGCACCGTCCGGGCCGGCCACGGCGGCATCATCATGATCAACCCGGAGGTCGCGCACACCGCGCGGGCGGGCGCACCCGAGGGCTGGACCTACGCCACGCTCTACCCGTCCTACGAGCTCGTCGCGGAGATCGCCGAGGAGACCACGGCGCTGCGCGGCACCCCGGGCTTCGACCGCACGACCGCCGAGGAGCCACAGCTCGGCCGCATGATCACCGAGATTCACCGGGCCGCCGAGACCGGTAACGCCCTGGCCGCCGACAGCCTGCTGCGGACCGTCCTCGCCCGGCTGCTGCACCGCTACGGAGCTCCCCTCCCGGCGCGTACGCCCCGCACCGCGGGCGCCCGGACCGCCGCCCGCGCCCGGGCCGTCCTGGAGCAGCGGATGGCCGACCCGCCCTCCTTGGAGCGGCTGGCGCAGGAGCTCGGCACCAGCCCGTTCGCGTTGCTGCGTGCCTTCAGGAGCGCTTACGGCATGCCGCCGCACACCTGGCTCACCGACGCCCGGGTGCGCCGGGCCCGCAAGCTCCTGGAAGCGGGCCGCACACCCGCCGATACGGCCCTCGCCGTCGGCTTCACCGACCAGCCGCATCTGAACCGGCACTTCACCCGGATCGTCGGTGTACCGCCCGGCGCGTACCGGAGGGAGCGGTCGGCCCAGGGGCGGGCGGTACGAGCGGACGGGCTCTGAGGGCGCGACCGGGCGGCGTGCGCGCGGGCGCAAGAACGTACAAGACCTGCGGCAGTCCCGGAACCTAAGGTCCGGGACGTGCCAGAACAGACAGAGATACGCACCACGGAGCGGGCCGCGCCACCACCGCCGGCACCGCCCGCGACCTCCGACGCCGCCGTCATCAGGGACGCGCTCGGCGTCGGCATCGCCGTCGGCCTCTCCGGATTCGCCTTCGGCGTGACCTCGGCCGGCGTCGGGCTCAGCCTCTTGCAGACCTGCGCGCTGAGCCTGCTGGTGTTCACCGGGGCCTCGCAGTTCGCCCTGGTCGGCGCGCTGGCGGCGGGCGGCAACCCGCTCACCGCAGCGGCCGGCGCGTTCTTCCTGGGGGCCCGCAACGCCTTCTACGGGCTGCGGCTGTCCGCCGTCCTCGGGTACCGGGCCACGGTCAAGCCGTTCGCCGCCCACTGGGTCATCGACGAAACCTCGGCCGTCACCCTGGCCCAGCCCGACCGGCGCACCGCCCGGCTCGGCTTCACCGTCACCGGGCTGAGCCTCTACGTCCTGTGGAACCTCACCACCCTCGCCGGTGCCCTGGGGGCCGAGGCGCTCGGCGACACCGAGGCCTGGGGCCTGGACGCGGCCGGCCCCGCGGTCTTCCTGGCGCTGCTGGCGCCGATGCTCAAGGACACCGTGGAGCGGGTCGCGGCCGGTCTCGCCGTGGTGCTGGTCATGGTGACGCTGCCGCTGCTGCCCACCGGCGTGCCGGTGCTGGTCTCGGCGCTCGCCGCACCCGCTGTCCTCGTCGTCCAGGGGCGCCGCGGGCGGGGGACGGCGCAGGAGCCGGGTGCCGGCCCGGCCCACGACGCCGGGCCGCCCGCGCGCCCGGAGGGAACCCCCGAGAGCCGCCCCGCCACCGAGGAGGACCGGGCATGAACGTCTGGATCGCGATCGCCGTCACCGCTGTCGGCTGCTACCTGGTCAAGTACCTCGGCCTGGCGGCACCCGCCGGCCTGCTGGAGCGCCCGCTGGTCAAACGGCTGGCCGCGCTGCTGCCGGTGGCCCTGCTGGCCGCGC
This sequence comes from Streptomyces sp. NPDC029466, assembly GCF_055574515.1. Taxonomy (NCBI): domain Bacteria; kingdom Bacillati; phylum Actinomycetota; class Actinomycetes; order Kitasatosporales; family Streptomycetaceae; genus Streptomyces; species Streptomyces sp. NPDC029466. Next base: position 28,781 of record NZ_JBVHZH010000010.1, read on the forward strand.
TCACCGCCCAGCAGACCTTCAGCGACGGCCGGCACCTGATGCTCGACGCCAAGGCCGCGGGGGTGGCCGCCGCGGCCGTCGCGCTCGTCCTGCGGGCGCCGTTCCTCCTGGTCATCGGCGTCGCCGTGGCCGTCACCGCGGGGGTGCGGGCCCTGGGAGGGTGAGCGCCGCGGACACCCCTAGAGGGGACGCCCGTACGCCCGGAGGGTCAGCAGCGCCTTGAGCGTCACCATCGGACGGCTCTCCAGCGCGGTCCCGGGTGCCCACACCCGCCAGTTCACCGGCCAGCCGCCGTCCTCCTCCTGGAGCGCGACGAGGTGGTCCAGCGCCCGCTCCATCTCCTGGTCGGTGAACCAGTCCCGGGCCAGTGAGCCGGGCGCGGGCGCGAAGTCGTAGGGGAGGTGGTGCTCCCCGGGGGCGTACCCCGGTGCCACCGGAACGTCCGCGGCCCGCTCCGGGTCCAGCAGCACCAGACGCCGGTCCCGTACGATCCGGCCGAGCCGCTGCGCCGCCGCGGCGGCCCGCGGCCGGTCCGGGGCGCCGTCCAGGAAGGCGACCGCCGCCTCGACCTCGTACGGGTGGGTCTCCTCCATCGACTCCACGGCCGCCCAGCAGTAGTCCGTGGCCCGGAACAGCCAGGCGTGCCACACCTCGTTCCGGTGCAGGACACCCACCACGGGACCGGTGGCCAGAAGGGCGCTCGGTGGATCGTCGACCACCGGGATCCAGGGCGCGGACGGATAGCCGCGCAGCGAAGGGTGCAGCGCGGGCAGCGCGCCCTCCGGGGTGGAGATCTTCGTCAGATAGCGGCAGATCCGCTCCACCTGGCGGCCGTCGCACCGCCCGATCAGATCGAGGACCTTCAGGGCGTGCGCGGTGTGCAGCGGCTGGCTGACCGGGCCGCGAAGATCGGGCTCCAGGGCGTGGCCGAAGCCGTCGTCGTCGTTGCGGTACGCGGCGAGCGCGGTCTCCACGGGGTCGGCCCCGCCGCCGAGGAAGTGGTACTCGAAGAGCCGCTGCTCGAGTACCCGGGCGGTCAGCCAGACGAATCGCTCGGCTCGCGCCAGAGGAGTCGAAAGTGAGCTTGCGTTTTCGGCCATGGGCTGACCGTAGGGCCGTTTTCTCCCGGTGGCACCGGCTCGCGACCGCTGCCCTCCCAGGGCGGGATACTGAAGGCATGCGGTTGACGGTCTTCTGGCAGCGGATGGCGGATCACTTCGGTGCGGCGTATGCCGACTCCTTCGCGCGCGATCATGTGATGTCCGGCCTCGGCGGCCGGACCGTGCACGAGGCGCTGGACGCGGGGTGGAGCGCCAAGGAGGTGTGGCGGGTGGTCTGCTCGGTCATGGAGGTGCCGTCCGACAAACGCTGAACGGGTCCCTTCACAGGGCTCTGACCTGGGCGGAAGAGGGCCCGAGGGCCGGGCGGCGGGGGCCGGGGCACGGTCCGGGACCGGGAATGTCATGACCGTACGCAACACTTGGGTCCGTGCCCGAGTCAGATGAGATCCCCAGCAACGACGTCCCACGCCCCGAGGACCGGTCCGATGCGCGGATGCCGCGCTGGCTTCCGCGCGCGATGGTGCTCGCGCTCGCCCTGGTGGCCTGCTTCCAGCTCGCCACCTGGGGATTCCACCAGCTGATCACGCTGCTGCTGAACGTGCTGATCGCGTTCTTCCTCGCGCTGGCCGTCGAACCGGCCGTCGACTGGATGGCGGCCCGGGGCATGCGGCGCGGGCTGGCCACCGGTCTGGTCTTCCTGGGCATCCTCGTCGCCGCGGCCGGATTCTTCGCGCTCCTGGGCTCCATGCTCGCCGGCCAGATAGCCAACATGGTCGAGGAGTTCCCGCAGTACCTGGACTCCGTGATCAGCTGGATCAACAACACCCTGCACACCCACCTCTCGCGGGTCCAGGTGCAGAACAACCTGCTCAAGTCGGACTGGCTCCAGAAGTACGTCACGGACAGCGCCAACAACGTGCTGGCCGTCTCCGCGACGGTGCTGGGCAGCCTGTTCAACCTGCTGACGGTGGCGCTGTTCTCGTTCTACTTCGCCGCCGACGGGCCCCGGCTGCGCCGCGCGCTGTGCTCCGTGCTGCCGCCGCACCGCCAGGCGGAGGTGCTGCGCGCCTGGGAGATCGCGGTCGCCAAGACCGGCGGCTATCTCTACTCGCGCGGCCTGATGGCGCTGATCTCCGGTATCGCGCACTACGTGCTGCTGGAGATCCTGGGGGTCCCGTACGCCCCGGCGCTGGGCATGTGGGTGGGCCTGGTCTCCCAGTTCATCCCGACCATAGGGACCTATCTCGCGGGCGCCCTGCCGGTCCTGATCGCGTTCACCGTCGATCCCTGGTACGCCCTGTGGGTCTTCGGCTTCGTCGTGACCTACCAGCAGTTCGAGAACTACCTCCTCCAGCCCCGGATCACCGCCAAGACGGTGGACATCCATCCCGCCGTCGCCTTCGGCTCGGTCGTCGCCGGCACCGCCCTGATGGGCGCGGTGGGCGCGCTGATCTCGATCCCGGCGACGGCGACCCTGCAAGCCTTCCTCGGCGCGTATGTGAAGCGGTACGAGGTCACCGACGACCCTCGGGTCCACGGCAGACGCGAGCCCGGGGTCCGGGCCCTGGCCCGTATGCGGCGGAACCTGCACGACACGCAGCCGTCGGCTCCGCTGGAGGACCGGAAGGCGGACGGCGCTCCGGCCGAGGGCCAGGACGCCGGCTGACGGAGGGGCGCACCCTCGAAGGGGCGGGGCGGCCTCGCGCGGGGCGGTTCCCCGCCCACGACGTAGCGGTGAGGCCGCTTGACACCAAAATCGAACATCCATTCTCATGGGAGCTCCGGCCGCTGTCCTCGGGCTTTTCGCGGAGTTATCCACAGGCCGGAGCCGGGTCCGGGCGCATTGTCAGTGGCAGGCGTTAGCGTCATGGACGTGAAGCGATCGACTCAAGCAAATCGGGTGGAACCCATGGCAGGCACTGACCGCGAGAAGGCGCTGGACGCCGCGCTCGCACAGATTGAACGGCAATTCGGCAAGGGCGCCGTGATGCGCATGGGGGAGCGGTCGAAGGAGCCCATCGAGGTCATCCCGACCGGATCCACCGCCCTCGACGTCGCGCTCGGCGTCGGCGGCCTCCCCCGCGGCCGCGTCATCGAGGTCTACGGCCCGGAGTCCTCCGGTAAGACGACCCTGACCCTGCACGCCGTCGCGAACGCCCAGAAGGCCGGCGGCTCCGTCGCGTTCATCGACGCCGAGCACGCGCTCGACCCGGAGTACGCCAAGAAGCTCGGCGTGGACACCGACTCCCTGATCCTGTCCCAGCCGGACAACGGCGAGCAGGCACTGGAGATCACGGACATGCTGGTCCGCTCCGGCGCGCTCGACCTCATCGTGATCGACTCCGTCGCCGCCCTGGTGCCGCGGGCCGAGATCGAGGGCGAGATGGGCGACTCCCACGTCGGCCTCCAGGCCCGGCTGATGAGCCAGGCCCTGCGCAAGATCACCAGCGCGCTCAACCAGTCCAAGACCACCGCGATCTTCATCAACCAGCTCCGCGAGAAGATCGGCGTGATGTTCGGCTCGCCGGAGACCACGACCGGTGGCCGTGCGCTGAAGTTCTACGCCTCGGTGCGTCTCGACATCCGCCGCATCGAAACCCTCAAGGACGGCACGGACGCGGTCGGCAACCGCACCCGCGTCAAGGTCGTGAAGAACAAGGTCTCCCCGCCCTTCAAGCAGGCCGAGTTCGACATCCTCTACGGCCAGGGCATCAGCCGCGAGGGCGGCCTGATCGACATGGGCGTGGAGCACGGCTTCATCCGCAAGTCCGGCGCTTGGTACACCTACGAGGGCGACCAGCTCGGCCAGGGCAAGGAGAACGCCCGCAACTTCCTCAAGGACAACCCGGATCTCGCCAACGAGATCGAGAAGAAGATCAAGGAGAAGCTCGGCATCGGCGTGCAGCCGCAGGACCCGGCGGCGGAGCCCGGTACGGACGCCGCGGTGGCGGCGGCCGACCCGGCTGCGGCTCCGGCACCGGCGGCCAAGGGCGCCAAGGGCTCCAAGGCCGCCGCGGCCAAGAGCTAGCCCGCCATGACACGGCGAACGGAATGGCCGGGCAGCGAGGACGAGATCGACAGCGCTGCCGGCGACGCCGAGACCCGTAGCGGCCGCAGGGGCCGTCATGGCCGTGAGGACAGCGGTGGCCCCTCCTCGTCGAGGGCCGAGTCGGGGCCACCGCGTACGCCCGAGGAGCAGGCGCGGGCCATCTGCCTGCGCCTGCTCACCGGGAATCCGCGTACGCGCAAGCAGCTCGAGGACGCCCTGCGCCGGCGGGGCATCCCTGAGGAGGCCGCGGACGAGGTGCTGTCCCGCTTCGAGGACGTCGGGCTGATCGACGACGCGGCCTTCGCCGACGCCTGGGTGGAGTCCCGCCACCATGGGCGCGGCCTGGCCCGGCGTGCCCTGGCCCGCGAACTCCGCACCAAGGGAGTGGACTCCGCCCTCATCGATGTGGCCGTCGGCCGCCTCGACTCCGAGCAGGAGGAGTCCACCGCCCGCGAGCTGGTCGACCGGAAACTGCGGGCCACCAGGGGCCTGGACCGCGAGAAGCGCCTTCGCCGCCTGGCCGGAATGCTGGCCCGCAAGGGATACCCGGAGGGCCTCGCCCTCCGCGTCGTCAAACAGGCGCTGGAGGAGGAAGGCGAGGATCCGGATCTTCTGGAGCAGCACGGTCTGCTGGATATGTGAGGGTCGGCGGCCGCCACCACAGCCGTCAGCGAATCCGGCAGGGCAGGTGACCGGGCGGCCGCGCACTGAGCCCGGCGGGGCAGGTGACCCCGGGCGGCCGCACCATGAGGCCGGCGGGGCGGGTGACCGGGCGGCCGCGCACTGAGCCCGGCGGGGCCACCGGCTCCAGGACAACTGACAGAGGACAGAGGACAGAGGACAACTGACTGAGGGCAACGGCGACTTCGTCGCGGCGCGGGCGACGGACCCGGCGGGGGCGTGGCCCGGACGCAGGTGTGGGCGCCCTCAGCCCCCCACCTCCACCCCCAACCCCGCCTCCCGCCAAGCCTGGAATCCCCCCGCCAGATCGGTGGCCCGGTGCAGCCCCAGCTGGCGTAGCGAGAGGGCGGCGAGGCTCGATGCGTAGCCCTCGTTGCAGATGACGACGACCGGCAGATCGTGGTGCGTCGCTTCCGGGGCGCGGTGTGCGCCCGTCGGATCGAGCCGCCACTCCAGTTCGTTGCGCTCGACGATCAGGGCGCCGGGGATGGTGCCGTCACGCTCCCGCAGTTCCGCGTAGCGGATGTCCACCAGCAGCCCGCCCGCCTCCTGGAGGGCGGCGGCCTCCAGGGGATCCACCCGGTGCCCCAGTTGGCGCCGGGCCTGCGCCAGCAGGGCATCGACCGCGCTCATGCCCACTCCTCCGGCTGCTCGACCGCTTCGAGCCGCAGCACCGGCCCGGTGCGGCTGTAGCGCCGCATCAGCGGCAGCGGCGGGTAGTAGGCGTGCACCGACACCGCATGGGTGTCCGCGGAGAGGTTGAGCACCTGATGCACATGGTGCGGGCCGAAGGCCCGGCCGTGCCCGCCGCTGAGCCGGCGCTCCCGGTCCACGCCGTCGGCGAGTTCCAGGGTCTTCCAGCCCTCGGTGGGCAGTGCGGCGGTGAGCGACTGTTCCGTCAGCTCACCCGCCGCCGTCGCGAAGGCGCCGTGCGAGCCGCCGTGGTCGTGCCAGCCGGTGCCGGTGCCGGGCGGCCAGCCGATCAGCCACGCCTCGCTGCCGCCCGGCCCGTCCAGCCGCAGCCAGGTACGGCCTTCGGGGTCGAGCGGGAGCGAAGCGACCAGAGCCGGATCGGTGGCCGCCCGGCGGGCGAAGTCGAGGAGTTCGGAGGCGCTGGGCCCGCCGTCCTTGCCGAGGGCAGGCGGGCGCGCAGGGGTGTGTACGTCGGGCACGGAAACCGTCCTGAGTGATCGCGAAGAGGCGCGGCTGCCGGTCGGAGGCGGGCGGCCGCGCGGGGAAGGAAGATGCGGATCAACAGGACGGACGACACATGCAGCCCGCGTAGCGGACCAGGTCGAGATGGACCCTCCGCCAGAATCGCGAGCTGTGATCAGTCATCCTCGGAGTGAAGCACGGAGCTTCCCACAGGGTCAACCGCGGAAGCGTCCCCCTCTCCGGCCGCGTCGCCCCCGGGTGCCGCGGCCTCCCGGCCGGCCCCGGTCACCGGCCCGTGTGCCCCGCCCCGTACGGCGTTCGCGCACGCGGCCATCTCGGCCGGGCGGACGCCGGACAGCGCGGTGACCAGATGGCCGTCCGGCCGCACGAGCAGCACGGTGTGCGCGGAGGCACCCGGATAGGCCTCGGTGACCAGGATCTCGGCGTCCATCGGCAACGCGTCGACCGCCTCGGCCAGTCGGGGCATCAGGCCGGCCGACTGCCAGTGCCGGCGGTCCCAGACGCCGGTGCCGGGGGCCACCAGCACCACCAGCAGACCGCGCCCGAGCCGGTCGCGCAGCCGCACCACCGAGCCGTCCGACGCGGTCACCGCCACATCCGTGACCGGCGCGCCGGGCGGTGTCTCGACGAGGAGGCCGCCGGCCTGCCCGTCGGGCGGTCCCAGCGGGGTGCGGGCATAGACGGGCGGTGCGCCGAGTGGGCCTCGGCCCAGGTGGCCGTCGGTCAGCAGGGTGCTGCGCCCGCGCGCCGCGCCCGGCAGGACGGTGCGCCAGCGGACCGCGCGGCCGTCGCGCAGCAGCGGCAGCGCCTGGTCCGCGGCACGCAGCCGGGCCGCGACCGCGCCCCGGCGCTCGGCCTGGTAGCTGTCGAGCAGCACGTCGGACGCGCCGTGATGCCAGGCCAGGCCCAGCTTCCAGGCGAGGTTCTCGGCGTCCCGCAGCCCCTCGTCCAGGCCCTGGGTGCCGAGCGCGCCCAGCAGATGTGCGGAGTCCCCGGCGAGGAAGGCCCGGCCCTGCCGCCAGTCCCGGGCCAGCCGGTGGTGGACGGTGTGCACGCCCGTGTCGAGAAGTTCGTACGGCGGGACCAGCCGGCCGTGGCCGCGTCCCCGGGGGAGCGCGGCGTCGCCCTCCGCGCCGGTCTCGTCGGCCGGGCCCGCCGGGGACTCACTGGTCCAGCCGGCCAGCGAGTCCCGGATCCGGGCGACCAGGGCGTCCGGGGTGACCAGTTCGCGCCCCGGCGGCAGCAGCCAGTCCAGCCGCCAGACATGGCCGGCCAGCGGGCGGGCGGAGACCTCGCTGCCGGGTCCGCCGCCCTGCCGGGGCGGCGAGCGGTGCAGCAGGGCCTCGCCGGGCCAGGGGAGCTCGCAGCGCAGCGCGGCCACCGCATGCCGTTCGACGGCCGTACGGCCCGGGAAGCGGATGTCCAGCAGCTTGCGGACGGTCGACCGGGGGCCGTCGCAGCCGATGAGGTAACTCCCGCGCCACCATGTGCCGTTGGGGCCGCGGGTGTGGGCGCTGATGCCGTGCTCGTCCTGTTCGAGATCGGTGAGCCGGCTGCCGGTGACGATCTCGGCGAGCTTCTCGTGGGCGAGCGCGGCGCGCAGGGCGCGGGTGAGCGCGTGCTGCGGGAGGTGGAGCGGGGAAGCGGTGGCGGGGGCGGCCGCGCCGTCGGGGGTCCGCGGGGCGAAGGTGACGCGTTCCCGCAGGCGCCGGCGGCGCATCGTGCGCCAGGCCGTCCAGTGGGCGCCGGCACTGTCCAGGGTGTCGGCGCAGCCGAGCCGGGCGACGAAGGCGGCGGTGTCCGGGCGGAGCACGACGGTGCGGGCGGGCCGGGTCTCCTCCTGGCCGGTGGTCTCGTCGAGGACGACGGTCGGGACGCCGAGGCGGGCGAGGGCGAGCGAGAGGGAGAGGCCGACCGGGCCGGCCCCGACGACGATCACCGGGTCCACGGCGCAGCTCCCCGGGGCCGCTGGTACGTACGGGACATGCGGGAACTGGCAGTTGGAGCCCGGTGCGTGATCACACAGCGTATGCAACCCACTGCGACCGCTCGCGTCAAGTGACGGAGGCGGTGGCGAGGGTGCCACCGCCTCCGGACGGATCGATATCGGCCGCGGGACGGCCTGCGGTGCCGTCAGTCCTTCGTGGTGACCGGCCCGTCGACCGCCGCGTCGGAGACCTCCATCGCGTCGGTGGCCGTCACCGGTTCGCCGGCCGCGGCGACTCCGATACCCGTCTTGGCCCGCCGGCCGCGCCGCTCGATCCAGTTGGCGAGGGCGGACAGTGCCAGACACATCGCGACGTAGATGCTGCCGGTCACGATGATGAACGGCACATAGGTGTCGTTGCCGTTGACGATGATGTTGGTGCTCATCTGGCGGGCGGTGAAGAGCAGTTCCTCGAAGGTGATGATGTAGCCGAGGGAGGTGTCCTTCAGCGTCACCACCAGCTGGCTGATGATCGTCGGCAGCATCGCCCGCACCGCCTGCGGGATCAGCACCGTCGTCATGACCTGCGTCTTGCTCATGCCCAGGGCGTACGCGGCCTCGCGCTGGCCCGTGGGCACGGCGTTGATGCCGGCCCGCAGCACCTCGGCCTGGACCGAGCCGTTGTAGACCGTCAGGCCGATGACCAGGGCCCAGAACTGCGGCTGGTCGCCGGTCAGACCGAGGCTTCCCCGGTTGCTGAGCAGCAGCACCCACAGGGCATAGATGGTGATCAGCAGCGGTACGGCGCGGAAGAGCTCGATGAAGCCGGTCGCCAGCCAGCGGACCGGCCGGTGGTCCGAGAGCCGCGCCACCGCGAGCAGCACGCCCAGCGCCAGTGACAGCACCGCGGCGACCGCGAAGACCTGAAGCGTGGTCACCAGGCCGTCGCGGATGTTGGTCCGCACACCGGCGTTGTTGAAGATGTTCCACACCTCGGGCTCCAGCTGGCCCTGGGTGTTCAGCCGCAGCACGGTGAAGACGAGCAGCGCCAGCACCGCGAGCGCGCCGACGACGGAGTAGACGCGGTTGCGTACCTTCGCCTTCGGTCCTGGTACGTCGTAGAGAACGCTGGCGCCGCTCATGCCCTTACCTCGCTTTGTTCCGCCGCGCCTGCGCGTGGCACCCACGTCGTGCTGATCCGCCCCTCGCGGCCGCTCATCGGGCCACCTCCATCCGGCGCTCCAGCAGCCGGAAGACGGCGCTGATGGCGAAGGTGATGATGAGGTAGGCGAGCGCGGTCCACAGGAAGATCCAGGCGATCGCGTAGCCCTTGTCGTTGAGCAGCTTGGAGACGTTGAACAGTTCGCCGTAGCCGAACGCTCCGGCGATCGCGGAGTTCTTCGTCAGCGCGATGAAGATGCTGCTCAGCGGGGGCAGTACGGTGCGCGTGGCCTGCGGGAGCACGATCTGGCCCAGCGTCTGGGCGAAGGTCATTCCGAGGCTGCGCGCGGCCTCCGCCTGTCCCAGCGGCACGGTGTTGATGCCGGACCGCACCGCCTCGCACACGAAGGAGGAGGTGTAGAAGCCGAGCGCCAGTGTGGCCAGCACGTAGGGGCTCGCCCCCTGGAAGAGGACCTGCGGGACGACGAAGAAGGCGACGAGGAAGAGCAGCGTCAGCGGCGTGTTGCGCAGCACCGTGACCCAGGCCGTCCCGAAGGCGCGCAGCGGCGGAATCGGGGAGACCCGGAAACCGGCTATGAGCACGCCGAGTACCAGCGCGAGCAGGGCGCTGGACGCGGTGATCGCCAGCGTTCCGAGGAATCCGTCCCGGAACTCGGGCAGATAATCGAGGAGTACGTTCATGGGGTCTCCGCGGTAGCGGTCATCGGGTACACGGCGGGAAGTGGGTCAGCGGCGGGCGAAGACACCGCGCGCCCCGTACACCCGCCGCGGCGGGCGTACGGGGCGGCGCAGATCGGTGGGTTCGCGAGCGCCTCAGCCGCGGGGCAGCGGCGTCTCCGGGGCGACGAACTTCGACCCGGACTTGCCGAGCGTGCCGTCGTACGCCTTCTTGTAGTCACCGTTCTTGATGTGGTTCTCCAGCGCGTCGGTGATCGCGTCGCGCAGGGCCTTGTCGTCCTTGTTCATGCCGACGCCGTAGGGCTCCTTGGTGAACGACTTGCCGACGACCCGGAGCTTCTCGGGGCGCTGGGCGGCGTAGCCCTTGAGGATCGCGTCGTCGGTGGTGACCGCGTCGACCTGGCCGTCCAGCAGGTTCTTCACACAGTCCGAGTACTTGGACTGCTCGCTGGTGACGGCGCCGTACTTCTTCTTCTTGATCTCCTGGAGCGGAGTGGAGCCGACGATCGAGCAGACCTTCTTGCCCTTGAGGGTGTCCGGTCCGGTGATGGCCTTGTCGTCCTTGCGCACCAGGAGGTCCGCGCCGGCCGTGTAGTACGGGCCCGCGAAGCCGACCTGCTTCTTGCGCTCGTCGTTGATCGTGTAGGTACCGACGTAGTAGTCGACCTGCCCGTTGGAGATGGTGGTCTCACGGACGTTGGAGTCGATCGTCTTGAACTCGATCTGCTTCTCCGAGAAGCCGAGGTCGGCGGCGACCATCTTGGCGATCTCGATGTCGAAGCCGGAGTACTTGCCGGTGGTGTCCTTGAAGCCCAGGAACGGCTGGTCGGCCTTGACGCCGATGACGATCTTCTTGGCCTTCTGTGCCTTCTTCAGCACCGGCGAGTCGATCTTGGGCGCCGAGGCGACCTTGTACTTGCCGCTGAAGAGATCGCCGCCGGCCGGCTTGTCGCCCGCCGCACCCTTCTCGCCGCCACAGGCGGTCGCCGTCGCCGCCAGCGCGAGCACCACCGCACCGGCCGCAGCCGTCTTACGAATCCTCATGGTGAACATCCTTTGGTTCAGCAGGTGTTGGCAATGATGGTGGCCCGACTGCGGGCTCAGTGGTGGAGGATCTTCGACAGGAAGTCCTTGGCGCGGTCGCTGCGCGGGTTGTTGAAGAACTGGTTCGGCTCGGCCTCTTCGACGATCCGGCCGTCCGCCATGAAGACGACCCGGTTCGCCGCGGAGCGCGCGAACCCCATCTCATGGGTGACGACGACCATCGTCATGCCGTCCCGGGCGAGCTGCTGCATGACGTCCAGCACCTCGTTGATCATTTCCGGGTCGAGCGCGGAGGTCGGCTCGTCGAACAGCATCACCTTCGGGTCCATCGCCAGCGCACGGGCGATCGCCACCCGCTGCTGCTGACCGCCGGAGAGCTGTGCGGGGTACTTGTTCGCCTGGGTGCCGACACCGACCCGGTCGAGCAGGGCGCGGGCCTTCTTCGCGGCTTCCGCCTTGTCCGTTTTGCGGACCTTGGTCTGGCCCAGCATCACATTTTCGAGCACGGTCTTGTGCGCGAAGAGGTTGAAGGACTGGAAGACCATGCCCACATCGGCGCGCAGCCGGGCCAGTTCGCGGCCCTCCTGCGGCAGTGGCTTCCCGTCGATCGTGATGCTGCCGCTGTCGATGGTCTCCAGGCGGTTGATCGTGCGGCAGAGCGTCGACTTGCCCGAGCCCGAGGGCCCGATCACGACGACGACCTCGCCGCGGTTGATCGTCAGGTCGATGTCCTGGAGCACGTGCAGCGCGCCGAAGTGCTTGTTCACGTTGTCCAGCACGACCAGCTGGTCCGCTGCCGGCGCGGGACCGTCGGCGTTCTTGGTCACCGATACTTCGCTCATCGGCGTGTGGCTCCGTCCTCCTCGATTGGGGAGGACCCTAGTAACGCCCCGCGACCAGCGTCATTACATCTGAGCTGAACTTGAGCATAACGATCCGGCCGCGACGGGACCCCGGGCGCGCAGCGCGGCGTCCGCGGTGGACACGACGCCAATGGTGGTGTCCCCGGCGTACCGGCTGGGTAACGGATGGCGGCGCGGAGGTGGCCACCTCTTGACGCATGGGCCTCCCATCGCCGTAGATGCCCTGTGGCCTGTACGCATGCACCCGGGAGGAGGCCGGATGAGACTGCTGCTCGTCGAGGATGACGATCATGTCGCCGCGGCGCTGTCCGCGGTGCTCGCCAAGCACGGCCTGGCCGTCGTGCATGCGCGCAACGGCGAGGACGCGCTCAAGGCCCTGCTGCCCGACCACGGGGAGCCGTTCGCGGTGGTGCTGCTCGACCTCGGGCTGCCCGACCAGGACGGTTTCGAGGTCTGCGGCCGGATCCGCAAGCTCTGCGCCACCCCCGTCATCATGGTCACCGCGCGCTCCGATGTGCGCTCGCGCATCCACGGGCTCAACCTCGGCGCGGACGACTATGTCGTCAAGCCGTACGACACCGGTGAGCTGCTGGCCCGTATCCACGCGGTGAGCCGGCGCAACGCGCCCGGCGGCGGTGAACAGGCCGCCGAGGAGTCCACCGCCGACGAGGCGCTGCGCCTGGGCGCGGTCACCGTCGAACTCTCCACCCGCCAGGTGGCGGTGGACGGCGCCGCGGTCCCGCTCACCCGCAAGGAGTTCGACCTGCTCGCGCTGCTCGCCCAGCGTCCGGGTGTGGTCTTCCGCCGGGAGCAGATCATCAGCGAGGTGTGGCGCACGAGCTGGGAGGGCACCGGCCGGACCCTGGAGGTGCATATCGCCTCACTCCGCGCCAAACTGCGCATGCCCGCGCTGATCGAGACGGTGCGCGGGGTCGGCTACCGCCTGGTCGTCCCGGCCGCCGGCCCGGGCGTGCGCACATCTGCCGCCCCGGCCTCCTGAAGGCCGCCGCGACCACGTGCGCACCCGACTCCTCCCGCTCCTCATCGTCCTCATGGCCGGTGTCCTGCTCGCGCTCGGCATCCCGCTCGGCGTCATCACGGCCGGGGTGGAGCAGCAGCGGGTGGTCGTCGACCGGATCGACGACGCCGCCCGCTTCGCCTCCCTCGCCCAGTTCGTCACCGCCCGGCCCGACGCGGACGACGGGCACAAGACCCCGGAGGAGGACGAGCGGCGCGCCACCCTCCGTACCGAGCTCGCGCGCTACTACGACCTCTACGGCATACGTGCCGGTGTGTTCTACCGCGATCGCACCCCCATGGCCGCTGCCCCCGTCGGCCTGCCGGTACCCCAGGACGGTGAGGCCGCACGAGCCTTCAGCGAGGCGCTGGCCGGCCGCCGCAGCCATGACCCGCACCAGGTCTGGCCCTGGGACGACAAGGGACGCATCCCGGTCGCCTCACCGGTGATCCGCGACGGCGACGTGGTCGCCGTCGTGATGACCGACTCGCCCACGGGACAGCTGCGCTCGCACGTCCTGCGCGGCTGGCTGCTGATCGCGGCCGGCGAGTGCGCGGCCATGCTCGTCGCCGTCGCCGCGGCCTTCCGTCTCACGGGCTGGGTGCTGCGGCCCGTACGGGTCCTGGACGCGGCCAGCCACGACATCGCCACCGGCCGGATGAACGCCCGGGTCGCCGCCACCGCGGGCCCGCCCGAACTGCGCCGGCTGGCCCGCTCGTTCAACGAGATGGCCGACAACGTCGAGGACGTCCTGGAGCAGCAGCGCGCCTTTGTCGCCGACGCCTCCCACCAGCTGCGCAACCCGCTGTCCGCGCTGCTGCTGCGGATCGAGCTGCTGGCGCTCGAACTCCCCGACGGCAACGCGGAGATCGCCTCGGTCCGCACCGAGGGCAAACGCCTGGCCCGGGTCCTGGACGATCTGCTCGACCTCGCCCTCGCCGAACACACCGCCGCCGACCTCCAGCTCACCGATGTCGCGGCGCTGGCCGCCGAGCGCGTCGGCTCCTGGCGCCCGCTGGCCGACGACAAGGGCGTCGTCCTCACCTATGAGGGGCAGAGCGCCGTCACCGGCTGGGCCGACCCGGTGGCCCTCTCCAGCGCCCTGGACGCCGTGATCGACAACGCCCTGAAATTCACCCCGGAGGGCCGTCCGGTCACCGTCGCCGTCGCACCGGAGGGCGAGCGCGTCCACATCACCGTCGCCGACCGGGGCCCCGGCCTCACCGACGACGAGCTCTCCCGGGTCGGTGACCGCTTCTGGCGCAGCAGCCGCCACCAGAACGTCTCCGGGTCGGGCCTCGGCCTGTCGATCACCCGCGCGCTGCTCACCGCGGGCGGCGCCACCATCACCTATGCCCCGCATCCCCCGCACGGGCTGAAGGTCACCGTCACCGTGCCGCGCACCGCACCGTGAGGGCGCCGGTGCGCAGGCGTCGGCGGCCCCGCCGACTGTGCTACGGTCGATGACGTTGCAGTTGTGGTACCCATGAACGTGTGCGCGCCCGGAGGCTGGATGCCCCGGGCGTTCCTTGTTTTCCGGACCTGTTCCGGTGTGGGGCAATCATCTCGGCGACAAGGAGGCCGTGCAGTACGGTCTCCCGTTTGCCCCATGAAGGAGAAAAACATGGCTTCCGGCACCGTCAAGTGGTTCAACTCGGAAAAGGGCTTCGGCTTCATCGAGCAGGACGGCGGCGGCCCCGACGTCTTCGCCCACTACTCGAACATCAACGCGCAGGGCTTCCGTGAGCTCCTTGAGGGCCAGAAGGTCACCTTCGACGTGACCCAGGGCCCCAAGGGCCCGCAGGCGGAGAACATCGCCGCTGCCTGACGCACCGCGTCCCGTGAGCGGGGGCCGCACCGGCACGTCCGGTGCGGGCCCCGCTCCGTTCGCAGGCCGGCCCGGGCGGACGCCTCAGGGCTTCTGCGACACGTAATAGCGCCGGGCCCCGGTGTGCAGCTCCAGCGGGTCGGTGAACACCGCCGTCCGCAGATCCACCTTCTGCGCGGCATGCACCTGGCGGCCGATCCAGTCCCGGCTGTCGATGACGGTCCGGGTGATGCCCTCGGTCAGCGCGGCGTCCTGGCGGTCCGTCGTCACCAGCAGATTCGCCACCGCGATCGTCTTCACCGCCTGCCCGCCCTGGGCCCTGGGGTAGGCGTCGGCGGGCATCACCGCGGCTCGGTAGTAGCGGGTGCGTTCGCCCTGCCGGTGCAGCGCCTCGCTGAGATCCCCGAGCTGGACCAGCCGCACCGGGAAGCGCTGCGTCAGCCGCTGCACCGCCGTCGTCGGCAGCCCGCCGGACCAGAAGAAGGCGTCCAGCTTGTGCTGCTCCAGCAGCTGCGGCATCCGGTCGATCCCGACCCGCACCGGCTCGATGTCCCTGGCGAAGTCCAGTCCGGCGGCCTCCAGCAGCCGCCGGGTGATCAGCTGGACGCCGGAGCCGTCGGTACCGACGCCGACCCGCAGCCGCCGCAGATCCTTCGTCGAGCGCACCGCGGAGTCCTTCGGCACCACCAGCTGCATGTAGTCGTCGTACAGCCGCGCGCAGGCCCGCAGCCGGTCCGCGCCCGGCTCGCCCCTGATCTTGTACGTGGCGACCGCGTCCGCCGTCGCGATGCTGTACTCCGCCCGCCCGGCGACCAGCTGGCGCAGATTGTCGATCGAGCCCTCGGTGCGGGCCAGCCGCAGATCCACGTCCGGCAGGTCATGGGCCAGATCCTGCTTCAGCAGCTCCCCGTAGCGCGCGTAGACGCCGGTCGGGACGCCCGTCGCCAGCGTCACCCGGCCCCCGGGAGCCGGCGCAGCGCCCGTCGACAGCAGCCACCACAGCACCGGCCCGAGGACGACCAGTGCCGCGATCGCCGCCTGGACGGCCCGGCGACCGGTGCGGGGGAGTGCTGTGACCATGGGCGGGATACTGCCAGGACCGCGGCGGGAAGGGGAGGGGCGGGGCCCGGTCCGGTGCGGTCACCGGTGTCCGGACCGGCTCTCCCGGCTGCCGCCGCGGCACGCTCCACCGCCCTTGGGGGCCGGGAGCGGACGGGCGTCACGGCCCCGGGACCGGCCGCGGTTGCACCCGCAACAGCAGGAGTTACGGTGGCGACGTGGCGCCCGAACCGCTCCGGCGGCAGCGGGCCGACCCTCCCTACCTGGACCAGCAGGGACCCGGCACGTCCCTACCGCGCGCCCGGCGGCGCGCACGCCAAGAGAACTCCCTCCACCCTCAGCGCACCGGCGCCGGTGCCCCCACACCACGGCCCCCCCGAGGCGCCGGTGCGGGAAGCGACACCTCATGAAACCGCCCACCGCACTGCGGCCCGACACCCGTGCCCGGTCCGAAGCCGTCCGCCCGCCCCCCGGCGCCGCCGATGCCGGACTGCTCCTCCTGCGGCTGACCGTGGGACTGATCCTGGCCGGCCACGGCGCCCAGAAGCTCTTCGGACTCTTCGGCGGCCGGGGGCTCGACATCACCGGCAAAGGCTTCGAAGCCCTTGGCTACCGGCCCGGCACCTTCTTCGCCGGCCTCGCCGGAACCTCGGAACTCCTCGGCGGCCTCGGCCTCGCCCTGGGACTGCTCACCCCCCTGGCAGCCGCCGCACTGATCGGCGTGATGATCAACGCCATGGTCCTGGCGGCGCCCAAGGGACTCTGGGCGGAGACCGGCGGCCTCGAATACCCGCTGACCATCGCGGTCGCCGCGCTCACCGTCGCGGCCACCGGACCCGGCCGCTACGCCCTCGACCGGCCCTTCCGCTGGGGGCACGGCGGCTGGCGCAGCGCGGCCTTCGCCCTGGGGGCCGGCGGCCTCGGCGCCGCCCTCGTCCTGGCCCTCTGAGCGGACCTCCGGGCCTTCCCGCGCCCGGTGCCGGATGGTCCCGGCCCGGCCTCCGGCGTCAGGAGGTACTTCCGGCACCGCCTACCCTTGTGGCATGAGCAGCAGCGACCGGAGCCAGGCAGTGGGCGTCAGCAAGAGTTACGAGATCCGCACCTACGGGTGCCAGATGAACGTCCACGACTCCGAGCGGTTGTCCGGCCTGCTGGAAGAGGCCGGATACGTGCCCGCGCCCAAGGACGGCGACGGCGCCGATGTCGTGGTCTTCAACACTTGCGCGGTGCGGGAGAACGCCGACAACCGGCTCTACGGCAACCTCGGTCAGCTCGCCCCGAAGAAGGCCGCGCGGCCCGGCATGCAGATCGCCGTGGGCGGCTGCCTCGCCCAGAAGGACCGCGACACCATCGTCAAGAAGGCCCCCTGGGTCGACGTGGTCTTCGGCACCCACAACATCGGCAAGCTGCCGGTGCTGCTGGAGCGTGCCCGCGTCCAGGAAGAGGCGCAGGTCGAGATCGCCGAATCCCTGGAGGCGTTCCCCTCGACCCTGCCCACCCGGCGGGAGAGCGCCTACGCGGCCTGGGTCTCCATCTCCGTGGGCTGCAACAACACCTGCACCTTCTGCATCGTGCCCGCGCTGCGCGGCAAGGAGAAGGACCGCCGGCCCGGCGACATCCTGGCCGAGATCGAGGCGCTGGTCTCCGAGGGCGTCAGCGAGATCACCCTGCTCGGCCAGAACGTCAACGCCTACGGCTCCGACATCGGCGACCGCGAGGCGTTCTCCAAGCTGCTGCGGGCCTGCGGGAAGATCGAGGGCCTGGAGCGGGTCCGCTTCACCTCCCCGCACCCCCGCGACTTCACCGACGACGTCATCGCCGCCATGGCCGAGACGCCGAACGTGATGCCGCAGCTCCACATGCCGCTCCAGTCCGGCTCCGACCGCGTCCTGAAGGCGATGCGCCGCTCGTACCGCCAGGAGCGCTTCCTCGGCATCATCGAGAAGGTCCGCGCCGCGATGCCGGACGCCGCCATCTCCACGGACATCATCGTCGGCTTCCCCGGCGAGACCGAGGAGGACTTCGAGCAGACCCTGCACACGGTCCGCGAGTCCCGCTTCGCCCAGGCCTTCACCTTCCAGTACTCCAAGCGCCCCGGCACCCCGGCCGCCGACATGGACGGCCAGATCCCCAAGGCCGTCGTCCAGGAACGCTACGAGCGCCTGGTCGCCCTCCAGGAGGAGATCTCCTGGGCGGAGAACAAGAAGCAGGTCGGCCGCACTTTGGAGGTCCTGGTCGCCGAGGGCGAGGGCCGCAAGGACGAGGCGACTCACCGCCTGTCCGGCCGCGCCGCCGACAACCGGCTGGTCCACTTCACCCGCCCCGACGAGCCGGTCCGCCCCGGCGACGTGGTGACCGTCGAGGTCACCTACGCCGCTCCGCACCACCTCCTGGCGGAAGGCCCGGCCAAGGCGGTCCGCCGCACCCGCGCCGGGGACGCCTGGGAGAAGCGCAACGCCGCCCCGGCGGACAAGCCCAAGGGCGTACTGCTGGGCCTGCCCACCATCGGGGCCCCGGCACCGAGCCCGGCGCCCGCCGCCGGCTGCGGCTGCGACTGACCCGGCCTCGCACCGGACGCCCCGGGGCATGGCGAACCGCCCCGCACCAGGGGCGTTACGCTGCGTGTCATGCTCGTAGCCGCCGCCCTCTGCCCCTGCCCGCCGCTCCTCGTCCCGGAGGTGGCCGCCGGGGCGGCGCCCGAACTCGACGCGCTGCGCGCCGCCTGTCTGGACGCGATCGGCGTGCTCGCTGCGGCCCGCCCCGACCGGCTGGTCGTCCTCGGTCCCACCGACGAGTCCGGCAGCGGCCCGTACCCCCAGGGGGCCACCGGCTCCTTCCGCGGCTTCGGGGTGGACCTTCAGGTGCCGCTGGGCGCCGCGGAGACCGCACCGGAGCGGGAACTCCCGCCGTCGCTGGCCGTCGGTGCCTGGCTGCTGTCCCGTACGGACTGGGACGACGCCCCCGTGGAGGGGCTGGGAGTGGCACAGTCGCTGCCCCGCGACCGCTGTCTGGAACTGGGCCGGGAGACCGCCGCGGCCGCTCCCCGGGTCGCCCTGCTGGTGCTGGGGGACGGCAGTGCCTGCCGGACGGTGAAGGCGCCCGGCTACTTCGACGAGCGGGCCGAGCCCTTCGACGCCGAAGTGGCCCGCGCCCTGGGCGGCGCCGACATCGCCGCACTGGCCGCGCTCGACGAGGAGCGGGCCGCCGGCCTCCAGGCGTCCGGACGGGCCTGCTGGCAGGTCCTGGCGGGGGCGGCGGAGGACGCGGACCGGAGCGGCCGGCTGCTCCGCGAGGAGGCCCCCTACGGGGTGGGCTACTTCGTGGCGGCCTGGTCGTAGCGGGGCCGCACGACGGGTACGCCCACGGCCGCGAGGCGCTTCGCCCGCGGCCGTCGTGGCGGTGCTCCGGTCAGCGCGCCTGGTGCCGCGCGCTCTCGCTGTCCGCGGCGGCCTCCGCCGACTGCTGCCGGGGGATCCCGGCGCTCTCACCGGCCTGCTCCGCACGCGGTGTCCCGGCGTCCGCCGCCCCCGCTGCCGCGTCGCCGGCCGCCTCAGGAGCCGCCGCCTCCGCCGCTTCCGGCATCTCCGCCGCTTCCGGTGCCTCCCCGGCTTCCGGGGCGGCCGCCGCGGGGCTCTCGGCGCCGTCCGCGGCCTCTCCGGCGCGATCGGCGTGACCGGTGTCCCCGGTCTCTGCCGGAACCGCCGACGCCGTCGGCTCCGCCACCTCGGCCGCCACCGCCGTAGTGGCACTCTCCTCCGTCACCGTCAGCGCCTCGGACTTACGGCGCCGAAATCGCGAAAACACACCCATAACTGCTCCTACGCTCTTCATGTGGTGACATCCCGGTCCGCCCGGGAGCGGACCGTTGCGCCGCCCGCGGGCGCCGGGTGCTGCGCCGGCTCTCGGGACCTCGCAACAGGCAACGAGGTCATCGGTGGCCCGTCACGTCGCTCGTTCGAGATGGGGGCGTGATGTTTGCGAGACTGAC
This sequence comes from Streptomyces sp. NPDC029466, assembly GCF_055574515.1. Taxonomy (NCBI): domain Bacteria; kingdom Bacillati; phylum Actinomycetota; class Actinomycetes; order Kitasatosporales; family Streptomycetaceae; genus Streptomyces; species Streptomyces sp. NPDC029466. The sequence continues at coordinate 48,335 of NZ_JBVHZH010000010.1, forward strand.
GGGGTGAACACCGCCGTTCCCGCTCCGCGGGTCATCGCCGTCGTCGGTCCCACCGCGGCCGGAAAGTCCGATCTGGGCGTCGCGCTCGCACAACACGTGGGGGGCGAGGTCATCAACGCCGACTCCATGCAGCTCTACCGCGGCATGGACATCGGCACCGCCAAACTCACGCCCGAGGAGCAGCAGGGCGTTCCGCACCGCCTCCTGGACATCTGGGACGTGACCCGCGCAGCCAGCGTCGCCGAATACCAGCGGCTGGCCCGCGCCGAGATCGACCGGCTGCTCGCCGAGGGCCGCACCCCGGTCCTGGTCGGCGGCTCCGGCCTCTACGTACGCGGCGCCATCGACGCCCTCGACTTCCCCGGCACCGACCCGGAGGTGCGCGCCCGCCTGGAGGCCGAACTCGCCGAACGGGGCAGCGGCCCCCTCCACGCCCGGCTGGCCGCCGCCGACCCGGAGGCCGGCCGCGCGATCCTGGCGAGCAACGGCCGCCGCATCGTGCGCGCCCTGGAGGTCATCGAGATCACCGGCCGCCCCTTCACCGCCAACCTCCCCGGACACGAGGCGGTCTACGACACCCTCCAGATCGGCGTCGACGTCGCGCGCCCCGAACTCGACGAGCGGATCGCCCGGCGGGTCGACCGTATGTGGGAGGCGGGCCTGGTCGACGAGGTGCGTCGGCTGGAGGGCGAGGGGCTGCGCGAGGGCCGTACGGCATCCCGGGCGCTCGGCTACCAGCAGGTGCTCGCCCAGCTCGCGGGGGAGTGCACCGAGCAGGAGGCGCGCGACGAGACGGTGCGCGCCACCAAGCGCTTCGCGCGCCGCCAGGACTCGTGGTTCCGCCGGGACCCGCGGGTCCACTGGCTCAGCGGCGCCACCGAGCACCGGGGAGAACTTCCTGGTCAGGCACTGGCGTTGCTCGAACGACCGGTCACAGCCTGATCACGTCATGGCATCGGGACGCTCCGGCCGTCATCCGGGCCCCTGAGGGCGTGTCATCATCGACCTTCGATCGAGGCGTGCAGTCTGGAGTGGGGAGGGCGCGTGGCAATGGAGGCCGGCCCTCGCAACGGAGCGCAGCAACCGGACAGCGGCGCCGACGCGGCTCCCCTGACCGACGACGGTCCGGACGCCGACGACGGTCTGTCCGGCCCCGGTGGTGTCGGCGGCGGACCGCTCACCGCCCCGGACACGCTGGACGACTCCGACGCCCCGGACGACGGCCCCGGGGAGGGCGGCGAGTCCTTCCGGGAGCTGCGCCCGCCGCGTCGTCTGCGGCTGTGGCAGCTGGCCCCGATCGTCGCCCTCGCCGCCCTCGGCTCGCTGATGTTCGCCTTCCCGCTCGCCTTCGAGCTGGGCGGCGACGGCGGCGCGATGATCGCGATGCTCGGCCTGCTGCTGTGCTGCTGCGCCGCGGGCTGGGGCATGATGGCCGCCCGCCGCGTCGGCTACACCTGGCCCGGCCTCCCCGCGCAGGGCTCCGGCCGCCGCGCCTGTTGGCGCGTGGTGCTGATCTACACCGTCCTGGTGGCCATCCCGGCGTCGCTGGCCATATGGCGCGTGGCCCGGCTGCGCTGAGACGTGGCCCGGGCGGGGCGGGACAGGGCGGCCGGTATTGCCCACCGTCTCCCTGCCGCTCGTTTGCACCCACTTGGTTTTGACGCCTCAAGCTTGGCGCCCTCGTTTTCGCGCCTCAAGCTTGGGTGCTTCAGGTTCTGGGGCCTCCTGTTGGCTCCCGTCAGGCTTGTTCCCGTCCCGCTTGTTTCCCCTCCAGTTGTTTCCCCACCGCCCACCCCCCTTCGGGGGGGTGGGCGGAACAGGCGAGCACCCGGGCTTCAGGGGGGCGGGTACGTGCGAGCCCCCGGACTTCGGAGGCAGGCGGGTACAGGTCAGCCCCCGGGCTTCGGACGCGGGCAGGTGCATGCGAGCACCCTTGCTGCGGAGGCAGGCACGTACAGGTGAGCCCGGGTCTTCGGAGGCAGGCAGGTACAGGTCAGCCCCCGGGCCCCAGGGGCGCCGACCCTGGCCACCAGCCCCGGTGCCCCCGGCCCCCGTACACCGCCACCCCCCGCCCTCCCCGTACGATGCAGGGGTGACCAGCACGCAGCGCCTCGCCTTTCTCAAGGGCCACGGCACCGAGAACGACTTCGTGATCGTCCCCGACCCGGACGGGCGGCTCGATCTGCCCGCGACCGCCGTCGCCAGGATCTGCGACCGGCGGGCCGGCCTCGGCGGCGACGGCCTGCTGCACGTCGTACGGTCCGCCGCGCACCCCGAGGCGCACCAGCAGGCCGGCGAGGCCGAGTGGTTCATGGACTACCGCAACAGCGACGGCTCGATCGCCGAGATGTGCGGCAACGGTGTCCGCGTCTTCGCGCGCTATCTGCTGCACGCCGGCCTGGTCGAGGCCGGTGACCTCGCCATCGCCACCCGCGCCGGCGTTCGCCGTGTGCACCTCGCCAAGACCGGCGATGTCACCGTCTCCATGGGTCGGGCCGAACTCCCCGAGGAGAGCGTCGTCGTCACTCTTGACGGCCGCAGCTGGCCGGCCCGCAACGTGAACATGGGCAATCCGCACGCGGTCACCTTCGTCGAGGATCTGGCCCACGCCGGCGACCTGCTGGCCGTACCGCCGTTCAGCCCAGCGTCGGTTTATCCCGACGGCGTGAACGTCGAGTTCGTCGTCGACCGCGGTCCGCGCCATGTGGCGATGCGGGTCCATGAACGTGGTTCGGGCGAGACCCGCTCGTGCGGGACCGGCGCCTGTGCGGTCGCCGTGGCCACCGCCCGCCGGGACGGTCTGGACCCCGCCGTGACCGGTACGCCCGCCACATACCGGGTCGATGTGCTCGGCGGCAGCCTGTCCATCACCGAGCGGCCCGACGGCACGGTCGAGATGACCGGCCCGGCCGAGATCGTCGCCGAGGGCACTTTCGACGCCGCCTGGCTGGCCGGCGCGCTCGCCTGAAGCGGCCGCGCCGCGTACCGCCTCCCCGCCCCGCTCCGGGAAAGGGTTCCGGCCAAAAGATTCGCTCGAACGGGTGATCCGAATCACGCTGAGCGAGAGGCGGACAGCGGTGCGTGATGGGCTCGGTAGCATCAAGCACCGGCCCGGGCGCCCGAACTGACGCGTTCCACCGCCGGTCGACGCTGCCGGAGGTGCCCATGAGCGCAGAGGCCACTAACCCTGGTAATCCTGGAGCAGCGGGCCGCAGGCGCGGCCGCCGCCGACTGGAACTCAGCGGGCTGCGCCGCATCGGCCGTGCCGCACTGCTCGGCCCCGCCCCGCGCGACGGCCTCCCGCACGCCCTCGAACACGTCGCCAAGGTGCACCGCGGCCACCACCCCGACGCCGATCTGGACACCCTCACCAGGGCCTATCTGCTCGCCGAGTCCTCGCACCGCGGCCAGCTGCGCAAGAGCGGCGAACCGTACATCACCCACCCGCTCGCGGTGACCCTGATCCTCGCCGAACTGGGCGCGGAGACCACGACCTTGACCGCCTCCCTGCTCCACGACACCGTCGAGGACACCGAAGTGACGCTGGATCAGGTGCGGGAACTGTTCGGCGCCGAGGTCTGCTACATCGTCGACGGGGTCACCAAGCTGGAGAAGGTCGACTACGGCGCGGCGGCCGAGCCGGAGACCTTCCGCAAGATGCTGGTGGCGACCGGCAACGACGTCCGGGTGATGTCCATCAAGCTCGCCGACCGGCTGCACAACATGCGCACCCTCGGCGTGATGCGCCCCGAGAAACAGGCCCGGATCGCCAAGGTGACCCGCGATGTGCTGATCCCGCTCGCCGAGCGCCTCGGCGTCCAGGCGCTCAAGGCCGAGCTGGAGGACCTGGTCTTCGCGATCCTGCATCCCGAGGAGTACGCCACCACCCGGGCCCTGGTCATGGAGTACGCCTCCCGGCCCGACCCGCTCACCGCGCTCGCGCAGCGGGTGCGCACGGTCCTCGACGAGGCCGGTATCGACGCCGAAGTCCTCGTCCGGTCCCGGCACTTCGTCTCCGTCCACCGGGTGCGCCTCGCGCGCGGTGCGCTGACCGGGGCGGACCTGGGGCGGCTGCTGGTGCTGGTGGCCGAGGACGCCGACTGTTACGCGGTCCTCGGCGAGCTGCACACCTGCTTCACCCCGGTGATCTCCGAGTTCAAGGACTTCATCGCGGTCCCCAAGTTCAACCTCTACCAGTCGCTGCACACCGCGGTCACCGGCCCGTCCGGCGAGGTCGCCGAGACCCTGATCCGTACGCACCAGATGCACCGGGTCGCCGAGGCCGGGGTGATCGCGCTCGGCAACCCCTACGCGCCCACGGACGGCGTGGACGCCCCCGAGGGCGAGCGGGCCGACCCGACCCGCCCCGGCTGGCTCTCCCGGTTGCTGGAGTGGCAGCGCACCACCCCCGACCCGGACACGTTCTGGACCTCGCTGCGCGACGATCTCGCCCAGGACCGGGAGATCACCGTCTTCTGCACCGACGCCCCGCCGGACGGCTCGTCCGGCGGCGCGGGGGGCGTGATCGGTCTGCCCGCCGGAGCGAGTTGCGTGGACGCCGCGTACGAACGGCACGGCGAGGGGGCGCACTGTTGTATCGGCGCGCGCGTCAACGGGCGGCTCGCCACCCTCTCCACGGTCCTGCACGACGGCGACACTCTGGAGCTGCTGAGGGCACCGGAATCCGCGGCCGGCCCCTCGCCCGAATGGCTGGAGCACGCCCGGACGCCCGCCGCCCGGCTCGCCATCGCCCGGTGGCTGGCCGGGCCACAGGAGCCCGGGGCCCGCCCGGCAGCCCCCGGCGAGGGGCACGGCGCGGCGTCCCCCGACCGCCCCACCGCGGAGCCCGACCACCCCGGTGCCGGCCCGGTCGCCCCCGCCTCGGTCCTCGCGGTGGCTGATCTGCCCGGCGCGTCGGTCCGGCTGGCCCGCTGCTGCACCCCGGTGCCGCCGGACGCCGTCACAGGCTTCGCCGTACGCGGCGGCACCGTCACCGTGCACCGCGCCCTGTGTCCCGTCGTGGCGCGGATGGCGGCGACCGGCCGGCAGCCGGTCGGGGTGCGCTGGCGCGGGGCCGGCCAGGGGGGCCACGGCTGCCGGGTCACCCTCCTGGCCGAGGCCTTCAGCCGGCCGCAGCTCCTGGCCGACCTCACCGAGGCCATCGCCTCCCAGGGCGCCGCCGTGGTGTCGGCCGCCGTCGAACCCCCGCACGAACAGCGGGTCCGCCACACCTACACGCTGCATCTGCCGAACGCCGCCGGGCTGCCGTCCCTGATGCGCGCCATGCGCCAAGTGCCCGGCGTCTTCGATGTGTTGCGCGCGGGGCGGGCCCGGCAGCCCGCGGCCCTGCGCCCCTGAAGGGCCCGGGGGCCCGGAAGCTGACGCCCCGTCGGACGCTGCTCCGTCCGGCGGCGTAAGACGGGTGGACGATCCGCCGCCCGTTCGGGTGCCGTTTGCCCCGTCACCCGCGGGGGAGGGGGCCGCGTTGGTAGCCGTAGTTCATGTCCCTTCCCTTGCGCCGCCCGTCCCGCGACCCCGACCGCCCCGTCCCCGTCCTGCCCCGTGGCCCGAGCGGGCGGGGCCGGTGGACGGGTCTGCGGGCCGCCGCCCTCGGGCTGGCCGCCCTGGCCACCCTCGGCGTGGCCGAGCCGCCGGCCGTGGGGCCGCAGGGCCTCGGCGACCGCCTCTTCCCCACCCTCGGCAACACCGGCTACGACGTCACGTCCTATGACGTCACCCTGGACTACTCCGGCCACAACGACCGGCCGCTGAACGCCACCACCGAGATCACCGCCCGCGCCACCAGCGAGCTCGACCACCTCAACCTCGACTTCGCCCGCGGCGCCGTACGCTCCGTGAAGATCGGCGGCCAGGCCGCCCGGCACGAGCAGCACGGCGAGGACCTGGTGCTCACCCCGGCCTTCCACATCTCCCGGGGGCAGGATCTGAAGATCTCCATCGAGCACACGAGCGACCCCGGCGGCAAGAGCGACGGCGGCTGGATCCGCACCTCCGACGGGCTGGCGATGGCCAACCAGGCCGACGCCGCCCACCGGGTCTTCCCCTGCAACGACCACCCCTCCGACAAGGCCCTCTTCACCTTCCACATCACCGCTCCCCAGCAGCTGACCGCCGTCGCCAACGGGCTGCCGCTGCGCCCCGGCGCCCGCGCGGGGCGCCGCACCTGGACGTACCGCACAGACCACCCCATGGCCACCGAGCTGGCGCAGGTCTCCATCGGGAAGTCCAGCGTGCTGCTGCGCCACGGGCCGCACGGCCTGCCGGTCCGGGATGTCGTACCGACCGCGGACCGGGCCGCCCTCGCGCACTGGCTGGCCAAGACCCCCGGCCACGTGACCTGGATGGAGCGCAAGGTCGGCCCCTACCCCTTCGAGGCGTACGGGGTGCTGATCGCCAACGCCAGGACCGGCTTCGAGCTGGAGACCCAGACCCTGTCGCTCTTCGAGAAGGCCCTGTTCACCACCGATCAGCTGCCCGCCTGGTACGTCGAGTCCGTGATGGTGCACGAACTGGCCCACCAGTGGTTCGGCAACAGCGTCAGCCCGCGCCGCTGGTCCGACGTCTGGCTCAACGAGGCCCATGCCACCTGGTACGAGGCCCTCTTCGCCCAGGAGAAGGGCGACCACCGGGCCTCGCTGGAGGCCCGTATGCGGAACGCCTACGAGCAGTCCGACGGCTGGCGCGCCGAGGGCGGACCGCCCGCCGCGCCCAAGGCCCCCAGCCCGGGGGAGAAGATCAGCATCTTCCGCCCCATCGTCTACGACGGCAGTGCGCTGGTCCTCTACGCCCTGCGGCAGAAGATCGGCCCCGCCGCCTTCGACCGGATCGAACGCGAGTGGGTGGCCCGGCACCGCGACGGGGTGGCCGACACCTCCGACTTCGTCCAGCTGGCCTCCCAGGTGACCGGGCAGGACCTCACCGCCTTCTTCCAGGGGTGGCTCTACGGCGAGAAGACCCCGCCGATGCCGGGGCACCCGCAGTGGCAGCCCAGGAAGGGCGCGGACAAGCCCGGCGCCAAGGGCGTCGCCCCCGGCCCCGGCGCCAAGAAGCCCGCTCCGAGGCCCGGGGGTCCCAAGGCGGCCGCCGGAAACCCCGCAAAACCCGCGTGACGGCCCTCTCCGGCCGTGGGACCATCGTCAGGTCGGCACCGGGCCGGCCCGGGAATCTCCCGGACGGCTCGGACGTTGACACCAGCGACGGTCGCGGCATCACCGCGGCGGTCGCCATGACGACAGTCCCGGTGGGGCCGCCAGGTCCCCGGCAGGGCTTCCCAACGACGCGAAGGATCAAATGACCTCCTCTTCTTCCCTTCCGCAGGACCGGCAGCGCCTCCCCGAGAGCCTTCGGGCGAACGCCCTGATGGAAGAGGACGTCGCCTGGAGCCACGAGATCGACGGGGAGCGTGACGGCGACCAGTACGACCGCTCGGCACGCGCCGCACTACGCCGCGTAGCGGGCCTTTCCACCGAGCTCGAGGACGTCACCGAGGTCGAGTACCGACAGCTCCGCCTGGAGCGCGTGGTGCTCGTCGGTGTCTGGACCACGGGCACGGTCCAGGAGGCGGAGAACTCGCTCGCCGAGCTCGCCGCCCTCGCCGAGACCGCCGGTGCGATGGTGCTCGACGGCGTCATCCAGCGCCGGGACAAGCCCGACCCGGCCACCTACATCGGCTCGGGCAAGGCTCTGGAGCTGCGGGACATCGTCCTCGAATCCGGGGCGGACACCGTGGTGTGTGACGGTGAGCTCTCCCCGGGCCAGCTGATCCACCTGGAGGATGTCGTCAAGGTCAAGGTGGTCGACCGGACCGCCCTGATCCTCGACATCTTCGCCCAGCACGCCAAGTCCCGGGAGGGCAAGGCGCAGGTCTCGCTGGCGCAGATGCAGTACATGCTCCCCCGGCTCCGTGGCTGGGGTCAGTCGCTCTCCCGGCAGATGGGTGGCGGTGGCTCCGGTTCGGCGGGCGGCGGTATGGCCACCCGTGGTCCCGGTGAGACCAAGATCGAGACGGACCGGCGGCGGATCCGCGAGAAGATGGCGAAGATGCGCCGGGAGATCGCGGAGATGAAGACCGGCCGGGACATCAAGCGCCAGGAGCGCCGGCGCAACAAGGTCCCCTCGGTCGCCATCGCCGGCTACACCAACGCCGGCAAGTCGTCCCTGCTCAACCGCCTGACCGGGGCCGGCGTCCTGGTGGAGAACGCCCTGTTCGCCACCCTGGACCCGACCGTCCGGCGGGCTGAGACCCCCAGCGGACGGCTCTACACCCTCGCCGACACCGTCGGCTTCGTCCGCCATCTCCCGCACCACCTCGTCGAGGCCTTCCGCTCCACGATGGAGGAGGTCGGCGAGTCCGATCTCATCCTGCATGTGGTCGACGGCTCGCACCCGGTGCCCGAGGAGCAGCTGGCCGCGGTGCGTGAGGTGATCCGCGACGTGGGCGCGACGGACGTGCCCGAGATCGTGGTGGTCAACAAGGCCGACGCGGCCGATCCGCTGGTGCTCCAGCGACTGCTGCGCAAGGAGAAGCACGCCCTCGCGGTCTCGGCCCGTACGGGCCAGGGCATGGCGGAGCTGCTGGAGCTGCTCGACGAGGAACTCCCCCGGCCGCAGGTCGAGATCGAGGTCCTGGTGCCCTACACCCAGGGCGCCCTGGTCTCGCGGGCGCACGCGGAGGGTGAGGTCATCTCCGAGGAGCACACCGCCGAGGGCACGGTCCTCAAGGCGCGGGTGCACGCGGAGCTGGCCGCCGAGTTCGAGCCCTTCGTGCCGGCCGCCTGACGGGCCCGTAGTACAGCGACACAAGGCCCGCCCCCGGGAGACCGGGGGCGGGCCTTCGTCCTGCTCACGGGCGGAGCGGGTGGCGCCGTGCGGCACCACCCGCCTCACGCGACTACTGCTTGTTCGCCCACTTCTTGCTCATGTTGTCGAACAGGGCCTTGGCCTCGGGGCCCAGGTGCGGACCGGCCGACCAGCGGGCCGGGCGCGGACCCATCGACATGTTGGAGATCAGCACCTGCTTGCCGTTCGCGTCCTTGGCGAACCAGGGGCCGCCGGAGGAACCACCGGTCATGGTGCAGCCGATCCGGTACATGGTCGGCTTCTTGGCGTCCATCGACAGCCGGGTCGGCTTGTCGGTGCACTGCTGCTGCGCCGCACCGTCGAACGGCGGCTCGGCCGGGTAGCCCTGCGCGGTCAGGCTCGGAATCTTGGCCATCGCCGGGGCGTTGAAGTCGACCTCGTAGGCGCCGCCGGCGATCTCCTCCAGCGACTTACCGCCGGTGCCCTGCTCCGGCTTCACATGCATCAGCGCGTAGTCGTACGGAGCCATCGGGACGCCCGGAACGGCGCCGCCGGCCTTGATCCACTGCTGGGACGTCGCCATGTCGTCCGCCCACCACTTGCCCGACGGGACCCGGTCCTCGAAGGGCTTGTTCTTCAACTCAGCGGCGGAGCCACCGGTCTTGTTGAAGTTCGGCACGAACATCATGTTGCGGTACCAGCCGCCGTTCTTGCCGGCGTGCACACAGTGCGCCGCGGTCCACACCAGGTTGGACTTACCGGGGTGCGCCGGGTCCTTGACGACGGTGGCGGAGCAGCGGGAGTCGCCCTGGGGGGTGCTGAACAGCAGCAGGCCCACGCCGGGGGCGGTGGAGGTGTACGGGGTCTTGACGGGCTGCGCCGGGACGGCGGACGGCTCGGGGTCGGTCTTGCCCTGGTCCTCGGAGATGTCCTCAGGCTTGCTGGGGTCCTGGGGCGGCTTGACCTTGTCGATCTTGTCCTTGTCCCAGAAGTCCTTGATGATCGGGTTGATGAACTCCCCGGCTTCCCGGAGCCACTTGTCCCGGTCCCAGTTCTTCCACTCGCCGTTCTTCCACTTGTCCAGGTCGACGCCGTGTTCCTTGAGCTTGTCCTGGATGTCCTGAGGGATCTTGAAGTCACCCCCGCCCGCTTCCTGGCCGGCGCCCTGGGTGGGCTTGGCGTCCGCGTTGTCGCCCTCCGGCCCGCAACCGGTGACGGTCAGCGCCATGACGGCGGTGAGAGCGGCGGCGGCCAGGACTGGCCGACGTATGGATCGCATGGGTGAGTTCCCCCTGGTGAATCGGACTGTGCCGGTGTGACGTGAGCTGATCTTGCGCCGGTTCGTTCTTTGTCATGAACCTCAAGATCCCGGTGCAACACCCCACTATGCCGGTGACGATGGGGACGGCGGTACTCGGGTACCCGGTTCCACGCCGCCAAGGATCTTGGCGACAACCGTGTTCCCACGTCGCCACCGTCGTTGGTACGGACGGGGGACGGCCGGGCCGCCCGCAGGGCCCGCGGCCTTCCGCAGCTGACCAGCAGGAGGACACAACTGCCGTGGCGTTGACCGAAACCGTGCCGGCCGCGCCGGCCCACGAAGGGATCCTGCGCCGGCAGTCCCTGCGTGAGTCCGCCGCCCGCACCTACGCGCGCTCGCTGCCCATCGTCCCGGTGCGCGCCCGCGGGCTCACCATCGAGGGCGCCGACGGCAGGCGCTATCTCGACTGCCTCTCCGGCGCCGGCACCCTGGCGCTCGGCCACAATCACCCCGTGGTGCTCGAAGCGATCCGCACCGTCCTCGACTCCGGTGCGCCGCTGCACGTCCTCGACCTGGCCACGCCCGTCAAGGACGCCTTCACCACCGAGCTCTTCGCCACGCTGCCCGGAGAGTTGGCTGAAAAGGCGCGCATCCAGTTCTGTGGCCCGGCCGGCACGGACGCCGTCGAGGCCGCCTTCAAACTCGTTCGCACCGCGACCGGGCGGGACGGCCTGATGGCCTTCTCCGGCGCCTACCACGGCATGACCTCGGAGGCGCTCGCCGCGTCCGGGGGAGCGCAGCACACCAGCGTGGTCCGGCTGCCCTATCCGTACGACTACCGCTGCCCCTTCGGGACCGGCGGCGAACGCGGTGCCGAACTCGCCGCGCGCTGGACCCAGAACCTCCTCGACGACCACAAGAGCGGGGTGCCCAGCCCGGCCGGGATGATCCTGGAACCCGTCCAGGGCGAGGGCGGGGTGATCCCCGCTCCGGACGGCTGGCTGCGGCGGATGCGGGAGATCACCGCCGCCCGGCAGATCCCGCTGATCGTGGACGAGGTGCAGACCGGTGTCGGCCGCACCGGCGCCTTCTGGGCGGTGGACCACAGCGGCATCGTGCCCGACGTGATCGTGCTGTCGAAGGCGATCGGCGGCAGCCTGCCGCTCGCCGTGATCGTCTACCGCGAGGAACTGGACGCCTGGCAGCCCGGCGCGCACGCCGGCACCTTCCGCGGCAACCAGCTCGCCATGGCCGCCGGCGCCGCCACCCTCGCCTACGTCCGGGCGAACGGCCTCGCCCGGCGGGCCGGGGAGCTCGGCGCCCGGATGCTCGACCGACTCACCTCCCTCGCCGCCGCCCATGACTGCATCGGCGACGTCCGCGGCCGCGGTCTGATGCTGGGCGTCGAACTCGTCGACCGCGACGCCGACGCCGATGCCACCGGCGCCCGCCCCGCCGCCCCCGAGCTCGCCGCCGCCGTCCGGGACGCCTGCCTGGACCGCGGCCTGATCGTCGAACTGGGCGGCCGGCACTCCGCCGTCGTCCGGCTGCTGCCGCCCCTGACCATCACCGACGAACAGGCGGACGCGATCCTCGACCGCCTCGCCGACGCCATCACGGTGGCGGTCCGCACCACCCCCGGGCCGATGGGCTCGTTCCCCACGACAATGCGAGGCACCACCCCATGAACGAACGCCCCGGCCCCGACGGCGGTCAGCCCGTCGAGCGCATCCCCGCCCACCAGGGTGCGGGCATCATCGAGTCGGTACCGCGCCAGCAGCGGCGGGCCCCGGACGAGACCTGCCACCAGCAGCCCCATGAGCCGCCGGGCCGGCCCGAGCCCCATGGCGCCGCCGCTTCGCACGACCGCGCCCGCGGTGACCACGACCCGCTCGACCACCCGGATCCGGCGGTCGCCGCCGACGCCGCGGGCATCGAGCACCTCCTGCGCTGCTGGCTCCGGGAGAGCGGCGTCCACCACCCGGCCGAGGGCCGGCTGCGCCTCCCGCTGCGGGCCGCCGCCGCGAGCGCCCTGATCATCCCCGTCCGCTACTGGTCGCCCACGGGCTGGCACCGCCTGGGCGCCCCCACCCTCGAAGGCGCCCCGCCCGGCGCCGCCCCGCTGGACGCCGTCACCCTCGCCGCCATGCTGCGCCGGGAGGCCGCGCACGGCGACCGGCGGGCGTCCGACGGCGGCGAGCACCGGGTGGCGGACGGCGGGGAGCGGCCGGAGCCGGACGCCACACCGCAGCAGGCACCGGACGGCGACGGCACCGAACTCGTCGGCCGGGTCGCCAACTCCGTCCGCAATGTCGCCGCCTTCCTCACCGACCGGCGCGCCCGGCCGGCCGACGACCACGGCGCCCTCTTCCTGGAAGCCGAACAGTCCCTCCTCCTCGGCCACCCGCTGCACCCCACGCCCAAGAGCCGCGAAGGGCTCTCCGACGCCGAGACCCGCGCCTATTCGCCCGAACTGCGCGGCGCCTTCCCGCTGCACTGGATGGCCGTGCACCGCTCCGTCCTGGCCGCCGACTCCGCCTGGACCGTACGCGGCAAGCCCGTACCGGCCGACCGGCTCACCCGGGAGTTCGCCGGGAGCGGCTGCCAACTCCCCGACGACACCGTGCCGTTGCCGCTGCACCCCTGGCAGGCCAGGGAACTCGCCGACCGCTCCGACGTCACCGCCCTCCGCGAGGCCGGTCTGCTGCACGACCTCGGCGCCCACGGTCCGCTCTGGCACCCCACCTCCTCCGTCCGCACGGTCTACCGCCCCGACGCGGACGCCATGCTCAAGCTCTCCCTCGGGCTGCGCATCACCAACTCCCGCCGGGAGAACCTCCGTAAGGAACTGGCCCGCGGGGTCGAGGTGCACCGGCTGCTGCGCACCGGGCTCGCCAAGCAGTGGCAGACCGTCCACCCCGGCTTCGACATCGTCCGCGACCCGGCCTATCTCGCCGTCGACGGCTTCGACGGCGAACCCGTCCAGGGCCTCGATGTCGTCATCCGCCACAACCCCTTCAGCACCACCGACGACGCCGTCTGCATCGCCGGCCTCACCTGCCCCCGGCCCTGGCCCGGCCGCTCCGGCGTGCGCTCCCGGCTCGAAGACCTCGTCGGCACCCTCGGCGCCCGCACCGGCCGCCCCCTGGGTGCGGTGGCCACCGAGTGGTTCCTGCGCTACCTCGAAGCGGTCGTACGGCCCGTGCTGTGGCTCGACGGCACGGCGGGCATCGTGCTGGAAGCCCACCAGCAGAACACCGTGGTGCTGCTGGACCCCGACGGCTGGCCGGTCGGCGGCCGCTACCGCGACAACCAGGGCTACTACTTCCGCACCTCGCGCCGCGCCGAACTGGAACGACGGCTGCCCGGCATCGGAGCGGCCAGCGACAGCTTCGTCGCGGACGACGTCACCGACGAACGCTTCGCCTACTACCTCGGCATCAACAACGTCCTCGGCCTCATCGGGGCCTTCGGCTCCCAGCGCCTGGTCCGCGAGGAGATCCTGCTCGCCGCCTTCCGCCGCTTCCTCGCCGATGCCGCCGCGGCCCCGCGGGCCCACCGCTCGCCGCTCCCGGAGCAGTTGCTGGCCGCCCGCACCCTGCGCTGCAAGGCCAATCTGGCGACCCGGCTGCACGGCCTGGACGAACTCGTCGGCCCGGTCGAAACCCAGTCCGTCTACGTCACCCTGCCCAACCCCCTCGCCCCGTAGCCGCCCACCACGGCCCCCGACAGCAGACCACCGCATCCCGTCCCCGGCGCCGGCGCCCCGCGACCCATACGGCCACGCGGCACGCGGCCACGAGAGGAGAGCGTCGCCGTGCCACCCACCGATTCCGGCCTCAGCCCCAGCTCCGACGACACCCTCGGCCGGCAGCACCCGCCGGAACGCGGCGCGCGGTCCGACGACGGCCCGCGGCCTGCGGTGTCCCCGGACGCCCCGGCCGCCGGCCCGCTGCTCGACAACCTGGCGGGCTGGGGAGCGGCCGCGACACCCGCCGGGCCGTTCGCGCTCGTGCCCGTCCGGCCGGACCGCGATCTCGACCGGATCACCGGCTGGATGAACGATCCGGCCGTCGCGGCCTTCTGGGAGCTGGCGGGTCCGCCGGAGATCACCGCCGCCCATCTGCGCGGCCAGCTCGACGGCGACGGCCGCAGCGTGCCCTGCCTGGGGGTGCTGGCCGGGGTCCCGATGAGCTACTGGGAGATCTACCGCGCCGACCTCGACCCCCTCGCCCGCCACTACCGCGCACGGCCCCAGGACACCGGTGTCCATCTGCTCATCGGCGGGGCCGGCGACCGGGGGCGCGGACTGGGCAGCACCCTGCTGCGCGCCACCGCCGGTCTCATCCTCGACCACCGCCCGCGGTGCACCCGGGTCGTCGCCGAGCCCGATCTGCGGAACACCGCCTCCGTCGCGGCCTTCCGGAGCGCGGGGTTCCGCTGCGCCGACGAGATCGAACTGCCCGCGAAGCGCGCGGCGTTGATGGTCCGCGACCGCGCCCGCCGCCACCTGCTCTGACCCCGGGGCCGTCCGTCGACGGTCCCGCTCCGGTCCGCCGTCCACCGCGCTGCCCCGGTTGTCCCCCGTACGAGCCGGGGCGGTCCCGCTTCGAGGAGTCCCGCCTTGTCTCCTGAGCCCCAGCCCTCGCACCGCGCCTGGCAGCACGCCGCGCGCCGACTGTTCGCCAAGATCCTGGCGGAGTTCGCCTACGAGGAAGTCCTCACCCCCGAGCCCGACGGCACCACCCCCGACGGCACTCCGCAATACCGCCTGCCGGTCACCGAGGCCCTGGTCTACCGCTTCGGCGCGCGACGCGGCGCCTACGGCCACTGGCGCGTCGACCCCGCTTCGATCACCCCGGACGCCGACCCCTTCCACTTCCTCACGCATGCCCACGACACCGTGCTGGGCCTGTCCGGCGACACCACCGGCCACCTCATCCGCGAGCTGACCGCCACCCTCGCCGCCGACACCCGCCTCGACGCCACCGCGCTCAGCGCCGCCGAACTCGCCGACCTGGACTACGCCTCCCTCGAAGGCCACCAGACCGGCCACCCCTGGCTCGTCGCGAACAAGGGCCGGCTGGGCTTCTCCGCCACCGACGCGGCGACCTGGGCCCCCGAGGCTCGCACCGCCCGGCGCCTGCCCTGGCTCGCCGCGCACCACACCATCGCCCACTACCGCGGTATCCCCACCCTGGCCACCCCCGACCGTCTCTACGGCGAGGAACTCGACCCCGCCACCCGGCACGCCTTCGCCCGCACCATCAGCGACGAGGGCTTCGACCCCGCCGACTACCTCTATCTCCCCGTGCACCCCTGGCAATGGGACGAGACCATCGCCCCGCTCTTCGCCCCGCAACTCGCGGACAGATCCATCATCGCGCTGCCCACTGACAACGACCTCCGCCTGCCGCAGCAGTCGATCCGCACCTTCCTCAACCTCAGCCGGCCCGAGGCCCGGACGGTCAAGCTGCCGCTGTCCATCCTCAACACCCTCGTCTGGCGCGGTCTGCCCACCGAGCGCACCCTCGCCGCACCGGCCGTCACCCGCTGGGTCCACGGCCTGCGCGACGCCGACCCGTATCTGCGCGACGAGACCCGGGTGATCCTGCTCGGCGAGACCGCGTCCGTCACCGTCGAGCACCCCCTCTACGACCGGCTGCCCGGTGTCCCGTACCAGTTCAAGGAGCTGCTCGGCTGTATCTGGCGCGAGCCCGTCAGCGGCCATCTGGACCCCGGCGAACGCGCCCGCACCCTGGCCGCGCTGCTGCAGACCGATCCCCGGGGCCGCGCGCTGACCGCGGAGCTGGTGCGCCGCTCGGGGCTGGCCCCGCGCGCCTGGCTGGCCCGGCTGTTCGCCGCGCTGCTGCCTCCGCTGCTGCACTTCCTCTACCGGTACGGCACGGTCTTCTCCCCGCACGGCGAGAACGCCATCGTCGTCTTCGACGAGCACGACGTCCCCACCCGCCTCGCGGTCAAGGACTTCGTCGACGACGTCAACACCAGCTCCGTGCCCCTCCCGGAGCACGACTCCATGCCGGACGACGTACGGGCGGTGCTGCTGACCGAACCGCCCGCCTTCCTCACCCAGTTCATCCACTCCGGCCTGTTCGTCGGCGTCTTCCGTTACCTCGCGCCGCTGTGCGCGGACCAACTGGGCGTGCCCGAGGCCGAGTTCTGGTCACTCGTACGGGCGGAGATCCTGCGCCACCACGAACGTTTCCCCGCTCTCAAGGAGCGGCACGAGACCTTCGACCTGCTCACCCCGCGGATCGAGCGGCTGTGTCTGAACCGCAACCGTCTGCATGTGGACGGCTACCGGGACCGCACCGACCGCCCGCACGCGGCCGTGCACGGCAGCGTCCCCAATCCGCTCCACCTGCCGTGACGGACCCGGCTGTCAGTGGTCCCGCGTAGGCTTGCAGCGCTATGACAAAGCCCTCCCTCCCCGATCTGCTCCATGCCGCCGTCACCGCCGTCGGCGGCACCGAGCGCCCCGGCCAGGTGGCGATGGCCGAGGCCGTCGCCGAGGCCGTGGACGAACAGGCCCATCTGCTGGTGCAGGCCGGCACCGGCACCGGCAAGTCCCTCGGCTATCTGGTCCCGGCGCTCGCCCATGGCGAGAGAGTCGTGGTCGCCACGGCCACCCTGGCGCTCCAGCGCCAGCTCGTGGAGCGCGATCTGCCGCGGACGGTCGAGGCCCTGCATCCGCTGCTGCGCCGCCGCCCGGAGTTCGCCATGCTCAAGGGCCGCTCGAACTACCTGTGTCTGCACCGCCTCCATGAGGGCGTCCCGCAGGAAGAGGAGGACGGCCTCTTCGACGTGTTCGAGCAGGCCACGCCGACCAGCAAGCTCGGCAAGGACCTGCTGCGGCTGCGCGACTGGGCGGACGAGACCGAGACCGGCGACCGCGACGCGCTGACCCCCGGGGTCTCCGACCGTGCCTGGGGCCAGGTCTCGGTCTCCTCCCGGGAGTGCCTGGGCGCCTCGAAGTGCGCGTACGGGGCGGAGTGCTTCGCCGAGGCCGCCAGGGAGCGCGCCAAGCTCGCCGACGTGGTCGTCACCAACCACGCGCTGCTCGCCATCGACGCGATCGAGGGTGCCCCGGTCCTCCCGCAGCACGAGGTGCTGATCATCGACGAGGCCCATGAGCTGGTCTCCCGGGTCACCGGTGTCGCCACCGGCGAGCTCACCCCCGGCCAGGTCAACCGCGCCGTCCGCCGGGCCGCCAAGCTCGTCAACGAGAAGGCCGCGGACCAGCTCCAGACGGCATCGGAGACCTTCGAGCGCCTCATGGAGCTGGCCCTGCCCGGCCGCCTGGAGGAGATCCCCGAGGACCTCGGCTACTGCCTGATGGCGCTGCGGGACGCGGCCCGTACGGTCATCTCGGCGCTCGGCTCGACCCGCGACAAGTCGGTCCAGGACGAGGACGCCGTCCGCAAGCAGGCCCTGGCCTCGCTGGAGAACGTCCATGCCGTCGCCGAGCGCATCGCGAACGGCTCCGAGTACGACGTGGTCTGGTACGAGCGCCATGACCGCTTCGGCGCGTCCCTCCGGGTGGCGCCGCTGTCCGTCTCGGGCCTGCTGCGCGAGAAGCTCTTCGACGACCGCTCGGTGACCCTCACCTCCGCCACCCTCAAGCTGGGCGGCGACTTCAACGGGGTCGCCGCCTCCCTGGGGCTGGCCCCCGAGGGCACGGAGGGCGAGGACGTCCCGCCCTGGAAGGGCCTCGATGTCGGCTCGCCCTTCGACTACGCGAAGCAGGGCATCCTGTACGTCGCCAAGCATCTGGCCCAGCCGGGCCGGGAGGGCAGCCGTACGGACATGCTCGATGAGCTCACCGAGCTGATCGAGGCGGCGGGTGGCCGCACCCTCGGCCTCTTCTCCTCCATGCGCGCCGCCCAGGCCGCCGCGGAGGAGCTGCGCGGCCGGCTGGATCTGCCGATCCTCCTCCAGGGCGAGGAGACCCTCGGCGAGCTGATCCGCGCCTTCGCCGAGGACGCCCGTACCTGCCTGTTCGGCACGCTGTCCCTCTGGCAGGGCGTCGATGTGCCGGGCGCGAACTGCCAGCTGGTGGTGATGGACCGGGTGCCGTTCCCGCGTCCGGACGACCCGCTGATGAGCGCGCGGCAGAAGGCCGTGGAGGAGGCCGGCGGCAATGGCTTCATGGCGGTCGCGGCGACCCATGCGGCGCTGCTGATGGCCCAGGGCGCCGGCCGTCTGGTCCGCGCCACCGGCGACCGCGGGGTGGTCGCCGTCCTCGACCCCCGGGTGGAGCGGGCTCGCTACGGCTCCTTCCTCCGCAAGTCGATGCCCGAGTTCTGGTACACCACCGACCGCAACCAGGTCCGCCGCTCCTTGGCCGCCATCGACGCAGCGGCGAAGGCCGCAGGCACCGACGCCTAGGCGGCGCCGGCTCAGGCGCACAAACAGAGCCCCGGAACCGGCGCAGTGGTTCCGGGGCTCGGTCGTGAGGGGTGGGTCAGACGCGGCGCAGTACCGCCACCACCTTGCCGAGGATGGTCGCCTCGTCGCCGGGGATCGGCTGGTACGCGGAGTTGTGCGGCAGCAGCCACACATGGCCGTCCTCGCGCTTGAAGCGCTTGACGGTGGCTTCGCCGTCCAGCATCGCGGCGACGATGTCACCGTTCTCCGCGACCGGCTGGCGGCGGACCGTGACCCAGTCGCCGTCGCAGATGGCGGCCTCGATCATGGAGTCGCCGACGACCTTCAGCACGAACAGTTCGCCGTCGCCGACGAGCTGGCGGGGGAGCGGGAAGACGTCCTCGACCGACTCCTCCGCGAGGATCGGGCCGCCGGCGGCGATCCGGCCGACCAGCGGGACATAGGACGCGGCGGGCTTGCCCGCGGTCTCCGTCGCGGCGGTGCTGGTCTGGTCCGAGCCGCGGACCTCGTACGCCCGGGGGCGGTGCGGGTCGCGCCGCAGGAAGCCCTTGCGTTCGAGCGCCATGAGCTGATGGGCGACGGACGAGGTGCTGGACAGCCCGACGGCCTGGCCGATCTCGCGCATGGACGGCGGGTAGCCACGCCGCTGCACGGAATCCCGGATCACCTCGATCACCCGGCGCTGGCGGTCGGTGAGGCCCGAGCTGTCGGCGCGGATCCCTGGGGGACGGCCGGGCAGGGCGCGGGGGGGCTTCTGCTCTTCGGAGTCCAACGTGGCGTCGTCCATCGGCCGCTGTGCCTTCTGCGGGTGCTCGAACCGGCTCTGGGAGTGGCTTTGTGCGGTGATGGTCGCGCTGTCTGCGGTGGTGGTCACGTCGGCCCCTCTCGAAATGTTCTCCCTAGTTAGCCAACGGTAGTTGCTTTCGAAAGGTTGCGCCAAACACACGTTCGAGTGAAATATTCGGCTATTGCCTACCCGGATCGAGTGGCTGGGTGTATGGCCGAGTGGCATTCCGGGCCCGCAGGGGACTGCGTGCGCCGGGTTTTCCGGCCGGGCGGCGGGCCGGACCGTCGCCCGTGAAGGTCTCGGTGGCCGGCCGTCCCGGCCCGGTCGATTCTGTCATCCCGGCCCCGCCGCACCGCCGGCCGGGTGGCTTCCCGTACTCTCATGGGCGACCGCACGGCCCGCCTCCACCGCGACACGCGGTAGGCAGATGTAAGCGGCCCGACACCACATCTAGTGGTTAGATGCGTTCGGTCACCCAGAAGTTGTGGTGCCTGGTCCCTCAGGGGGTCGGGAATCGCCTATGCTGGTGACTGCTCCGAAGGGCCCGTACGGACCGGTCAGAGGTCTGTCGCCGTACGCGGGGCCCGTCGGCGTACGTACGTCCGTATATCACAGGGTGAGGAGGGTGGAGCCATGCACTGCCCCTTCTGTAGGCACCCGGACAGCCGGGTCGTCGACAGTCGCACCACCGATGACGGGACGGCGATCCGCCGGCGCCGCCAGTGCCCCGACTGCTCCCGCCGTTTCACGACCATCGAGACGGCGTCACTGATGGTGATCAAGCGGAGCGGGGTCACCGAGCCCTTCAGCCGCAACAAGGTCATCGCGGGAGTGCGCAAGGCGTGCCAGGGCCGGCCGGTCACCGAGGACGCCCTCGCCAAGCTCGGCCAGCGGGTCGAGGAGGCGGTGCGCGCCACCGGCAGTGCCGAGCTGTCCACCCATGACGTCGGGCTCGCCATACTGGGGCCGTTGCAGGAACTCGACCTGGTCGCGTACCTGCGCTTCGCCTCCGTTTACCGGGCCTTCGACTCGCTCGAGGACTTCGAGGCGGCCATCGCCGAGCTGCGGGAGCAGCGCGAGCAGGGGCCGCCCGGGCAGGAATGCGGGACCGAGGGGGAGGCCGGCGGCCCGGCCGTCCCCGTGCCCGCCACCGCCGCCGACTGAGCTCGGCGCGCATCCAGGACCTGTACCGGGGCGAGAGCAGGGCGTCCCGGTGGCAGAAAGACATACACCGTGCCACGGAATGCGTGCGCACATATGGGCGTTTGCCCGTATACAGGGAGGCGGAATGACAGAGACGACGAGCGGCCCGGCACGAGGCTCCCGCGCCAAGGGCAGCAAGGCGAGCAAGGGTCTGCGTATCGAGCGCATCCACACCACACCCGGCGTGCATCCGTACGACGAGGTGGAGTGGGCGTCTCGTGACGTCGTCATGACCAACTGGCGCGACGGCTCGGTGAACTTCGAGCAGCGTGGCGTCGAGTTCCCCGACTTCTGGTCGGTGAACGCGGTCAACATCGTCACGAGCAAGTACTTCCGTGGCGCGGTGGGTTCCCCGACCCGTGAGTCCAGCCTCAAGCAGCTCATCGACCGAGTGGTCAAGACGTACCGGAAGAGCGGCGAGGAGAACGGTTACTTCGCCTCCCCGGCGGACGCCGAGATCTTCGAGCACGAGCTGGCGTACGCCCTGCTCCACCAGGTCTTCAGCTTCAACTCGCCGGTGTGGTTCAACGTCGGCACCCAGCAGCCGCAGCAGGTCAGTGCCTGCTTCATCCTCTCCGTCGACGACTCCATGGAGTCGATCCTCGACTGGTACAAGGAAGAGGGGATGATCTTCAAGGGCGGCTCCGGTGCCGGTCTGAACCTCTCCCGTATCCGCTCCTCCAAGGAGCTGCTCTCCTCCGGTGGCAACGCCTCCGGCCCGGTCTCCTTCATGCGCGGCGCCGACGCGTCGGCCGGAACGATCAAGTCGGGCGGCGCCACCCGCCGTGCGGCCAAGATGGTCGTCCTGGACGTGGACCACCCGGACGTCGAGGCCTTCATCGAGACCAAGGTGAAGGAGGAGGAGAAGGTCCGCGCGCTGCGCGACGCGGGCTTCGACATGGACCTGGGCGGCGAGGACATCACCTCCGTCCAGTACCAGAACGCCAACAACTCGGTCCGGGTGAACGACGAGTTCATGAAGGCCGTCGAGACCGGCTCGAAGTTCGGGCTGCGCGGCCGGATGACCGGTGAGGTCATCGAGGAGATCGACGCCAAGGGGCTCTTCCGCAAGATGGCGGAGGCCGCCTGGGCCTGCGCCGACCCCGGCATCCAGTACGACGACACCATCAACCACTGGCACACCTCGCCGGAGTCGGGCCGGATCACCGCGTCCAACCCGTGCAGCGAGTACATGCACCTGGACAACTCCTCGTGCAACCTCGCCTCGCTCAACCTCCTGAAGTTCCTGCGCGACGACGACCTGGGCAACCAGTCCTTCGACGCCGAGCGCTTCGCCAAGGTCGTCGAGCTGGTCATCACCGCGATGGACATCTCCATCTGCTTCGCCGACTTCCCGACCCAGAAGATCGGCGAGACCACCCGCGCCTACCGCCAGCTGGGCATCGGCTACGCCAACCTCGGCGCCCTGCTGATGGCCACCGGCCACGCCTACGACTCGGACGGCGGCCGCGCGCTGGCCGGTGCCATCACCTCCCTGATGACGGGCACCTCCTACCGCCGCTCGGCCGAACTGGCCGCGGTCGTCGGCCCGTACGACGGCTACGCCCGTAACGCCGACGCCCACAAGCGCGTCATGAAGCAGCACTCGGACGCCAACGGCAGCGCCGTGCGCATGGACGACCTGGACACCCCGGTGTGGGCCGCGGCGACCGAGGCCTGGCAGGACGTGCTGCGGCTCGGCGAGAAGAACGGCTTCCGCAACGCCCAGGCGTCGGTGCTCGCGCCGACCGGCACCATCGGCCTGATGATGGACTGCGACACCACGGGCGTCGAGCCGGACCTGGCGCTGGTCAAGTTCAAGAAGCTGGTCGGCGGCGGCTCCATGCAGATCGTGAACAACACGGTCCCCAAGGCGCTCAAGCGGCTCGGCTACCAGCCCGAGCAGGTCGAGGCGATCGTCGCCCACATCGCCGACCACGGCAATGTCATCGACGCCCCGGCCCTGAAGGCCGAGCACTACGAGGTCTTCGACTGCGCCATGGGCGCGCGCTCGATCTCCGCCATGGGCCATGTGCGCATGATGGCGGCCGCGCAGCCCTTCCTCTCCGGTGCGATCTCCAAGACGGTCAACGTCCCCGAGTCGGCCACCGTCGAGGAGATCGAGGACGTCTACTTCCAGGGCTGGAAGCTCGGCCTGAAGGCGCTGGCGATCTACCGCGACAACTGCAAGGTCGGCCAGCCGCTCTCCGCCAAGAAGAAGGAGGAGGAGAAGAAGGCCGAGCCGGTCGCCGAGAAGAAGGTCGTCGAGTACCGCCCGGTCCGCAACCGCCTCCCCAAGGGCCGTCCCGGCATCACCACCTCCTTCACGGTCGGCGGCGCCGAGGGCTACATGACCGCCAACTCCTACCCGGACGACGGTCTCGGTGAGGTCTTCCTGAAGATGTCCAAGCAGGGCTCGACCCTCGCGGGCATGATGGACGCCTTCTCCATCGCGGTGTCGGTGGGCCTCCAGTACGGCGTGCCGCTGGAGACCTACGTCTCGAAGTTCACCAACATGCGCTTCGAGCCGGCCGGCATGACGGACGACCCGGACGTGCGGATGGCGCAGTCGATCGTCGACTACATCTTCCGCCGCCTGGCGCTGGACTTCCTGCCGTTCGAGACCCGCTCGGCGCTCGGCATCCACTCCGTCGAGGAGCGCCAGCGCCACCTGGAGACCGGTTCGTACGAGCCGTCCGACGACGAGGTCGACGTCGAGGGCCTGGCCCAGTCGGCGCCCCGCCAGACGGAGTCGGCGAAGGAGTCCACCCCGGCGACGAAGATCGTCGAGGAGGCCGCCGCCCCGGCCCCCAAGCAGGCGCACACCAACGCCGAACTCGTCGAGATGCAGCTGGGCATCAACGCCGACGCTCCCCTGTGCTTCTCCTGCGGGACGAAGATGCAGCGGGCCGGCAGCTGCTACCTGTGCGAGGGCTGCGGATCGACCAGCGGTTGCAGCTGAGCACGCACGGAACGGCGTCCGACGCGGCCGTGAGCTACTGCCGCTGAGGGCGCCGCACCGCACCTGAGAGAGGGTGTCGACCATTGGTCGGCGCCCTCTTCGGTGTTTTGCGAGGCGTGGGTGTGGCCTGAGCGGGCGGCCTGTGTGAGGCCGCCGTTCGTCGACGGAGGGCCCGGGGATTTGGGGGGCTGTTCCGCGGTGGGGGCCGCTTACGGGAGGGCCCGGGCGTCCGGCAGCGGGGCCGGTGGGCATGCCGCGCCGCCGGTGCCCCGCTCCCGGGGACGGACAACGGTGTAGAGAAGCGCGGCCGCAAGGTGGACGGCGGCGATCCCGAGCAGCAACAGGGGCGGCGGAAGTGCGGCGGCCGTACCGACGAGGGTGGCTCCGCAGGCCGCCGCCGTGATCTTGAGGCCCGCCCCCAGGGTGAAGACCTGCGCACGGACCGGCGGCGGGGCGTGCGCGGCCCGCAGGCGCAGGGTGGCGGTGAGCAGCGGACCGTCACACAGCCCGGCGAGGACGAACAGGGCCGCGGTGGCCGTCGGCGACACCGGGAGTGCGGCGGCGCCCAGCGCGACACCGGTGCCGCACAGGGCGAGGGTGGCGAGGCGCGGATCGGACAGCGGCGGTCGCCATCGGGCCACGGCCAGCGAACCGGCGAGCGCGCCGAGCGCGAACGCGGTCATCAGGAGGCCGCCCGCGCCGGGGTGCCCCGGGTGGCCGGCGAGCAGCACCGTAGTGGTGGTCAGACCGCCCACGCCGACGAAAGCCAGACAGGTGCCCGCGGTGAGGGCGCGCAGCGCGCGGATGCGCCAGACGGCCACCAGGCCCGCGGTGAGATCGGCGCGCAGCGTGCCGGCGGGTGCGTGGCCCGCTGCGGCCGGTTGCATGCGTCCGTACGGCAGTCCGGTGGCCAGTGCCGCGGCGGCGGCCGCCGCCGCGGCGAGCAGCAGCATCGCCGCGCCGGGCGACGCCACCGCGGCCGCGAGGCCGGCCACGGCGGGGCCTGCCACCGACGCGGCGTTGTAGACCGCCGCATCCAGCGCGTAGGCACGATCACGCGGTCCGCCGGCCGGCAGCAACCCGGTGAGCAGGCTGGACAGTCCGCCGGAAACCACCGGCCCGAAACTGCCGCCGGCCAGGGCGACGGCGAGGGTCACCGGTGTGGGAGCCCGCCCCACACTCGTCGCCAGCCCCGCGATGGCGCAGGCGAAGCCGCCCAGGGCACCGACGTAACAGAGCCGGGGGCGCCGCATACGGGAGACGAGGGCGCCGACCAGGGGCGCGGCGATCACATGCGGCGCCATCCAGGCGGTGAGGACGAACGCGCCCTGCCCCGCGCTCCCGGAGCGCTGTAGCGCCAGCAGCACCACCGCCACGGCCGTGCCCTCCTCCGCCAGGCGGGCAAGGAAGGCCATGGCCAGATAGAGCGGTAATCCTGAGCGTGCCCCCGATATGGCCGGGCGTCGCGGCATACGCATCTCCAGGAGGACGGACGGAGAGGTAACGGCTTACCTCGATAAGACGTTACTCTGAGGCGGGGCGTATTGCCCATGGGCCACGGGGCGCGAAGAGAGGCTGGCCATGAAGGACGAGGCGCTGCCGCGGCGCGGTTTTCGGCCCGCCGAGCGGCTGATCGAGCTGGCGAACGCGGTGCGTGCGGACCCCGATCTTCCGAGGGACGCGCTGGCAGAGCTGCTCGCGCGTCATGGGGAGAGCCCGGAAGACCTCACCGAGCAGGCGTTCTCGCCGGACGACGCGGTGCGCCTGCGGGCGGCCGCCGCCCGGCTGGCCGGGCTCCTGACCGAGTCGGATACCGACCTGGCCGCCCACGCCATCAATGCGCTGCTGGCGGAATGCGGCGCCCGTCCGCACCTGTCACGGCACGGCGGGCACGCCTGGCATCTCCATGTCGACCGCGGTGACGACGCCAACTGGGCGGACTGGTTCCTGGCGTCCGGTGCCCTGGCGCTGGCCCAGATTCTCAGCGAATACGGCCGTGTCCCCTGGGGGGAGTGCGCGTCCGCCCGATGCGGCACGCTCTATCTGGGCACCGGCCCCGGGAGCGCCCGCCGTTACTGCTCGACGGCCTGTGCCGCGCGGGAACGGGTGGCGGCGCACCGCCGCCGCAAACGGGCGTCCGACTGACGGCGCGGGGCATGGCAACGGGGGAGGCGGCACATGGCCACCTCCCCCTCCTTGCTGCCCTCGGTCTCGGCGCCGCCCGCGCGCCGTTCGCCCGTCAGCGGCCCATTTCCGAGGTGAACGCGTTGGGGTCGGTGTCGAATCCCCGGAGAGCCGAGCGGAAGCGCCACTGCCCGCCCTCGTCCCGGGTGAATTCGGCGACGATCGCGGCGGTCGCCCCCGCGACCTCGGTGAAATCGTGCTCCGTCAGATCGGTGTAGCCCTCGCGGATCCGTACCGCGGTGTTCGCGATATCGCCGAAGACCTTGCGGCCCTCGCCCTGCTGGATGGCCACCCCCACGATCACCCGGGTGTAGGTCTCGGCCAGCCGGTCCAGCTCCAGCGTCATGATCTCGTCGAAGCCGAACCCCTGGCCGGTCCTGCTGTCCCGGTTGAGGGTGATGGTCCCGTCCGGCGACCGGCTGTCGAAGTGCACCAGATAGGCGGGCTCATGCGGCGCGTCGGCCGTATAGGTGGCCGCGACGATGTCGAGATCATTGTCCGGCGTCCCGAGGGGGCTCGGGTCCCACTTGAGCGTTACCTCGACCTTCTCGATCCCTTTGCTGAGCGTGCTCACCGGACTTCCCTCCCGTCATCTCCCGGGGGTGTGACGCGGCCTGCGCGGGCAGGCGGACGGCTCCCCAGGGCTTCCCGTTGGCTGTCCATCGTGCCACGCCGCACGGCCCGCGGGCGTGGTGAACTGCCCTTGGTCACACCTGGTTTGTGTCAGGCGCAGCTGGCTGGAAAGTGCCGTCGGGGCAAGGGGGCGCCGGATGCGGCTCAGCGTGTCCGCTCGCCCCAGAGGCGGTTGAGCTGGCCGTCCAGTACGTCCAGCGCCTCGGCGGGGGACAGATGGCCGATCAGGACATGGGTGGTGAGGCCGTCCGCCAGGGCGAGGAGGGTGCGGGCCGCGCGGTCCGGGTCGGGGGTATCGGAGGCTTCGGCGATCAGTCGTGCGAACACCGTCTGCAGACCGGCGTAGTTGGTGCGAAGAGTTCCGGCCAGGGACGGACTGACGGCGGCCTGCGCCACGAAGGCCAGCCAGACCCGTGCCTCGGCGCGATGTTCCTCCCGGAGGAGTGACACCTCCGTCGTGGCGTGCCCCAGCGCCGTGCGGGCCGACTGGGCGGGCGAGGCGGCGAGCCGGGCCGAGACCCGGGCGGTGATCCGTTCGCCGATGTGGCCGAGCGCGAAAACCAGCATGTCCTCCTTGGTCCGGAAGCAGCGCTGCACGGCACCCATGGAGACCTCTGCGCGGGCCGCCACGTCGCGGAGCGTGACGCCCTCCAGGCCGCTCTCGTCGGCGAGTTGGCACACCGCCTCGGCGATCTGGCGGCGCCGGCTCTCGTGGTCGACCTGCTTGGGCATGCCCCGTACTCCCGGTTATTCGATGCGCATGTATCGGCAGCAAGGTTACGATGCGCCGAACCGATGCGAGTGCATCGGAACGTGGGTGAAGGTCCTGGCGGCCCAGGGAAGGCCTGCTGAGGCCATGGGAAGGGGAGGGCATGCGCGACGCGCTGTGGAAGAGGACGGCTCGCGCCCAGGCGGCGGCGGTACGTACCGGTGAGGTGTCGGCGGTGGAGCTGGTCGGGGCGCACCTGGAGCGGATCGCCGAGGTCAACCCGGCCGTCAATGCCGTCACCCAGCTGCTCGCCGAACGGGCGCGGGGTGAGGCGGCGGAGGTCGACCGTGGGCGGGCGGCGGGTGCGGAGCTGGGGCCGCTGGCCGGTGTGCCGTTCACGGTCAAAGAGACCACGGCCATTGAGGGGGTGCCGACGACCTACGGCGCGGAGCGCTTCCGTGACTTCGTCGCGCACTCCGATGCGCCCCCGGTGGCGCGTCTGCGCGCGGCGGGCGGTATCCCCATAGGGCACAGCAACATGCCGACGCTCATCCTGGCCGGCATCCATACCCGCAGTGAGCTGTTCGGGGACACCGTGAACCCCTGGAGTGCCGCGGTCACTCCGGGCGGCAGCAGTGGCGGCGACGGCGCGGCCGTGGCGAGCGGCATGGCCCCGCTCGGACTCGGCAACGATTCCGGGGGTTCGGTGCGCATTCCCGCGTCCTTCTGTGGCGTCGCGGGGCTGAAGCCGACCTACGGGCGGTTCGCCGCCGATCACCGCATCGGCCCGGACGACCCCTCTCTCGCCGCCCAGTTCCTCGTGGTCGACGGCCCGCTGGCCCGTACGGTCGATGATCTGCGGCTCGCGTACGAGGTGTTGGCCGGGGCCGATCCGCGGGACCCACGGGCCGTGCCGGTGCCGCCCTACGGGCCGCCGCCGGGGCGTCCCCTCACGGTGGCGATGGTGGCGGATCCCGGAGGTGGCGGGGTGGATCCCGCGGTGCGCCGGGCCGTGGAGAGCGCGGCGGACGCGCTGCGGGACGCGGGGTACGAGGTGCGCGAAGTGGCCGACGTGCCGCGGCTGGACGACGCCCTCGACGCCTACGCCCGGATGACGCTGACGGAGTTCGCCACCACCTGGCCGGTCGTCAAGCCGCTGCTCGGGGAGGGCGGCCATCGCTATGTCGAGTGGGGGATGGCGAGGTCGGCCCCCGTGGAGCTGCCGGAGTATCTGCGGCTGACCGGGGTGCGGTTGGGCATCCAGCGGGACTGGGCGGCCTTTCTGGACGAGTATCCGCTGGTCCTGGGGCCGGTGTTCACCGACCCGCCGTTCGCTCCGGGGGAGGAGATACGGGACGAGGAGAGCTATCGGCGGGTGCAGCACGCGATGCGGCTGTGTACCGCGACCAGCTTCGTCGGGGTGCCCGCGGTGGCCGTCCCCACCGGGGTGGCGGACGGGCTCCCGTACGGAGTGCAACTGATCGGGCGCTCCTACCGGGAGGACCTGTGCCTGGCGGCGGCCGAGGCGGTGGAGCGGCGGCTCGGTGTCCGCACGCCCATCGATCCGCGCCCGTAAGGAAGTTCGGGGTGGTGTGAATGTGACGCGCAGTGATCCCGGTCCGTCCTTGGGTCGTACGATGGCGCGGTGCTGGTCAAGTGGATTCGCCTCACCGTTGTGGACCGTCGAGGGTTCGAGCGGGGGCAGCGGAAATGGGCGGGGCTGCTGGGTGAGCCGGGGTTCCGGGGGCAGGGCGGGGGGTGGAGCCGGGGGCGGCCGGGCGTCGCGCATCTGGTCGCCTTCTGGGAGAGCCGGGCGTTCTACGACTCCTTCATGGCGCGCTCCCACGACCGGCTGGCGGCCTCCCAGGTCGGCACGTACAAGGACGCCCAAGTCCGGCTGTTCGAGCACGAGTTTGATGTGAAGGTGGGCTTCCGCCCGTCGTTCGGCGATGTGGACGTGCTGCGGCTGGCGCACTGCCAGGTGCGCCAGGACCGGGTGGATCACTTCATGCTGATGCAGGAGAAGGTCTGGAACCCGGCGATGGCGGGTTCACCGGGCATGCTGCGAGGGATGCTGGGGCGGGCTCCGGGCGAGGAGTTCCTGGTGCTGTCGATGTGGCAGTCGGCGGCCGAGCGGGGGAAGTACCGGCCCGAGCGGGTGGAGCGGCTGGCGCTGCGTGCCCAGATAGCCGCGGATGTCCGGGCCATCGCGGGGGACGTGGTGCAGCTCGAACCGTCGTGGACGGTGTGACGGGCGGCGTGGTCAAGGGGCCGCTCCGGGGGAGGGGTCCTTCCGGCCGGCGACCGTGAACGCCCCGGCGCGGGCGGCCGCCAGCGTGGCCGCCACGGCCTGCTCGGCGACGGTGTCGTCGACCGGCTCCCGGGTGATGAACAGGCGGAAGAACAGCGGCGCGGAGACGGAGCGGACGAGCGCTCCGGCGTCGATGCCACGGTGCGGGGTGGCGCCGGAGGCGGCTTCCGCAGCGGCGTCCGGGGCCGCCGCCAACTCTCCGCGTCGCACGGCGCGTTCGACGAGGGCCTCACAGCGCGCGAACCGCTCGGTGTAGTAGGCGCGCAGGGCGTCGGCCGCCCGCTCCGACTGGAAGGCGGCGGCGATCATCGCCGAGCCCGACGCGGCCACCGCCGGGTCGGTGAACGACACGACGACCTCCTGGGCGAGGGCGCGCAGATCGCCCTCCAGGGACCCGGTGTCGGGCGGGATCCAGCTGTCCTCGCCCGCAAGATCCAGAGCGTCCGCCACCAGGCCCTCGACGTCCTTCCAGCGCCGGTAGAGCGTCGTCTTGTGCACGCCGGAGTGGGCGGCGACGTATTCGACGGTCAGGCCGGGGTAGCCGTGCTCGGTGAGGCCGGCGAGCACGGCGTCGCGGACGGCGGCGCGGGTGCGGGCGGTGCGGCCGCCGGGGCGGCGGGTGCCGGGGGAGGGTGCGGAACCGCCGCTCTCGCGGCCGCTGTCGGGCATCGTCTCGCCAGACAATTGCTACTCCAGTTGCGTTAGTGGATTCCGTCTGCCATCATCATCGTAATGCGACGAAGGTTGCATTTACCTCGGGGGGATGGGTGACCACTCAGATTTCCTTGCACGACATCACCAAGTCCTACGGTGACCACCTGCTGCTCGACGGCGTCTCTTTCTCGGTGCGCCCCGGCGAACGCGTCGGGATCGTGGGGGAGAACGGTGCCGGGAAGTCGACACTGCTCCGCATCGTCGCAGGTGCCGAGCGGCCCGATGAAGGCCAGGTGGTGCTCCGGGCCGACGGTGGCATCGGCTACCTGGGCCAGACCCCTGACCTCCCGCCGGACCGCACCGTCCAGGACGCGATCGACGCCGCCCTGGCGGACCTCAGGGACATGGAGCACCGGCTCCGCTCCCTGGAGGGCGGGCTCGACCGGGCCACGCCCGGCGGGCTGGAGGAGTACGGCGAGCTGCTCACCCTCTTCGAGCTGCGCGGCGGCTATGAAGCCGACGCCCGCGTCGACCGGGCACTGCACGCCCTGGGCCTGGCACAGCTGGGCCACGACCGAGTGCTCGGCAGCCTCTCCGGGGGTGAGCAGGCCCGGCTCGGGATCGCCTGTCTGATCGCCGCGGCCCCCGAGGTGATGCTGCTCGACGAACCCACCAACCATCTCGACGCCACCGCCCTGGACTGGCTGGAAGGCGCCCTGCTCGCCCACCGGGGCACGATCCTTGCCGTCTCGCACGACCGGCTCTTCCTTCAGCGCATCGCCACCGCACTCGTCGAGGTCGACGCCGACCGCCGGACCCTGGTCCGCTACGGCGGCGGTTACGGCACCTTCCTCGCGGCCAGGGACGCCGCCCGCCGGCGCTGGGAGCAGGACCACGCCCAGTGGTGCGCACGGATCGCGCAGCTCACCGACTTCGCCGGGGGCGCGGCGCGGAACGTCGCGCAGGGCCGGGCCATGAAGGACGGCAACAAGATGGCGTACGACCGGGCCAAGGGCCGCGTCCAGGCATCCGTGGCCGGCCGGGTGCGCAACGCGCAGGAACGGCTGCGCAGACTCCGGGAGCATCCCGTTCCCAGGCCGCCCGACCCGCTCCGGTTCCGTGCCGCACCGGACATCGGCGAGGCCCAGGGCACCCTCGTCCGGCTCGACGGAGTGCGGGTGGGGGACCGGCTCGCGGTGGACTCCTTCACCGTCGCCGCCGGTGAACGTCTGTTGATCCACGGCGCCAACGGAGCCGGCAAGACCACGCTGCTCCGGGTGCTGGCGGGGGTCACCACACCGGACAGCGGCACGGTGCGGCGGCGAGGGCGCACCGGCTACCTCGCGCAGGAAATACCAGTCTCCCGTCCCGCCGAACCGCTGCTCTCGGCGTTCCGCCGCGGACTGGCCGGGGACATGGCGGAGCAAGCCACCCTGCTGCTGTCCTTCGGCCTGTTCCGCGAACGCGACCTCGATGTCCCCGTGGGGGCACTCTCCGCCGGGCAGCGGCGCCGGCTCGCGCTGGCCCGACTGCTGGCCCGCCCGGCCGACCTGCTGCTGCTCGATGAACCCACCAACCACCTGGCGCTCGGCCTCGTGGAAGAGCTCGAAGCCGCGCTGGCGGCATGGCCCGGCGCCCTGGCCGTCGTCTCCCACGACCGGCTGCTGCAGCGACGCTTCGGCGGGCGCTCCTACGAGATATGCGAGGGCCGCCCGGCCCTGGCCGCCCACTGACCGGCGCCCCTTGATCCGGTGCGCCCCGATGGTCCGGCGTGGCCTCCGCGCAGTCGTTGCCTCCGGGCATCGAGGCCGGCCGGGCCCGGGGCAACGGGCATCCAACGGCGGCGCCCGCCCCTGGCGACGGGCTCCCGACGCCCGGACCACGCCTCGCTCGGGAAACGCGCAGTTCGGGAAACGTGCAGTAGGGAGATTCGGGAAATGTGCAGTAAGGAGACCGGAAGGTGACAGCCGGCCACTCGACCGGGTCGCGACCATGACAGCGTGCGACATGCACAAGCCACCCGATTTAGGCTGGCGGCATGGCTCGGCCCCGACGCATCGTTCTCATCCGCCACGGAGAGTCGGAGGGGAATGTCGACGACACCGTGTACGAGCGGGAACCCGATCACGCACTCGCCCTCACCGGGGCCGGGCTGCGGCAGGCGGCGGAGGCCGGCGGCGCGGTGCGGGAGATGTTCGGCGATGAGCGGATCTCCGCCTATGTCTCGCCGTATCGCCGCACCCACCAGACCTTCCGCGAACTCCGCCTCGACCCCGCCAAGGTCCGGGTACGCGAGGAACCCCGGCTGCGCGAGCAGGACTGGGGCAACTGGCAGGACCGCGAGGACGTCCGCCGGCAGAAGGCCTACCGGGACGCCTACGGCCACTTCTTCTACCGCTTCGCCCAGGGCGAGTCCGGAGCCGATGTCTACGACCGGGTCGGGGCTTTCCTGGAGAGCCTGTGGCGCAGCTTCGAGGACCCCCAGCACCCGCCGAACGTCCTGATCGTCACGCACGGGCTCACCATGCGGCTGTTCTGTATGCGCTGGTTCCACTGGACGGTGGCGGACTTCGAGTCGCTGTCCAACCCCGGCAATGCGGAGTGGCGCACCCTGCTGCTCGGCCCGGACGGCCGCTACACCCTCGACCGGCCCTTCGAGCGCTGGTGTGAACCCGTTCCTTATGGGGCCACCGGTTAGAGTGCACACCGATGACCCTCGACCACCGTGACGCAGACCGCTGTGAGCGGGCTCTGGCGAGCCTGCGCGGACTGTCCGTGGGTGATGCCCTCGGATCTCAGTTCTTCGTCCCCGCGAACTACCCCTCCCTCAAGCGCCGTGAGCCGCCTCCCGCCCCCTGGCAGTGGACCGACGACACCGAGATGGCCTGTTCCGTCCTGGCCGTCCTCACCGCTCACGGACGGATCGACCAGGACGCCCTCGCCCGCTCCTTCGCCGACCACCATGACTTTGACCGCGGCTACGGTCCGGCCGTCAACCGCATGCTGCGGCTGATCCGCGAGGGCGGCGACTGGCGCGAGCTGGCGTCCGGGCTCTTCAACGGCCAGGGCTCGTGGGGCAACGGCGCCGCGATGCGTATCGCTCCCCTCGGCGCCTGGTACGCCGATGATCCCGAGCAGGCCACCCACCAGGCGGAGATCTCCGCCTACACCACACACCAGCACCGCGAGGCCGTCGTGGGCGCCATGGCCGTCGCCGCCGCGGCCGCCCTGGTGGCTGACCCGACCCGTGGCACCGGCCCCGAGCAGCTGCTCGACGGGGTACTGGAGCTGATCCCCCGCAGCGCCGTACAGGCCGGGCTGCGCCGGGCCCGCGACATGCTCGACTACGCAGACTCCGGCACCGTCGCCGCCGTCCTGGGCTGCGGACGACGCACCAGCGCCCATGACACCGTCCCCTTCGCCCTGTGGGCCGCCGCCCAGCATCTCGGCAACTACGAGCGGGCGTTCTGGACCACCGTGCAGGCGGGCGGCGACGTGGACACCACATGCGCCATCGTCGGCGGCATCGTCGCCGCAGCCGGCCCCGCCGGCGCCCCGCCCGCGGCATGGCTGGACGGCACCGAGCCCCTCCCGTCGTGGGCCCCCGCCCTCGCCGACTGATTCACCGCCGTATTAGCGCCACGCCCCTTGCCCCTTCCGTGCCCCCCGCAGCCTGGCCATCCGCGGCTGCCTTCGCGCCTGCGGCGCTTCCAACAGGCGGCGCCGTACGGTGAGTTCGCCTCCGTACGGAGAGGCGCGAGGTAGCGGAACGGCAGCGTCCGGGAGCCGGGCCCGCCCGCCCGCGCCCGCTTCGGCGTACCCGCCGGTAGCGGCACCGCCCGGCCCCGGTCGCGGGGGCGCCGACACCGTTTGCCGCCAGGTTCGGATCCGATGCGGACGGCTGGGCCGATTAGGCGTAACCTTGCTGGCGCCATGCCGTACGAGCCCCCCACACATTCCGTCGAGCGATCATTGCGCGCCACGACGGGCGCCAAGATCGTTGCAGGTATCGACGAGGTCGGACGCGGAGCGTGGGCCGGTCCGGTCAGCGTCTGCGCAGCCATCACCGGTCTGCGCCGGCCGCCCGACGGACTCACCGATTCCAAGCTGCTGACTCCCAAGCGCCGCACCGAACTGTGCGATGTGCTCGGCGAGTGGGTCACGTCGTATGCCCTGGGGCACTCCTCGCCGGAGGAGATCGACGAGCTGGGCATGACCGCTGCCCTGCGGCTCGCGGCCGTACGCGCCCTGGAGGCGCTGCCGGTCCGACCGGACGCGATCATCCTCGACGGCAAGCACAACTACCTGGGCGCGCCATGGCGCGTCCGCACGGTCATCAAGGGCGACCAGTCCTGCATCGCGGTTGCCGCCGCGTCCGTGATCGCCAAGGTGCGGCGGGACGCGATGATGGCCAAACTGGGCCTGGCCTACGCCGACTTCGACTTCGCGGCCAACGCCGGCTACCCCTCTCCGACCCATCGCATCGCCCTGGAGGAGTACGGTCCTACGCCGCACCACCGAGTGTCGTGGTCCTACATGGACGCGCTGCCCCGGTGGCGGCATCTGAAGAAGGTGCGCATCACCCCCGAAGCAGCCGCTCTGCAAGCCGGTGGCCAACTCGGCTTCGACTTCTGAGCGGTGCGGACATGAATTCGGTACCCGATGACATGTTCCGCACTTACGTTTGATAGACATCCCTTTATGCCTCTCATCCCCGAGGAGCCTCAGATTCACGAGAGTGTCCCGGGTCCCCGCGCAACTCCGGCCGCCGGCCGTACCGCGCCGACCCCCCGCCCCGTTCCTGGCCCCGGTCCCCGCCCCGCGCCTCCGCGTGGCGCGCCCGCGTCCAGTGTCCGTCCGGGCAAGCCCGGACCTGCTGCCCCGCCGCGTGGGCCTGTCGCCGCTCCGCCGGCGCAGCGCACCAACTCCCCGCAGCCGCCTGCCGGTAAGCCCGGTACTGCCGCGGGAGCGCAGCTCCAGCTGATCCCGGCCCCCGCCGACGGCGCGGTCGACGCTGCCGACGAGGCCGTCGACCTGCTGCTGGACTCCGGGCGTGCGCCGGGCGAAATCCTGGTGCTGACCACCGGCGAAACCCATCCGTGGGCCGTGCATGAACGGTCCTTCGGTGAGGCGTCCTACTGGGCCCAACACGACGCCGCGGACGATGTGTTCTACGCGGACGCCACGGCCGAGCGTGCCACGGGCCGGCCCGTCGTGGTCGTCGCCGTCAACGGTGGTTCGGACGAGGTCACCGGGCGGGCGCTGCCCGCGGCGATGGCCCGTGCCGGCACGCTGCTGATCGTCTGCGGTGACCCGCAGCGGATCAACGCCGTGCTCGGCGCTCCCGCCTGACCGCTGCCGGTTCGCAACAGCCCGTCGGCCCTGGAGGCCGTCGGGCTCGCTTGCGTACCGGACAGTCGAGGCCCGGACGGTAGGCCCCTGCCGAGTGAGGGCGGCCCGCTGTTCCCGCCGTGCGCGGGACCCCGGGGCGCCCGCCTGCTCCGCTCAGCGCGCCGCCGTGTGCCGATGGGCTTCCGGGGCGCCGCCTCCGATGCGCCGCGGCATCGACCGGTTCTGCGCGGGAATCCCCACGGCCGTGCGCGGGGCATCCGGAAGTGAATCCGTCGTGCGACGCATCTCCCGGCGGCTCACCCCGGTCGTCTCTCCGGGCGGCTCATCCATCGGGGTCTGCCTGGGACGGCGCCCGCCCCGGCCCTCTCCCAGTACCTGCCAGCGGTCGGGGGTCAGCGTGATGTACGCCCCGCAGCGCAGCCCGTGAAGGGTGCAGGCATCGCGCAGCCCCCACATCCAGGCCCCGTCCGTCTCCGTCCAACGGGGCTCGCCCGCACGGCAGTAGAGCAGCACGGCGGTCCGCACCGGGGCTCGCAGCCGCAGGTCGTGCGGGGTGACCCGGCGCAGATGTGCCAGCAGCACATTGCGGAACCCCCAGCCGTCGGGAGCGGCCGCGTGCTCGGTGAACGAAGCGCTGGCCGTCACCCGCTCCTGCGCATCGAGCACGGCGACGATGGCCGTCGACGGCCCCGGGTGATGACGATCGTGCAGGCCGGCGACGATCTCACGGGGGTTGCGCAGCAACGGGATACCGGCCGAGGCCCATTCGGCGGGCACCAGCATCCGTCCCAGTCGGGCGGAATCGGCGGACGCGGGCGGGGACATCTGCGAGGGCGAGGCGAAGCCGAAGGTCACGTTCCTCCCTTCGTCTACGCGTCCGCACGTCGGGCAGCGGCCGGGCACGGTACGCACCACGGCATGGCCCTGCCTGACCACGGACGGCCGGTAAGGGGAAGCACCTCCAATTCTCGCGGTCGTACACGCATGCGGCAACGAGCAATTTCCCCCATGACCGGAATCGCCGCAGGTATCCCAAATATCCCTGGGGGCCGTAGCGGCCTGTCCCGCGCTCAGCCCTGTACGGCGAGGACCAGCGGAAACACCCCCTCTGCTCCCGCCCGGCGCAGCAGCCGAGCGGCCACGGCCAGGGTCCAGCCGGTGTCGGCGTAGTCGTCCACCAGCAACACCGGGCCATCCGCCGCGGCCAGGGCCTGCGCCAGCTCCGGCGGCACACCCAGCGAACCGTGCAGGGCCCGCAGCCGCTGGGCGCTGTTGCTGCGCGGAATCCTGCCCTCGGCACCGTCGTCCGACGAAGTCACCGTGCCCAGAAACGGCATCCGGCCGACCGTGGCGATCCGCTCGGCCAGCGACCGGATCAGCTGCGGACGGGTGCGTGAAGAGAGCGCGACGACGCCCACCGGGCGGGCCGGTGCCTCCGCCGCCCCCGAGGCCCAACCACCGGGCCCCTTCGCCCAGTCGGCGAGAACCGTGACCACCGCGGCCGCCACATCATCCGGGACCGGACCGTCCGCGGCCTGCGGGGCGAGCATCGGACGCAGCCGGTTGCCCCACCCGATGTCGGAGAGCCGCCCCAGCGCGCGGCCGGTCGTGGCCAGCTCACCGGCCGGGATGCGCCCCTTGAGATCGACACCGACGGCCGGCAGCCCCGTCGGCCACATCCGGCGCGGCTCGACCTCCACGCCCGGCCGCCCCAGCTCACCGCGCGCCGCGTCCAGCGAGGCCGCGGACACCTCGGTGGTGAACCTCGCCCCGGCGCAGTTGTCACAGCGGCCGCACGCCACCGCCGCCTCGTCGTCCAACTGCCGCCGCAGGAACTCCATCCGGCAGCCCGCCGTGCTGGCGTACTCCCGCATCGCCTGCTGCTCGGCCTCGCGCTGACGCGACACCCACGCATAGCGCTCGGCGTCGTACGCCCACGGTCGGCCGGTGGAGAGCCAGCCTCCCTTGACGCGCTGCACGGCGCCGTCCACATCCAGGACCTTGAGCATGATCTCCAGACGCGAGCGGCGCAGTTCGACCTGGGGCTCCAGGGCCGGCAGCGACACCGGCCGGCCGGCGGCCGCCAGGACGTCCAGGGTGCGCCGCACCTGCTCCTCGGGCGGGAAAGCCAGCGAAGCGAAGTACTTCCAGATCGCCTCGTCCTCCCGCCCGGGCAGCAGCAGCACCTCGGCGTGCTCGACCCCACGGCCGGCCCGGCCCACCTGCTGGTAGTAGGCGATGGGGGAGGACGGCGAGCCCAGATGCACCACGAACCCCAGGTCGGGCTTGTCGAAGCCCATGCCCAGCGCCGAGGTCGCCACCAGCGCCTTGACCCGGTTGGCGAGCAGATCGTCCTCGGCCTGCTGGCGGTCCGCGTTCTCCGTCTTGCCGGTGTACGAGGAGACCGTGTGCCCCCGATGGCGGAGGAACGCCGTGACCTCCTCGGCCGCGGCGACGGTGAGCGTGTAGATGATCCCCGAGCCCGGCAGCTCGTGCAGATGGTCCGCGAGCCAGGCGAGCCGATGGGCGGCATCCGGCAGCGGGAGCACCCCCAGGCTCAGACTCTCCCGGTCCAGCGGCCCGCGCAGCACCAGCGCCTCCGTGGAGCCCTCGCCCGTGCCGAGCTGTTCGGCGACATCGGCGGTCACCCGCGCGTTGGCCGTCGCGGTGGTGGCGAGCACCGGCACACCGGGCGGAAGATCGGCGAGCATCGTGCGCAGCCGTCGGTAGTCCGGCCGGAAATCGTGGCCCCAGTCGGAGATGCAGTGGGCCTCGTCCACCACCAGCAGCCCCGTCGCCGCGGCGAGCTTGGGCAGCACCTGATCGCGGAAGTCGGGGTTGTTGAGCCGCTCGGGGCTTACCAGCAGGACATCCACGTCACCGGCCGCCACCTCGGTCTGGACGGTGTCCCACTCCTCGGTGTTGGCGGAGTTGATCGTGCGCGCGCGGATCCCGGCGCGCGCGGCCGCCTCGACCTGGTTGCGCATCAGGGCGAGCAGCGGGGAGACGATCACGGTCGGGCCGCTGCCGCGCTCACGCAGCAGCGCCGTCGCGACGAAATAGACCGCGGACTTGCCCCAGCCCGTGCGCTGCACGACCAGGGCGCGGCGGTGGTCGGCGACCAGGGCCTCGATCGCGCGCCACTGATCCTCACGCAGTCTGACGTCGCCGCCGGGGTCTCCGACGAGGCGGGTCAGGACGGCATCGGCTGCGGCACGCAGATCTTCGTTGCTCATGCCCCCATGCAACCCGATGCGACTGACATCGCGCGAACCCCCGCCCGAACCTGTGGATAACCCCGTCGCCCGCGAGTTATCCACAGGGGTCGCGGCGCAGCGGCCGGCCGCGGGATCTTCGAGTCATGAATCCGCACAGCGAACCGAGCAAGCGCACCGGCGACACCAACTCCGCTGCCACCTCCTCTCCTTCGTCCGCCTCCACTCCCTCGAACTCCCCCCGCCCGCCCAAGCCATCGCCCCCTGCCAACCCCCCGAACACCACCAGGCCCTCCCGCCCCATCGCACCGAGTGGCCCCACTGACTTCACCAGCGCCGCGGAACCGGCCGGTCCGGCCGATCCCACACACACCACCACCCCCTCCCCGCTCTCCAACCCCGCCTATATCGCCGGCTCCGCGAGCCCGTCCGACTCCTCCCACTCCGCCCCCTCCGCCTCCACCGGTGAGAGCACCTCGCCGACCGCCGACGCCCAGGTCACCCTGCGCAGCCCGGCCGAGCTCGCCGACGCCCTGCCGTATTTCCTCGGCTTCTATCCGGACGACAGCGTCGTGATGGTCGCCCTGCACGGCGAGCGCGGCCGGTTCGGCGGCCGGGTCAGGCTCGGCATTCCGACCGACACCGCGCAGTGGCCGGATGTCGCCGACCAGCTCGCCGACTGTCTGATCTCGGCTGGTCAGGAGCGTGACGACCGGCCCGCGGCGATCATCGTCTACCTCTGCCAGGAGCCCGCGGCGGGCGAGAGCGGCAAGGACGTCAAGGACCGGCTGCGCCCCTTCGCCCAGCGGCTGCGTACTGCCTGCGGCGCTCTCGACGTACCGGTCCTGGAAGCCCTCTGTCTCTCCAACGGC
This sequence comes from Streptomyces sp. NPDC029466, assembly GCF_055574515.1. NCBI lineage: Bacteria > Bacillati > Actinomycetota > Actinomycetes > Kitasatosporales > Streptomycetaceae > Streptomyces > Streptomyces sp. NPDC029466. The sequence continues at coordinate 87,707 of NZ_JBVHZH010000010.1, forward strand.
CGCTTCTGGTCGTACTGCTGTCCCGACTTCCGCTGCTGTCCCGCCGAGGGCACACCCATGGTCATGCCCGGCACGTCCGTGATGGCCGCGGCCGCCGCATACGCGGGAATGCAGGTGCGCGGCTCGCTCAAGGAGATGGAGGCCAGGCTGAGGCCCCGCACCGGACCGCGGGCCGCCGAACAGGAGAAGGCGCTGGACGCGGCAGCGGGTGCGCTGGTGCCGCACATGCTCCGGCGGGACGAGGCGGCGGCCGTCCGCCGGGACACCCTCGACCTGGCCGGCGCCATGATCCACCGGTTCCGTCTCGACACCCCCTCGGGCAGCAACCGGGCCCGGGACGCCTGCGACGACGCGCTGATCACTGACTCCGAGGCCGCCGCTCTCATCCTCGGCCTCCAGGACCGGGTCACCCGCGACCGGGCAGCGGAGTGGATGGACGGCTCCGTTGCCGCGCCGGCCCTCCGGCTCTGGCGCGCCCTCGCCCGCCGCTGCGCCGGTGGCTACGCCGAGCACGCGGTGGCTCCGCTCACCCTCGCCGGCTGGGTCTGCTGGTCCACCGAGGACGGACCGTCGGCACGCGTTGCCCTCAACTGCGCACTGTCGCTCGACCCCGACTACACCTTCGCCCAGTTGCTGCACCGCGCCATCAATGAGGGCCTCGACCCGGAGCCGCTGCGCCGCTGTCTGCGCGAGCAGCACCAGGAGGCCGGGGCCGCCACCGAGGCGTCCACGTCGTCTTCCACCGCTCCGGCCGCCAAGGAAACACCGCGGTCCACGAAGCGCTCCAGGCCGGCCCGTTCCGGATCCGCAGGCCGCCCCCGGGGGCCGCGCGGCGCAACGGGCCCGGGCAGCCGTACGACCGACGGACGCGGCAGGCGCCGGGCCGGCCGGGACGGGAGCCGACGGTGACCCGACCGGGCCGCTGCTGCGAGGCCGTCGTGACCTGGGAACCGGCCGGTGCGTCCACCCGAGTGGCGTAACCCGTATGGCCCCCGGACCTCACCAGGGAGCACAGCGCGTGCCAGGCCCCACGGCTCGGCCGGCCCGCCGGCTGCCCGGAGCGCCGTACCCGGTACCGCCCCGGGCCCCACAACCGCAACCGGTCCACTCCGCACTCGTCCGTGTGGCTCCCGTCCCTCGCCGTCTCCCCGGCGTCGGGGCAGCTGACCGGCCAGGGCATGGACGGCATCTACCGCGACGGCCGGCGGGTCCGGTCCCGCTGCGAAACGCTGGTCGCGGGCGGGCGCGGACCGCTCGTCGTCCAGTGGCGGTTGACGGGAACGGACCGTGCCCGGTTCGTCGGACGATCCGCAGGATCGGCGAGCGGGGGCCGGATCCGGAGATCCAGATGGAGCGGCTGCGGTCCGCCGACGGCACCGAGCAGATCACGTTCCGCAGCAGTGGCACCCGGCCGGTCCGGCTTCCGGTCGAGATTCGGCTGGGCACGGATCTCGCGGAGCTCGGCTCCGTCGCCATCGGCTTCCCGGGTCCCGGCCTGCAAGCGACGGTCCACGGCTCCGGACTCCGCTGGTCCGGGCCCAGTGTGCACGCGGTGGTGTCCGCGACACCAGGTCCAGTGGACGCGCTGGCATCGACGGGTCTGCTGCGCCGGGAACTGGCGCTGCGCCAGGCGCCCGAGGCACCATCGAACTGCGCGCCGGCCTGGAAAGAGACCGGGGCGGCCCGGGAGGCGCTCCGGGCAACCACCGGCTCCCCGGTGACACCCGTATCCCCGGCCCCCGCACCGGACCGGTCGCCCCGCGGAAGCGTGGCCACTGGCCACCGGCCACCGCGTCCCTGGTCGGCGGCCCGGCTGGAGTGCGACGACCATCGGCCGATGCGCTCCTGGCGGGCAGCCTCGACGATCTCCACGGCCTGCTGATGCGCGACCCGGTGGCCACCGCGGGGAACCTGTATCTCGTCGGCGGATTCCCCTGGCGTTGCGGCCTGGCACCGGTCGAAGCGCTGTGGGCCGCCCGGATGATGCTCCCCCTGGGCACCCGGCTCGCCGCGGGCACACTGCGTGCCCTTGCCCGTGGGCAACAAGCCGCTTCAGGGACGGATTTCGGCCGAATCCCCGGCTCTCTCAGAGACGTCGGACCACACGCGCCACCGAGCTGCACCGGCATCGAGACCACCCTGTTGTTCCCCGTCGTGCTCGCGGAGGCCCGCCGCTGGGGCCTGCCCGAACGGGAGACGGAGCGGCTGCTCCCCGCCGCGGAGCGCTGTCTGCGATGGCTGAGGACCGTCACCGACCCACCGGGCGGCGGCCCCGAGGTTACGTCCCCGACCCCGCACCCGGTGGACCGTACCGCTGCGAGACCCAGGCTCATGCTCCTCATCGCGCCGCCCTGCTGGGCGCCGATCTCCTCGATGCCTTCGGATCCCTCGACGCGGCAGCGCTACGGGACCGGGCCGACGAGCCGCGCACCCGGTTCCGTACGGACTTCTGGCTGGACGAGGGCGCACGCGGCCGCCCCGCCGTCCTGCTCACCGCCGACGGACGCCCCGTCCCGCACCTCGCCTCCACCACCGCCGCACCCCTCGACACCGGTCTGCTCGGCGGCGGCACTCTTGCCCCCCGGCCTGCTGGACGCGGCTCAGAACGACCAGCTGGCCGGACTGCTGGGCAGCCCAGCCAGGGACTCCGGTTGGGGCCCACGGGGGGCTCGGCGCCAAGGAGAGCGGCTACAACCCGTTCGGCCACCGCAGTGGCGCGGTCCGCATCCACGAAACCGCGGTCGCGGCCGCCGGGTTAGCCGCGGCCAGCCATGAGCCGACAGCCGGCGCCTGACCAAAGGGGTCCTCGACGCCGCGGAAAGCTTCGGATACCGCCTACCCGAGATGCACGCGGGGGAGCAGCGCACCGTCGGCAGCGCCCCCGTGCCGCATCCGGCGGCCTGCCGCCCCGCTGCCGTGGCGGCGGCCGGCGCGGTGCACCTACTGGTCGCGCTCGTCGGCCTGCGACCCGATGCGCCCGCCAGGACGGTGGCCGTGCGGCCGCCGGGTACGGCCCCGCTCGGCGCGCTTCAGCTCACCGGCCCGAGCGTCGCGGAGCAACCGTTCACCGTACGGATCAGCAGACTCGGCACGGGGTCGTGGAAACGGCGGCGGACGGTCTGCGGCTGGGCTCGTGACGCGCTTCGGGCCTGTTTATCGTCAGGCGGACGACTATGATCACGCCCATGCCTCCCTACGACCCGTCGGCCTTCCCGCCCTTCGCTGTCACCGTCGACCTGGTCGTGCTCACCGTGCGCCGCCACGCCCTGTGCGCGCTGGCCGTGCGCCGCGGTGAGCCGCCGTTCCAGGGCCGCTGGGCGCTGCCCGGTGGATTCGTCCGGGCCGATGAGGACCTCGAGGCCGCGGCCGCCCGGGAGCTCACCGAGGAGACCGGGCTGCAGGCCCAGACCCCGGCGGGCGCGTCGCCGATCTACGGCGCGCACCTCGAGCAGCTCGCCACATACGGCGACCCCAAGCGGGACCCCCGGATGCGGGTCGTCAGCGTCGCGCACCTGGTCCTCGCCCCCGATCTGCCCGCTCCCCGGGCCGGTGGCGACGCCCACAGCGCGCGCTGGGCACCGGTCGAGACCCTCCTGGAGCAGGACGACACCACCCGGGAGGGCGAGCTGGCGGCCCCCCTCGCCTTTGACCATGCCCGGATCCTCGGTGACGGTGTGGAGCGCGCCCGCTCGAAGATCGAGTACTCCTCTCTGGCCACGGCCTTCTGTCCGCCGGAGTTCACCGTCGGCGAGCTGCGCCGGGTGTACGAGGCCGTCTGGGGCGTCGCGCTGGACCCCCGCAACTTCCACCGCAAGGTGACCGGAACCCCCGGCTTCCTGGTGCCCACGGGCGGTACGACGACGCGTCAGGGCGGCCGTCCCGCACAATTGTTCAGAGCCGGTGGGGCGACGCTGCTCAACCCGCCGATGCTGCGCCCGGAGGTTTGAGTCGGGCTACAGCCCAGGCATCGTGGGGCTGAAGCTCACCCGCGGTGACACGGTGAGCTATCAAGCTCGGGCAATTACGAGAAAATAGGACATATTCCGGTACCTTGACCGGGTGGGTCCTCTCGTATCTCCCGTAGCTCCCGACCGGCCTCACGCCCCGCGAGGGGTGCGACGCCTCACGCTGCCGGGTCGCCTGGCGGCTCCCATGGCGTGCATTCCGCCGCCGTTGGTACCCCTGGTCGCCCAGTACCGCTCGACCGGGGCGCCTCCCCGCTAGCGCGACCCGCCCCGGTCGGCCCGAACCAACCATTCCCCATGCCCTGGCCGGTCGGCCGCTCGCCCGCGTTCCGCCTCCCCGCCACGGTCCGACGCCGGCCACGGGCGCCCTTCGTCACCCCTGCCCCCGAGTGGCCTTTTCGAGGCTCCAGTTGGACGGGCCGTCGTCGATTTTACCTGGGTAGAGGTTTGGGGCCTCGGTGTATTCCGTTCCCTTGTAATGGAATTGTCCGCGGTGCTTCTCATGACGCTGCGACCGAGGGGATCCCGCCGTTCAGCCGCCACGTCAAGGGCTCGTTCGGAATCGACCAAGGTGCATCTGTTCGTGATGCGCTTCACGTGCCAACCCGCAGGCAGGGCAACCGTGTTGGGGTCGACCGGCCTGGTCTGCGGTGATGTGTCCACCGGGCCGGGGCGCTTCAGCTGCTGATCGAGTAATGCATATGTTTTGGTGTCCTGTTGTTGTGGCCGCTGTCCACAACTCGCCTGGGAGAGCGCATTTCTTTCCGATAAAGCGTCAATTCAGGGATGGGGGGCGATCACCCTTTCGTGTGCTTTTCACCAAAGACCTCAAGGGTGTTCAGGGTGTCGCCGACAAAAGATGCGTGAGTACCCTTGCGCACACCATGATGACCGCGGCTCGCCCCGGCGACACCGGCCTCGCAGGCCCGGGCGAGCTTGACCGCTACCCCTACGCCAACGCGGCCAACGCCGCGAACGCCAACAACGCAGCCGGCCAGGACCGTGCCGAGCGGGTTTCGCAGGTCTGGGACGGCTCCGAAGCAGACATCGGCCGGGTCGGCCGTCGCGCGGCCGGCAGTCGCGGCAGAGGCCTGCACGGCCAACTCGTCCAGCAGCTGGGCCAGATGATCGTCTCCGGCGATCTCGGCGCCGACCGCCCGCTCGTACCCGAGGAGATCGGCCAGCGCTTCGAGGTCTCCCGCACCGTCGTCCGTGAATCGCTGCGAGTTCTCGAGGCCAAGGGCCTCGTCAGTGCCCGCCCGAACGTGGGCACCCGAGTGCGACCGGTCAGCGACTGGAACCTCCTCGACCCCGACATCATCGAATGGCGGGCCTACGGGCCACAGCGTGACGACCAGCGCCGTGAGCTGTGTGAGCTCCGCTGGACGATCGAGCCCCTCGCCGCCCGGCTTGCCGCCGGCCACGGCCGTGAGGACATCCAGCAGCGACTGGCGGACATGGTCGAGATCATGGGCCACTCCGCGGCCCAGGGCGACACCATGACCTTCTCCCGCGCCGACGCCGAGTTCCACTCGCTGCTGCTCCAGCTCGCCGGCAACCGCATGCTCGAGCACCTCTCGGGCATCGTCTCCGCCGCCCTGCACGTCTCGGGTGGCACCGCCGGCGGCTGTGAGCGACCGGTCGAGACCTCCGTGGGGCAGCACATGCGGGTCGTCGACGCCATCGGCTCCGGCGACGCCACGGCGGCCGAATCCGCTATGCGGCAGCTCCTCGCCGCCCATGGCGAGGTCGTCGGCCAGGGCTCCGGGACGCCCGCGGACCACGTCGTCCCCGCGCCCCGCGAGCACTGAAGGCCGTACCCGACCGCGTACGGACAGTAGGCGCCGCGCGGCCCCCGTGCCCTGCACACCCCTCCGGGCAGGGCACGCCGTACGCGGCGATGGCGCACGAGATCGCCGGATCCGGGTCGTCGACCGGATCCGGCGAGAGACCTTGGGAGGGTTGCATGTCATATGACTGGGAATGGGTCGTTATGGGGTGTGACTCGGGCCACGCAGATTGGGCGTAACGCTCTTCAGGGAAGCGCGATGACTTAAGAGGTGATAGCCGAGGAGGGAATACGAGCGGCGTTCGTGACGCTGTTCAACTCCCCGGTTGCCCCTGCGCCGTCGGTCCATCCCCACCGGCGGTCGTCGGCTCCGATCCACAGTGGACGGGGTCGGAAGCCGTTTCCATCGTTCCGAGAGGTTGTTCGTGTCGGCCAGCACATCCCGTACGCTCCCGCCGGAGATCGCCGAGTCCGAGTCTGTGATGGCGCTCATCGAGCGGGGAAAGGCAGATGGGCAGATCGCCGGCGATGACGTGCGTCGGGCCTTCGAGGCTGACCAGATTCCGCCAACCCAGTGGAAGAACGTTCTGCGCAGCCTCAACCAAATCCTCGACGAGGAGGGTGTGACGCTGATGGTCAGTGCCGCAGAGGCGCCCAAGCGCACCCGCAAGAGCGTCGCAGCGAAGAGTCCGGCGAAGCGCACCGCCACCAAGACCGTCGCGGCCAAGGCCGCCACGGTCAAGAAGACCACCGCAGCCGCGGCCCCCGCCCCCGTGGCGGACCCGTCGGCCGGTGAGTCCGAGTCCGCGCCTGCGAAGAAGGCAGCGGCGAAGAAGACGACCACCAAGAAGGCGGTCGCGAAGAAGACCACGGCCAAGAAGGCCACTGCAAAGAAGACCGCGTCCAAGAAGGACGTCGACGAGCTGCTCGACGAGGACGTGACCGAGGAGACCCCGGCGCCCGGTAAGGGCGACGCCCCCGAGGCCGCCGAGGGCGCGGAGAACGCCGGCTTCGTTCTGTCCGACGACGACGAGGACGACGCCCCGGCCCAGCAGGTCGCCGCGGCCGGCGCCACCGCCGACCCGGTCAAGGACTACCTCAAGCAGATCGGTAAGGTCCCGCTCCTCAACGCCGAGCAGGAGGTCGAGCTCGCCAAGCGCATCGAGGCCGGCCTGTTCGCCGAGGACAAGCTGGCGAACTCCGACAAGCTCGCTCCCAAGCTCAAGCGCGAGCTGGAGATCATCGCTGAGGACGGCCGCCGGGCGAAGAACCACCTCCTGGAGGCCAACCTCCGTCTGGTCGTCTCCCTGGCCAAGCGGTACACCGGCCGCGGCATGCTCTTCCTGGACCTGATCCAGGAGGGCAACCTCGGTCTGATCCGTGCGGTCGAGAAGTTCGACTACACCAAGGGCTACAAGTTCTCGACCTACGCGACGTGGTGGATCCGCCAGGCCATCACCCGCGCCATGGCCGACCAGGCCCGTACGATCCGTATCCCCGTCCACATGGTCGAGGTCATCAACAAGCTCGCGCGCGTCCAGCGCCAGATGCTCCAGGACCTGGGCCGTGAGCCCACCCCGGAGGAGCTGGCCAAGGAGCTCGACATGACCCCTGAAAAGGTCATCGAGGTCCAGAAGTACGGCCGTGAGCCGATCTCGCTGCACACCCCGCTGGGCGAGGACGGCGACAGCGAGTTCGGTGACCTCATCGAGGACTCCGAGGCAGTCGTCCCGGCCGATGCGGTCAGCTTCACGCTTCTCCAGGAGCAGCTGCACTCGGTGCTGGACACCCTCTCCGAGCGTGAGGCCGGCGTCGTGTCCATGCGCTTCGGTCTCACCGACGGCCAGCCCAAGACGCTGGACGAGATCGGCAAGGTCTACGGCGTCACGCGTGAGCGGATCCGCCAGATCGAGTCGAAGACGATGTCGAAGCTGCGTCACCCGTCGCGCTCCCAGGTGCTGCGCGACTACCTCGACTAGTCCCACCCGTCCGGACGACATCACGAGCCCGGTCCTCCTAGCCGGAGGGCCGGGCTCGCGCTCGTCCGGGTGCGCCGGGCGGCCGATTGACTCACTCTGGGTATGCGCGCACTGCCCAGGAGTCAGGAGTCCGAATGCGTCCGACCGTCCACGCCGCCCTCGGAGCCCTCGCGCTGGTCCTCGCCCTGCCGGCGCCGGCGGCCGCGGACGAGGCGGTGATCGGCGGGAAGCCCGCACCGCTGGCGCACAGCCCCTGGGCGGTGGCGCTGGCCTCCCATGAGCGGTTCGGGGCCCAGCGCTCCGGACAGTTCTGCGGCGGGGTGCTCGTCGGGCACTCGACGGTGGTGACGGCGGCGCACTGCCTGAGCAAGGAGGTGCTGGGCGTCCCCTGGCGGCAGGTGCGGGACCTGCGGGTCGTCGTCGGACGCGACAACCTCTCCGGCGGCGGCGGACAGGAGCTCAAGCCCGCGAAGATCTGGGTGAACCCGCGCTACAACAGCTGGACCAACGACGGCGACATGGCCGTCCTCACGCTCGACAAGCCGATCCCGGACCGGCCCCTCCCGATAGCGGAACGGAACGACAGCGCCTACCGGCCGGGCAACGCGGCCACGGTCTACGGCTGGGGTGACACCACCGGCGGCGGCAGCTATGCGTCACACCTGCGGGCGGCGCACGTCAACGTGCTGCGGGATGCGATCTGTGCGCGGGCCTATCCAGGCAGTGCCGACGGCAAGTACAGAGCGCAGTCGATGCTGTGCGCGGGGGAGCCGTCCGGTGGCCGGGACGCCTGTCAGGGGGACAGTGGCGGGCCGCTGGTCGTGGGCGGTCGGCTGGTGGGCCTGGTGTCGTGGGGGACCGGCTGCGGTCAGGCAGGCAGTCCTGGGGTCTATACGCGCGCCTCAGCGCTGCTCCCGGCCGTGGCCGCACACGGGGCCGACTGAGGTGGTGCGGGAGCTGTCAGCCATGGGTGAGCGCACGAGTGCGGGCGGCCTCCCCGGTGGTGTCGGGGAGGCCGCCCGCGTACGGCCCTGGGCCGCTGCTCGCTCGTCGTGGATGCGAAGTGTCAGCGTTCCTCATCGGACGCGGACGCCGGAGAAGCGGTCAGCCGCTCCGTCTCGTCCTGTATTTCCGCGGCGATCTTCTTGAGTTCTGGCTCGAACTTGCGACCGTGGTGGGCGCAGAAGAGCAGTTCTCCGCCGGACATCAGGACGACGCGCAGGTATGCCTGGGCGCCGCAGCGGTCGCAGCGGTCAGCGGCCGTCAGCGGGCTCGCGGGTGTCAGAACAGTAGTCACGTCGCCTCTTCTCTAGCTCGACGAGCTGTCGTACCAGGGTCAACATCCAACCAGGCCGAAAACGTTCCCGCTCGTGCCTTTTCCTCGAAAAAAGTTCTTCGAGGGGGCCGGGTGCTGCCGGGTGGCGGCGAATGAGCCGTATTGCTTGGTGGTCTGATTCACGTTGGTTGTTGGTCTGTCCCCCCGGCTGGCTTGCCGGTTGTTGATGAGGACGTGCCCGGAGCCTAAATGGTTCATGCCTCGAAGGGAACGTGATGTGCACGTCACTCGGACGTCACCCCAACGAGGGATCGAACGTACGAGCGAAATTCTACTACCATGGCCATGCTTACGGGTGGCGTCACATCGGCTCTACCAGGCCTCGGTACCCTCTGACCGGCGACACCGCCACAACCGAGTCCGCGGAATGCGGACTGCCAGAAATTCAGCGAGGAGCGAACCGCGTGACCGCCGAGATGTCCGTGCCGTCCACCGCAGTGCTGACCGGGGCAGACCGGGACGGTTCCAACTACACCGCGCGGCATCTGCTCGTCCTCGAGGGGCTCGAAGCTGTCCGCAAGCGCCCCGGCATGTATATCGGCTCGACGGACAGCCGGGGGTTGATGCACTGCCTCTGGGAGATCATCGACAATTCCGTCGACGAGGCACTGGGCGGCTACTGCGATCACATCGAGGTGATCCTCCACGACGACGGGTCGGTGGAGGTCAGGGACAACGGCCGGGGCATCCCCGTCGATGTCGAGCCCAAGACCGGTCTCAGCGGCGTCGAGGTCGTGATGACCAAGCTGCACGCCGGCGGAAAGTTCGGCGGCGGCTCGTACGCGGCCTCCGGCGGCCTGCACGGCGTCGGCGCCTCGGTCGTCAACGCGCTGTCCGCCCGGCTGGACGTCGAGGTGGACCGCAGCAGCAAGACGCATTCGATCAGCTTCCGCCGCGGCGTTCCCGGGATCTTCACCGAAACCGGTCCCGACGCCCCCTTCGATCCGGGCAACGGCCTGCTCAAGGGCAAGCGGATCGCCAAGACGAAGACCGGCACCCGGGTGCGCTACTGGGCCGACCGGCAGATCTTCCTCAAGGACGCCAAGCTCTCCCTGGAGACGCTGCACGCCCGAGCCCGCCAGACGGCCTTCCTCGTGCCGGGCCTGACCCTCGTGGTCCGTGACGAGCGTGGCATCGACGGCGCCGGAAAGACCGAAGAAACATTCCGCTACGACGGCGGTATCAGCGAATTCTGCGAGTACCTCGCGCAGGACAAGGCCGTCTGCGACGTGCTCCGGCTGGCCGGCCAGGGAACCTTCAAGGAGACCGTGCCGGTTCTCGACGACCGCGGTCACATGACACCGACCGAGGTCACCCGGGAACTGGGCGTCGATGTCGCGCTGCGCTGGGGCACCGGCTACGACGCGACGGTCAAGTCGTTCGTCAACATCATCGCGACGCCCAAGGGCGGCACCCACGTCTCCGGCTTCGAGCGGTCGGTCACCAAGACCGTCAACGAGGTGCTGCGGTCGAGCAAGCTGCTCAGGGTCGCCGAGGACGACGTCGTCAAGGACGACGCCATGGAGGGCCTCACCGCCGTTGTGACCGTACGGCTCGCGGAGCCGCAGTTCGAGGGGCAGACCAAGGAGGTGCTCGGCACCTCCGCCGCCTCGCGGATCGTCGCCCAGGTGGTCAGCCGGGAACTCAAGGCGTTCCTGACCTCCACCAAGCGGGACGACAAGCAGCAGGCGCGCTCCGTCCTGGAGAAGATCGTCGCCGCGGCCCGGACGCGCATCGCCGCCCGTCAGCACAAGGAGGCCCAGCGGCGGAAGACGGCGCTGGAATCCTCCTCGCTGCCGGCCAAGCTCGCGGACTGCCGCAGCGACGACGTCGACCGCAGCGAGCTGTTCATCGTCGAGGGAGACTCGGCGCTGGGCACCGCCAAACTGGCGCGCAACTCGGAGTTCCAGGCCCTGCTGCCGATTCGCGGCAAGATTCTGAATGTCCAGAAGTCATCGGTTTCGGACATGCTCAAGAACGCCGAGTGCGGTGCCATCATCCAGGTCATAGGGGCCGGCTCGGGCCGTACGTTCGACATCGACACCGCCCGCTACGGCAAGGTCATCTTCCTGGCCGACGCGGACGTCGACGGCGCCCACATCCGCTGTCTGCTGCTGACCCTCTTCCAGCGCTACATGCGCCCGATGGTCGAACAGGGCCGGGTGTTCTCCGCCGTCCCGCCGCTGCACCGCGTCGAACTGATCAACCCCAAAAAGGGCCAGGAAAAGTACATCTACACGTACTCGGACAACGAACTGCGCCAGACCCTGCTCGAACTCCAGCGCAAGAAGGTGCGCTACAAGGACAGCATCCAGCGTTACAAGGGCCTGGGCGAGATGGACGCCGACCAGCTCGCCGAGACGACCATGGACCCGCGCCACCGCACCCTGCGTCGCATCAACATCAGCGACCTCGAAGCGGCGGAGAAGGCCTTCGATCTCCTCATGGGCAATGAAGTCGCCCCCCGTAAGGAGTTCATCACCAACTCCGCGTCCACTCTGGACCGTTCGCGCATCGACACCTAAGGGGCCGCAGCTCCCGGCGGGCGCCTCTCCACCCCTGGGTGGACAGGCGCCCGTCGCCGTTTCCACCCGGACCCCACCCTGGCTCCGATTCGGGCGGCAGCACCGCTCCGTAGCGCCGGGACGGTCCAATTCGCCGTCCCCAGGAGGGTCAGGTCGTGAGCGGCTTGCTCGACATCGTTGTGATCACCGCGGCTGTTGCGCTGGTGTTCGTCCGTCAGTTCAGGGTGGCCTCGGCGCGCAACGCGTCACTTCGGAGAGCAAAACGTGGTGGCTGATACCGCTCGCCCTGACGGTCGTGGCGGTGCGGGTGCCCGGCCTTCTGGACCCCGCACACCACACGGCGTCCGCCGCCCTGCTCGGCGTGGAGGTCTCGATTGGGCTGGCCTGCGGCGTGGGCTGGGCCCGGACGACGCGCATCTGGTCCGACGCGGACGGTGTCGTGTGGACCGAGGGCGGCTGGGCGGCGGCCGACGTGTGGTTCTGCGGTCTGGTGCTGCGCCTCGCCCTCCTGGGCTTTGCCGTGGTCATGGGCGTCCACCAGGGCAGCGCGGCCACCATGCTCTCCGTGGCCGCAATGCTGCTGGTGGGGCCACCCTGTGGCGGGCCCAGGCGGTGCAGCAGAAGCACCGTGCCCCGTCGCGTGCTGAGGCCGTGAGCGCGCCGCGAAAGGACCGTACGTGCTGTTGACCTCCTGGACGAGCTGGCCGCTGCGGGGGTCGCTGTCCCGTGAGGGGGTGACCGGCGCCGGATGTGGGTCTGCCGGGCGGTGCGCGTCGTGGTGGTCGCTAGCGACCGCCGCCATCACCGTGGGCCTGGGCCGGCAGCCGCCGGGCTTTGTCGTGTGCCTCGGCGTCCAGCCGTATCACGTAGCCCGCGCACCGGCGAGGTCGAAGCCGAAGGCCGCGGTCGGGCGCGATCCGCCCGCGTTCGGTGAGCGCCGCCGATTCGGCTCCGCGGAGATCCACGATGTGCTCGCCCATAGCCTCAGCGCCCAACTGGTGCACCGGAGGTGGTACGGCTGCTCATCCAGCGCAGCGTCGACCTTGAAGCCGACCGTGACCAGCTCCTGGAGCGGGTCACGGCGCGCCGGGGGATGGCCCGAGAAGGGCTTGAAGGTACCCGTGAGGCGCTTTCCCCGCCGCCGGGGATGGGTGACCCGGTCGAGGACTTCCTGAGCCGCCTGACCGCCGCTGAGGGCGCTCAGCTGAAGGTGACGGGTGAGGCCCGCACCGTGCCGGCGGAAGCGGGCCTCGCGGTCCGCAGGGTCGCCCAGGAAGCGCTGACGAACGTGCGCAAGCACGCTCCGGGAGCCCGGGTGAGCGTGCGGCTGGAGTACGGGACGGATGACGTGGGCTCGAGGTGCGCGACTCCGGTGGCCGTGGCAAGCCCGTGAGCTCGTCGAGAGCGGCTCCGGATACGGTCTGCCCGGAATGCGGGAGCGCGCGCGGAACTCCTCGGCGGAACGCTGGAGTCCGGCCCCGATGGAGACGGATTCGTGGTGAGGTTGCGGGTGCCCGCATGACGGAGCGCACGGTGGCACGGGGCGTGGTCGCTGACGACCAGACGGTGGTGCGCGAGGGAATCGTGATGCTGCTGAGGCTGCTGCCCGGCATCGAGGTCGTGGGAACGACCGCCGACGGTGAGGAGGCGGTCCGCCTCGTCGTGGAACTCGCCCCCGGCCTCGTCCTGATGGACCGGCGGATGTCACGCTGCGACGGCGTCCAGGCCACCCGCCGCATTCGTCTCGAGCACCCTGGTACCCAGGTCGTGGTGCTCACCACCCATGCGGACGACGACTCGCTCTTTCCCGCTCTCCAGGCGGCGCAGGCGGCCACCTGACCAAGGACGCCGACAGCGACTAGATCGTCCGTGCCATCGACGATGTGCTCTCGGGGGAGGCCGGCCTGTCGCCCAGGATCCAGCGCAGGCTCCTGGAGCGCTTCACAGGGCCCATGAGTTGCCAGCCGCGTCCCTCGGGCGAGCCGCCGGACGGGCTGACCGCCCACGAGGCGGAGGTGCTGCGGCTGATCGCCGAGGGGCGGTCCAATCCCGAAAACGCGCGCACACTGCACGTTTGCACGGCGACCGTGAAGACCCACAGCAACAATCTCTTCGCCAAAGCGGGGCTATGGGACCGGCCCCAGGTCATCCACTACGCGTACCGCCTAGGTCTCGCAAAGCCGACCGGGTAACCCCTCACCTGATGGGGTGAAGGATTCGCAATGAAGCATCCCGGATCTTCCTTTCTGTCCACCCTTGGGCCGCACGGACAACAGCCCCGTGCATCAAGGAGAGTTCGGTGGACAAGCAGGACGGCCGCTCGGTCGGTGAGCCAGGGGCCCTACGGCTCGACGACCCCTGGTACGACACTCTCGCCTCCGGGTGGGGCGAACTGGACGACGCGGCGGAGACGACGGACAGGTGGGGTGAGACGCAGCCACCGCCCCCGGTACCGGCGCCGGGACCGCGGTCCGCGCCGCACGACGAGGTCTACCTGACGGTGCAGCGAAGCGCAGCCTTCCAAGAGGTGCGTCGCCGCTACCGGCGCTTCGTCCTGCCGGGCACGGTGATCTTCCTGGTCTGGTACCTCGCCTACGTGATCGCGGCGACCGCCGCGCAGGGCCTCATGGCCCACCGCGTTGCAGGGGCCCTGAACGTCGCGATGCTCGCCGGCCTCGGCCAGTTCGCCACCACCTTCCTGCTCACCTGGGCGTACGCGCGCCATGCCCGGCTGCGCAGAGACAGCGCGGCGCTCGACATCCGCTGGGAAACCCAGGAACTGACCGGAGGGAACACCCGGTGACCGGTGACCACCAGACCCTCGCGCTGCTCTTGTTCAGCGTGTTCATCGCCGTCACCCTGGCGATCACCACCTGGGTGAGCCGCCGCAGGCGCGGTTCCACCGAGGAGTTCTACGCGGGCGGAAGACTCTTCTCGCCCATGGAGAATGGCTTCGCCATCGCGGGGGACTACATGTCCGCCGCCTCCTTCCTCGGCATCTCCGGACTCATCGCCCTCTTCGGATACGACGGCCTGCTGTACTCGGTCGGCTTCCTCGTCGCCTGGCTCATCGTCCTGTTCCTCGTCGCCGAACTGGTCCGCAACTGCGGCAGGTTCACTCTCGCCGACGTCGTCGCCGCCCGGATGCGGGAACGCCCCGTCCGTGTCGCGGCCGGCGCGGCCTCCGTCACCGTGTCGGTGCTCTATTTGGTGGCACAAATGGTCGGTGCCGGCAGTCTGGTCGCCCTGCTCGTGGGGAGCGCCGGCCAGCAGGCCCGTACCTGGATGGTGATCGGGGTCGGCGCCCTGATGGTGGTCTACGTTGCCTTCGGCGGCATGCGGGCCACGACCTGGATCCAGGTCGTCAAAGCCGTACTCCTCATGGGCGGTGCGGTCGCACTGACCGTCCTGGTACTGGTCCGCTTCCACGGCGACATCAACGCACTGCTGAACACCGCCGCCGAACGCAGTGGCCACGGTCGCGACTTCCTCGCACCCGGTCTCAAATACGGCGGCGACTGGACCTCGCGGCTCGACTTCATCAGCCTCGGCATCGCACTCGTCCTGGGCACCGCCGGACTGCCGCACATCCTCTCCCGCTTCTACACCGTGCCCACGGCGCGCTCCGCCCGTCGCTCCGTCGTATGGTCCATCGGTCTGATCGGTGGCTTCTACCTGATGACTATCGTGCTCGGGTTCGGTGCCGCCGCAGTACTGGGCAGCGATGCTGTCCGGGCGTCCAATACGGCAGGCAACACCGCTGTCCCGCTGCTCGCCCTCGATCTGGGAGGCGGCGCCGGTTCGACCGGAGGGACGGTGCTCTTCGCTGTGGTGGCCGCGGTCGCGTTCGCCACCATCCTGGCCGTGGTCGCCGGCATCACGCTCGCGTCGTCGGCCTCAGTGGCACACGACCTGTATGCCTCCCTACGACGCCCGCGCGACACCGCGCAGGAGGCTCAGCGCGCCGAGGTGACCGTGGCCCGCATCGCGGCGGTGGTCGTCGGTGCTGTCGCCATCGGCCTCGCCCTGCTCGCCCAGGACTTGAATGTGGCCTTCCTAGTGGGGCTGGCGTTCGCCGTCGCTGCGTCGGCCAATCTGCCGGTTCTGTTGTTCACCCTCTTCTGGCGACGCTTCACGACCCGGGGCGCGGTGTGGTCCGTATACGGCGGTCTGATCCCGGCCATCACTCTGGTCGTCCTTTCGCCGGTGGTCTCAGGAAGCCCGGAGGCCCTCTTCCCCGGACTGGACTTCGCCGTCTTCCCACTCGACAACCCCGGTGTCGTGTCGATCCCGCTGGGCTTCCTGATGGGCTGGCTGGGAACGGTGCTCTCCCCGGAGCCCGCGGACGAGGCACGACACGCGGAGACGGAGGTACGGGCGCTCACGGGGGCGGGGGCGGCCTAGGGGCTTGTCCGGCGGGGCAGTGGTGGCCACCATGCCCTGACGACACAGGACCAGACGGGGCGGAGCTGCTGCCTCCCCCTGGGCCCGTGGCCCGCCTTCCAGTGCCCCTGCTGAATGCCTAGACCCACTCGTAGCGGTGCTCAGGGCGGCCGGTCTCGCCGTACCTGAGCGTGAGGCGCACCCGCCCGGCGCGTTCCAAGAGTTTGAGGTAGCGCTGGGCGGTCTGCCGACTCAGCCCCGCCTGAAGGGCGACGTCCTGCGCGGACAGCGGGGTGTCCGCGGAGCGCAGCACCGAGCGGACGCGGTCGGCGGTGGCGGTGGAGTGCCCCTTCGGCAACTCGGCGGAGCCGGCGTTGGCCGTTCCCAACGCCCCGAAGATCCGGTCCACTTCGGACTGCTCCGCCTGCCCGCCGCCCGCAAACGTGCGGTGCAGCGCCGCGTAGCCCTCCAACTTGGAGCGCAGGCCTGCGAAGGTGAACGGCTTGACCAGGTACTGCAACGCCCCGTGGCGCATCGCTGCCTGCACGGTGGCGATATCGCGCGCCGCAGTCACCATGATCACGTCTGTGAGCAGACCGCGACGCCGCAGCTCGCTCACCAGTTGAAGGCCTGTTCTGTCGGGGAGGTAGTGGTCCAGGAGGATCAGGTCGACGGGGTGCGTCTCAAGGGCGGTGAGGGCTTCCGCAGCGGTGTGCGCGAGGCAACTGACACGGAACCCCTCGATTTTGGCGACGTAGGCCGCATTGATCTTCGCGACGTGTACATCGTCGTCCACGACCAGTACGTCGATCATCGGCCGGCCTCCGTGGCGTCTTCGGGGCGGCGTGTGCGCGTTACGGCCCGTCTGGTGGTGTGCGCGTCCCGGATTGCCTTCTGTGGGGCTGCTTTACGGGGCTCGGGAAGCTCATCGGACAGTGCGTCGGGGACCGTCACGGTGAATACCGCGCCGCCTCCGGGGCGCTCGCCGACCTCGGCGCTGCCTCCGTAGCGCTCGGCGAGTCGGCGTACGAGTGCCAGGCCGATGCCGCGCTGCCCGTGAGCGGGTGGCTCCTTGGTCGTCCATCCCTCGGTGAAGATTTCCGCGCGACGTTCCTCGGGCACACCCGGCCCGTTGTCACTGACGCGCACCACAGCGGTCCGGCCGTCTGCGCGGATCTCCGCTTCCAGTTGGGCGTCGCGCTCACCCGATGTGGCATCCAGGGCGTTGTCGATGAGATTCCCGAGGATGGTGACCAGGCTGGGCGGTTCGACCAGACGGTCGGGCAGGTGGGTCTCGGGGGAGACGCTCAGGGAGACGCCGCGCTCGGTGGCGACGGTGGCTTTGCCCACCAGGAGCGCGGCAAGCAGTGGATCGTGGATGCGCTCGGTGACCTGCTCGGCGGTCGCGCGGTGCACCCCCACAGCCTGTGTCACGAACTCCACGGCTTCCTCGTGCAGCCCGAGTTCGAGCAGGCCGAGCAGGGTGTGCAGCCGGTTGGCGTGCTCGTGGTCCTGGGCGCGAAGGGCGTCGATGAGGCCGCGGGTTCCATCCAGTTCGCGGCCCAGTCGCTCCAGTTCGGTGCGGTCGCGCAGGGTGACCACGGCACCGCCGTCATCGGTCGGCATGCGGTTCGCTACCAGGACCCGCTGGCCGCTTACGGCCAGCAGGTCCGCCCCCGACACCCGACCGGCCAGAACATCGGTGGTGCGGCCCGGTGGCAGGGCTGCTTCCAGGGAACGTCCGGTGTCCTCGGTGCGGAGATCCAGGAGGCGCTGCGCCTCGTCATTCATGAGGCGGATGCGCCCGTGTTTGTCGAGCGCGAGAAACCCCTCGCGGATGCCGTGCAGCATCGCCTCCCGCTCGGCGAGCAGCGCGGAGATGTCGGAGAAGGCCAGGTCATGGGTGCGGCGCTGGAGACGGCGGGAAACGAGATAGGCGGCGAGAGCACCTACGCCGAGTGCTCCGCCCGCGTAGGCGAGCAGCTGGGGGACGGTGGAGAGCAGCCGTTCCTGCACGCTTTCGTACGCGATGCCGACAGAGACGGCGCCCACGACATTGCCGTCCTCGTCACGGAGCGGGACCTTGCCGCGCGCGGACCGGCCGAGGGTGCCCTCGTCGATCTGCATGACGTCTTGGCCGGAGAGCGCGGCGCTCGGATCAGTCGAGACATGGTGCCCGATCTCGTCGGGGTCGGTGTGGGACCAGCGCACACCCCGTCTGTCCATGATCACCACGTACTCGGCGCCAGTGGCGGCGCGAATCCGCTCCGCCTCGTTCTGCACGGGTCCATGGCGAGTCGGACGGGAGGACTCCAGGGCGTCGTCGAGGTGTGTCTCAGCCGCGGTGGTCTGCGCGATCGCGAGAGCGCGGCGCATCGCCTGGTCATCGAGCTGCGCACTGAGCGGGGCGAGGAACAAGCCGGTTGCCAGTGCGGTGACACCGGCAGCGATGGCTAGCTGCACCATCAGGACCTGGGAGAACACCCGCCGCGGCCAGCCCAGCCGTGGCCGGGTACGGCGCGGCCCCGAGGTGGCCGGCTCTTGATTGACCGAGGCCGTAGTCTCGGCGGCCGGTCGACTGTCGGCCGTATCCGAGGCGCTGCCCGGCCTGTCGGTAGTGGTGTCGGGGACCGGCATGTCGGTGGGAAACGGCGCGAAACCCGAGGGCTCTCCACCGCTCGGGCGTGGAACCGACTCTTCCCTCTCGCCCATACGAACGAACAGTAAGCGCGGCGGTGGTCGGGTGGGTAATACCCGCTGGAGGGAATTCGGAGGGTGTCCGGACGGCCACTGGAATGTGACACCGCCCGCTCCCGAACCTGGGGCCAGGGCGGGATGCCTGCCTCGCTGCGCTATCGCCTAACCCAGGGCGAACACCCAGATCCCCCACGCCATCACGATCGCCCATGCCATGACGCCGACGGCCACCGCGAGGACGATGGCGCGACTCACGGCTGCCGGAGTCGGCGCGTCCATACGATCCCTCAACAGCAGGTCACCGATGTGTCGGCGTGGTCAGCGACCCGCTGCTTGCGCGGCGATTTCCCCTCGTACGGAAGGCGCAGGGCAGGTGCGCGTAGGCAAGGCCGGAGGAGCCACCAAGGGGAGTTATCCACAGGCCTTTTGGGCGCGGAGTGTGCACGCTTAGCCTCGCGTGGTGAGGCTGGCGGGGGTCTTGCTTGGGCGGTCAAGGCCGCCAGAGCGAGGCGAGGCGCGTCGTGCGTGCGTAGGAAGGAGCGGGCAATGAGGTCGGCGGGGGATGGCTGCGGTGCGGGGCGGCAGCGGTGGAAGCGGGTGGGTGGCGTACGGTTCGGCCGCCGAGGCGGGGCTGTACGGGCTCGACGCGGTTGGTCAGTGCGTTTCTCCTGCCGCCTCACCTGGTCCTGCGGCGGCCCTGCGGTACCGGAGGACGGCAACGGTGGGCCAGGCCCTGCTTCAGGTGGCCGGGATAGCCGGCCCACATACGGCCATCGGCCCGGCAAGCGGGAAGACCCGCACCTCGCGCGGGTGGGGGAAGCGAAGGCTGCCGGAGCGCTCGCGGACTGTCAGGGCAAGCCCGCGAGATCACCTGCTGGCGGCGGTCTGGGGCGTCCCGTGAAGCATGCCGTTCGCCGCGGTGACGGAGACAACCGCCATACGCGCCGGTGGACCGAGCGGCGCACCACAGCTAGCGGGCGCCGCAGCACCATCGGCCCGTTGTTCGACGGTGACCTGCCAGGTACGCCCGTCGGAGTGCGCGACGGTGACGACCCAGGCAGGGGAGGCTCCCACAACCATCGCGCTGCCCGGCGTCCGGCTGTTGGCCGGCTTGGGTTCGGGCCACATCGGGTCGGTCCGTACGACGTCGAGTGCGTCCGCCCGGTCCTCCGCGATCAGCCCGCGGACGGCAAGGTCAGCGGCCTGGCCCGGCCGGTCCCAGGCCGAGCGCCCGCGGCAATGGTCGCTCGTGATCCGTCCGTCGCGCGCCGCCTCCACAGCCTCCTTGACCAAGGGAGCCGAGGCGCGCCCGTAGGCGTAGCCGTAGGGGAGGACGAAAAGGGTCGGGGAGAAGCGGTGGCCACCGATGTGGGTGACCTCCCAGACCTCGGACCCGCCGGCGGCGAGCTCGGCGGCGAGCGGGCGGCCGAGCAGGGCACAGCAGCGGTCCCGCTTGCCGTTGGTGCAGACGAGAACCAGAGGTTCACCGATGTACGGCTCCCAGAGGCCGTGATGCTCTCCCGCGCCCAGGGTCGTGAAGTCCAGGTCGAGGGCGGCCCGCGGGTCGGTAACTGTGGTCGTCCGGATCCAGGAGCACCCGGGGGCGGTGTGCGCGAGGAACATACGTCGCCTGGAGGTGCCGTGACAGTCGGCGTGGCGTCCCGGCCGCCGGATAAGGGCAACGCGTACGCCTGTCCCCTCTGCCGCGGCTTCGAGGGCCCGGCCGACGTCAGGATCAAGGTGACTGTCCGTCAGCGCATGGGCGCCCCAGGGTCCTGTTTGCTCGATGAGCAGCCAGGTCCGGGCAGGCGCAGCGGTTCCGGCGAGCGATTCGGCCGATTCACGGGAAGCGGTGGCGCAGGTACTCACATAGGTGAGCCTAACCTCATCCGTCGGGAGTCGGCTTCCGGGTGGGCATCCAGGGGACGAGGGCGGGCGGAAGGAACTGGATGTTAGTGGGTGTCACACCGTGTGAGTCCCGGCGATGCCGATGCCGACCGCGTTTTGCTGGTGGCGTCTGAGCCGGCTCTGCCCCATCCCTCCGCGCGGCTGCCTTTCATGGCAACGGTTGTGGTGGGCGGGGCCCCTGGTACTGGCCGCTGGGGCGCATGCGGAGAGGACGTTCGGCGTATTCCTCCAGGGCGTGGGCGATCCAGCCGGCCGTTCGGGAGATGGCGAAGATGGTCTCGCCCGCCTCGGTCGGCATGCCCGTCGAGACGGTCAGTACGGCCAAGGCCAGGTCTACGTTGGCGTGCAAGTCCGTGTGCCGCGCCGTTGTGGTGATCACTTGACGGGCGGCCTCCAAGGCGGGGCGGGCCTGAGGTACGTCCTCCAGGAGCTTGAAGAGGGCGCGTGCTCGTGGGTCCTCGCCGCTGTAGAGGCGGTGGCCGAGGCCTGGTACCCGGCGGCCGGCCCGTAGGTGGTCGGCGACGACGGTGGCCGCGCTGCCGCGGTCCAGTACTTCCAGCAGCAACCGGTGAGCGAGGCCGCTCGCCGCGCCGTGCAGCACGCCGTCCAGCGCCCCGAAGCCGGCCGACACGATCGCGTACGGATGGGCACGGGCAGAGGCGGCGACCCGGACCGCGCAGGTCGAGGCAGCGAGGTCGTGGTCGATGAGCAGGACCAGCGCGGCGTCCAGGACGCGGAGTGCCGCGGCGTCGGCCGGTTCAGCGGTCAGTCGTGACCAGAGGCGTGGGGCGAGTGCGTTGGTGGTGCATTGCTTCGGGGCCTGTGGCGGCAAGGCGTCGACAAGGGTCGGGATGAGGCTGCGGGCGGTCTCGACGACGGTGGCCTCGGACAGGTCGAAGCGCAACGGGTCGGCGGCCGCGGCGGCGATCACGGCGACCCGTAGCCGGTCCATCGGTCCGCTGTGGGAGGGCAGCGCCTGGACGGCTCGTCGGGCGGCGGACAGGGCGTCCTGTGGCGCTGTGAAGTGGATGCCGGGCCGCAGCTCGCCGGTCCACAGCCACTCGGCGACTTCCTCGTAGCTGTAGTGGGCGGCGAGTTCCGAGGTGTCGACGCCGCGGAAGTAGCAGTGGTCGCGGTCGATCAGTGTGATGCCCGTACGGACGGCCAACTCGCCACCGGAGGCAGAAGTCTCGCGGCGTCCGGTACGGCGGGCGAGGGCGTCGACCTCCTTCACGTTGAAGGTGCTGCCGCGGCTGCCCGGCTCGCGGCGGCTGGTCAGCTGGCCGCGGCTGACATAGGCATACACCGTCTCCGGCTTCACGCCGAGCCGGTCGGCCGCCTCCCGGGTGCTCAGTCGCTGCCCGCCTGCGTCCTGCGCTGCTTCTCGATCCGCCATGAGGTCACCGTATCCAGGCCCATCCATATTGATTCAATCAACATTGACAACTATTGAGTCAAGCATAGACAGTCGGATCAATGTTCGGGTGAGAAGAGCAAGGAGATCAGCCATGCCGACCGCCAGGGTGAACGCAGCGATCGACGCTCCCCGCGGGCTTGCGGGCGTCATCGTCACCGAGACCCAACTGGGCGACGTACGGGGCACCGAGGGCTTCTACCACTACCGCCAGTACTCCGCCGTCGAGCTGGCCACCGCTCGCAGCTTCGAGGACGTCTGGTACCTGATGTTCCACGGGGAGCTGCCCGACGCCGCGCAGCTGGCGGCGTTCAAGGCCGAGACCGCCGCCCTGCGCACGCTGCCCGCGGCCGTGCGGGACGCGCTGCCCGCTCTCGCCCATGCCGGTGCGCTCTCCGGTCCGCTCGCCGGGCTGCGCACCGCACTGTCGCTGCTCGGCGCAACGGTGGGCTTCCGGCCGCTGTACGACCTCGACGCCGGCCACCGCCGTGCCGACGCGCTCGCCGCCTGCGCGGCCGTACCGACCCTGATCACCGCGCTGCACCGCCTCGGCCAGGGCCTGACCCCCGTCGAGCCGCGTGCGGACCTCGGCCACGCGGCCAACTACCTCTACATGCTCACCGGCGACGAGCCGGAGCCGGCGCAGGTCCGGGCCATCGAGGCGTATCTGATCTCCACCATCGACCACGGCTTCAACGCCTCGACCTTCACCGCACGCGTCATCACCTCCACCGGTGCCGACCTCGCGGCCTGTCTCGTCGGCGCCGTCGGTGCGCTCTCCGGGCCGCTGCACGGCGGTGCGCCCAGTCGCGCCCTGGACATGCTCGACGCCATCGGCACTCCTGACCGCATCGATTCATGGGTCCGTGACCGCGTGCGGCGTGGCGACCGGATCATGGGGTTCGGGCACTCCGTCTACCGCACCGAGGACCCGCGCTCCCGGATGCTGCGAGGTATCGCCGAGCGCTTCGGTGGCCCGCTGGTGGACTTCGCCGTCCAGGTGGAGGCGAGGGTCGAAAAGCTGCTGGCCGAGCTCAAGCCCGGCCGTGAGCTGCACATCAATGTGGAGCTCTACGCGGGCGTCGTCATGGAGCTGTGCGGCCTGCCGCGCGAGATGTTCACGCCCACCTTCTGCGCGGCCAGGGTGGTCGGCTGGAGTGCCAACATCCTGGAGCAGGCCCAGGATTCGAAGATCATCCGCCCCGCGGCCCGGTATGTCGGACCGCCCCCGCCGCAGGCGGTGCCCGTCGTCGCACCCCGCTAGCGGGGGAGGCCGCAGGGGGGCCGAGCCGAGCCCGTGGCGCCGGCGGTCCGTTACGATCGACAGCTCGTCCGCCGCCGGTCCGCGCGGCCCGCCACCCGCACCATGGAGGCGCCCCCTTGGCCACGCAACAGATCCCGGTCGTCGTGCTCGCGGGCTTCCTCGGGTCGGGCAAGACCACCCTCCTCAACCACCTCCTGGGCAACGGTGACGGCACCCGGATCGGCGCCATCGTCAATGACTTCGGCAGCGTCGAGATCGATGCCATGACCGTCGCCGGGCAGGTCGACTCGATGGTCTCGCTCGGCAACGGCTGTCTGTGCTGTGCGGTCGACACCAGCGAGCTGGACACCTACCTGGAGCGGCTGGCCCGCCCCACCGCCCGTATCGACGTGATCGTCATCGAGGCCAGCGGGCTGGCCGAGCCGCAGGAACTCATCCGGATGATCCTGGCCAGCGACAACGACCGGATCGTCTACGGCGGGCTGATCGAGGTCGTCGACGCCGCGGAGTTCGACGACACCCGGGTGCGGCATCCCGAACTGGACCGGCATGTGGCCATCGCCGACATCGTGGTGCTGAACAAGGCCGATCGCATCGGCGACGCGGCGCGGCAGTCACTCATGGACACGCTCGCCGACCTGGCTCCCGGCCGCCCGGTGATCTGCACCGCCTACGGGAGGGTCGATCCCGAGCTGTTCTTCGACCGCGGACCGGGCGAGGACCGCGACGCGGCCGTCCGCCAGCTGTCCTTCGAGGACCTGCTGCGCGAGGCCGCGGCGAACGGGGGCCCCGCCCACGACTCCGACGACCACTGCGGCCACCCCGGTGAGTGCGGCCACCCCGGCCACGCCCACCACGCGGGCCACCTCCACGCCGCCTACGAGAGCGTGGAGTTCACCTCCGCCGAGCCGATGCACCCGCGCCGTCTCATGGACTTCCTCGACAGCCGCCCGGCCGGCCTCTACCGCATCAAGGGCTTCGTCCACTTCGACGTACCGGAGAACCGCCAGAAGTTCACGGTGCACGCCGTCGGTGACTTCCTGCGCTTCTACCCCGCGCCGTGGCCGAAGGGCGAGGAGCGGTGCACCCAGCTCGTCATGATCGGCAGCGGTATCGACGCCCCGGCCCTGCGCAAGGAGCTGGAGAACTGCCGGGACAGCACACCCTCGGAAGCCGGTCCGAACAGCATGTGGGGTGTGCTGCGGTACGTGGCAGCACACGAGGAGACCGAGGACGAGTGACGCCGCCGGGCCGGTTCTCCACCGGCCCGGAGGCGTCGACCACGTCGGCCACCGCGGCTGCCGGTTACACCGGCCCCGCCAGCGCCGCCACCGGCTTCGTCAGCGGCACTCCCGAGCCGTCCCGGCGCGGATCCACCTCCGGAAGCTCGACCGGGGTGCCCTTGGCGTCCGCGGCCCGCACCGGAGCGGGCACCGCCCACGCCTGGGTCAGACAGTCCTCACCCTTCAGGAACCGCTGACAGCGCACCCCGCCGGTCGCCCGGCCCTTGCGCGGGTACTGGTCGAACGGGGTGAGCTTGGCCGTCGCCACCGAGTCGTCCAGCGTGCCGTGCGAGCCGGCGACCGTGAACACCATGGCGTCGGTGGCCGGATCGACCGCGGCGAACGAGATCACCTTCGCGCCCTCGCCCAGCTTGACGCCCGTCATGCCGCCCGCCGGCCGGCCCTGCGGCCGCACCTGCGACGCCGGATAGCGCAGCAGCTGAGCCTCGTTGGTGATGAAGACCAGGTCCTCCTCACCGGTGCGCAGCTCGACCGCGCCCACGATGCGGTCACCCTCCCTGAGGGTGATGACCTCCAACTCCTCCTTGTTGGCGGGGTAGTCGGGCACCACCCGCTTGACGACGCCCTGTTCCGTGCCGAGCGCCAGGCCCGGCGAGGACTCGTCCAGCGTGGTCAGACAGACCAGCTCCTCGCCGTCCTCCAAGGTGAGGAACTCCGAGAGCTGCGCCCCACCGGAGAGGCTCGGCGCCGCCGCGGTCTCCGGGAGCTGGGGCAGGTCGATCACCGAGATCCGCAGCAGCCGTCCCAGGGACGTCACGGCCCCCACCTCGCCACGGGTCGTCGCCGGCACCGCTGAAACGATCACATCGTGCTTGACGCGCTTGGCGTCGACGTCGAAGGTCATGTCCCCGGTGACCGTGCGTGCCAGCAGCCCCGTCGAGGAGAGCAGCACCCGGCACGGGTCGTCGGAGACCTCCAGCGGCACCGCACCGACCGCGGGGCCCGCCGACTCCAGCAGGACCGTGCGCCGGTCCGTGCCGTACTTCTTCGCGACCGCGGCCAGCTCGCCGGAGACCAGCTTGCGCAGCTCGGTGTCCGACTCCAGGATCGCCGTCAGCTTCTCGATCTCGTCCTGAAGCCGGTCACGCTCCGACTCCAGCTCGATACGGTCGAACTTGGTCAGCCGGCGCAGCGGGGTGTCGAGGATGTACTGCGTCTGGATGTCGCTCAGCGAGAAGCGCTCGATCAGCCGCTCCTTGGCCTGCGCGCTGTTCTCGCTGGAGCGGATGAGGCGGATGACCTCGTCGATGTCCACCAGGGCCGTGAGCAGGCCCTCGACCAGGTGCAGACGGTCGCGCCGCTTGGTCCGCCGGAACTCGCTGCGCCGGCGCACCACATTGAAGCGGTGGTCGACATAGACCTCCAGCAGCTCCTTCAGGCCCAGCGTCAGCGGCTGGCCGTCCACCAGCGCGACATTGTTGATGCCGAAGGACTCCTCCATCGGCGTGAGCTTGTAGAGCTGCTCCAATACGGCCTCGGGGTTGAAGCCGTTCTTGACCTCGATCACCAGCCGCAGGCCGTGCTCACGGTCGGTGAGGTCCTTGACGTCGGCGATGCCCTGGAGCTTCTTCGATCCGACCAGGTCCTTGATCTTGGAGATGACCTTCTCGGGGCCGACGGTGAAGGGGAGTTCGGTGACGACCAGGCCCTTACGGCGCGCGGTGACGTTCTCCACGGTGACCGTCGCACGGATCTTGAACGTGCCACGGCCCTTCTCGTACGCGTCCCGTACGCCGCCCAGACCCACGATCCGGCCGCCCGTCGGCAGATCGGGACCCGGCACGAAGCGCATCAGGGTGTCGAGATCGGCGTTGGGGTGCTTGATCAGATGGCGGGCCGCGGCGATGACCTCGCCCAGGTTGTGCGGCGGCATGTTCGTCGCCATACCGACGGCGATGCCGGAGGCGCCGTTGACGAGGAGGTTCGGGTACGCGGCCGGGAGGGCGGCCGGTTCCTGCTCCTGGCCGTCGTAGTTCGGCGAGAAGTCGACGGTGTCCTCGTCGATGGACTCCGTCATCAGGGACGTGGCGGACGCCATCCGGCACTCGGTGTACCGCATCGCGGCGGGCGGGTCGTCATTGCCCAGGGAACCGAAGTTGCCGTGGCCGTCCACGAGCGGCAGCCGCATGGAGAACGGCTGCGCCATGCGCACCAGCGCGTCGTAGATCGATGCGTCGCCGTGCGGGTGGAGCTTACCCATCACCTCGCCGACGACGCGGGCGCACTTGACGTAGCCGCGGTCGGGGCGCAGCCCCATTTCGTTCATCTGGTACAGAATGCGGCGGTGCACGGGCTTGAGCCCGTCGCGGGCGTCCGGCAGGGCGCGCGAGTAGATGACCGAATACGCGTACTCAAGGAAGGAACCCTGCATCTCGTCGACGACGTCGATGTCGAGGATCCTCTCCTCGAAGTCGTCCGGCGGCGGGGTCTTCGTGCTGCGGCGGGCCATCGCGGCTGCGGCTCCTTCTGCTGCGTCTACTGCCGATGTCGGGAAAGCGTCGGGTCAACCAGTCGGGTCAACCAGCTGGGGGATCGACCCGCGAGTATGTCTGAGTCTGACGCGGACCATTGTGGACCGCGCCACTGACAACGCCGACCGCGACTCCCCCTTCGGCCCCGCGGGAGCCGAGCGCGGCGTACGTTCGGGGCCGGTCGGACGGGAACTTCGCCAGATGCCGACGCGCTTGCATACAGTGACAGAACTTCCTCGCAAGCGGATCGAAGGGACGTACATGCCCATGGGTCACACGGCCACAGAACAAGCCGGCTCCGGCGGCCTGACAGCGACCGAGCACCGGCTGGCCAATGGCCTGCGCGTGGTGCTCTCCGAAGACCACCTGACCCCGGTCGCGGCGGTGTGCCTCTGGTACGACGTCGGCTCCCGCCACGAGGTCAAGGGCCGTACGGGCCTGGCTCACCTCTTCGAGCATCTGATGTTCCAGGGTTCCGCGCAGGTGAAGGGCAACGGCCACTTCGAGCTGGTGCAGGGCGCCGGCGGTTCGCTCAACGGCACCACGAGCTTCGAGCGCACCAACTACTTCGAGACCATGCCCGCCCATGAGCTGGAGCTCGCGCTCTGGCTGGAGGCGGACCGGATGGGCTCACTGCTGACCGCGCTCGACGAAGAGTCACTGGAGAACCAGCGCGACGTCGTCAAGAACGAACGCCGCCAGCGCTACGACAACGTCCCCTACGGCACGGCCTTCGAGAAGCTCACGGCCATGGCGTACCCCGAGGGCCACCCGTACCACCACACCCCCATCGGGTCGATGGCCGATCTGGACGCGGCGTCCCTGGAGGACGCGCGGGCCTTCTTCCGTACGTACTACGCGCCCAACAACGCCGTCCTGTCGGTCGTCGGCGACATCGACCCCGAGCGGACGCTGGCCTGGATCGAGAAGTACTTCGGTTCGATCCCCTCGCACGACGGCAAGCAGCCGCCCCGGGACGGCACCCTGCCCGACATCCTCGGCGGCGAGCTGCGCGAGGTCGTCGAGGAGGACGTGCCCTCCCGCGCCCTGATGGCGGCCTACCGCCTGCCGCACGACGGCACCCGTGAGGCGGACGCCGGTGACCTGGCGCTGACCGTTCTGGGCGGCGGCGAGTCCTCCCGCCTGTACAACCGGCTGGTGCGCCGCGACCGCAGCGCCGTCGCCGCCGGCTTCGGCCTGCTGCGGCTGGCCGGCGCCCCCTCGCTGGGCTGGCTGGATGTGAAGACGTCCGGCGGGGTCGAGGTGCCCGACATCGAGCGCGCGGTCGACGAGGAGCTGGCCCGGTTCGCCGCCGAGGGGCCGACGCCGGAAGAGATGGAGCGGGCGCAGGCCCAGCTGGAGCGTGAGTGGCTCGACCGGCTGGCCACGGTCAGCGGCCGCGCCGACGAACTGTGCCGCTTCGCCGTCCTGTTCGGTGACCCGCAGCTCGCGCTGACCGCCGTCCAGCGCGTGCTGGACATCACCCCGGAGGAGGTGCAGGCGGTCGCCAAGGCCCGGCTGCGCCCCGACAACCGCGCGGTGCTCGTCTACGAGCCCACCGAGCCGACCGACGCCGCCGACACCGAGGAAGGGGAGGCGGACCAGTGAGCGACGCCACCACCCACGCCGATTCCCCCGTGAGCACCATGGACTTCCACCCGCAGCCCCAGGGGGGCGCACCCAAGCCGTGGGCCTTCCCCGCCCCCGAGCGCAGCCAACTGCCCAACGGGCTCACCCTCCTGACGAGCCACCGTCCCGGCCAGCAGGTCGTCGCCGTCGAGATCAACCTCGTCGCGCCGCTGGACGCCGAACCCGAGGGCCTGGACGGCGTCGCCACGATCATGGCGCGTGCGCTGTCCGAAGGGACCGACACGCTGGACGCGGAGGAGTTCGCCGCCGAGCTGGAACGCTGCGGCGCCACCCTGGACGCGCACGCCGACCACCCCGGTGTACGGGTCTCCCTCGAGGTGCCGGTGTCCCGGCTGAACCGCGCGCTCGGCCTGCTCGCCGACGCGCTGCGGGCGCCCGCCTTCCCGGAGAGCGAGGTCGAGCGGCTGGTCCGCAACCGCCTCGACGAGATTCCGCACGAGCTCGCCAACCCGGCCCGCCGTGCCGCGATGTCGCTGTCCAAGGAGCTGTTCCCGGCCACCGCCCGCATGTCGCGGCCCCGGCAGGGCACCGAGGAGACCGTCGCGCGGATCGACGCCGCGGCCGTCCGTGCCTTCTACGACGCCCATGTACGGCCCGCCACGGCCACCGCCGTAGTGGTCGGTGACCTCACCGGCGTCGACCTCGACGCGGCGCTCGCCGGCACTCTCGGCGCCTGGACCGGCTCCACGGCCGAGCCGCTGACGGCCGCGCCGATCATCGCCGACGACACCGGCCGGGTGGTGATCGTGGACCGCCCCGGGGCCGTCCAGACGCAGCTGCTCATCGGCCGTATCGGTGCCGACCGGCACGACCGGGTGTGGCCCGCGCAGGTCCTCGGCACGTACTGCCTGGGCGGCACCCTCACCTCCCGTCTGGACCGCGTGCTGCGGGAGGAGAAGGGCTACACCTACGGGGTGCGGGCCTTCGGCCAGGTCCTGCGCTCCACCGCCCCCAGCTCCCCGGAGGGCTCCACGGGCGCCGCGCTGCTCGCCATCAGCGGCTCGGTGGACACCGGCTCCACCGGCCCGGCGCTCGAGGACCTGTGGAAGGTGCTGCGCACCCTCGCGGCAGAGGGGCTGACGGACGAGGAGCGGGATGTCGCCGTGCAGAACCTCGTCGGGGTCGCGCCGCTGAAGTACGAGACCGCGGCGGCCGTCGCGGGCACCCTCGCCGACCAGGTGGAGCAGCAGCTGCCGGACGACTTCCAGGCGCAGCTGTACGCCCGCCTCGCGGAGACCGGCACGGTCGAGGCGACCGCGGCGGCGGTCAACGCCTTCCCCGTGGACCGGCTGGTGACGGTCCTGGTGGGCGATGCGGCACAGATCGCCGAACCGGTCAAGGCGCTGGGCATCGGAGAGGTGACCGTCGTCAGCGGCTAGTCCCGCCGGTGTGACGGAAGGTCATATATCGACATGCGGCTCCCGTGGCACTTATCGGCCACGGGAGCCGCCGTATGTCCGGTTTATCGCGGCTGGTGCCCCGGTTCTTGTGGCATCCCGCACAAAAAAGCTGATCTGTTTGCCGATTGAAAGTTGCCCCGTTTAGCGTCAGTCCGGCTGTTCGTCACAAGTCCGCCACAACAGTGGCACCGGGCAGCCATCGCCGAGTCCCCGTACGGCGCGAGCCAGGGGAGCCGGGGACCCACATGTCCCTTGGGGTGAATCGGGCTCCTCTCCGAGGAGTCCGTAGGAGACCTTCCTGCTCCGAACCCGTCAGCTAACCCGGTAGGCGAGAAGGAGGGAAAGGACAAGCCAGCACATGGCGTTCATCCGTGCCACCGGGAAGCACCGTCGCACGAGCCGTCCCGTCAAGACGGGCCGCAACATCGCCGGCATAGCCACCCTCGCGGCCGGTGGTGTGGTCGCTTCCGTGGCCTCGCCGGCGCTGGCCGCGACGGACGAGGCACGCCCGCACGACACCGGACTCCAGCAGGCCGTCGTGCTGGGGGACGAGCTCGCCAGCCGGGTCGAGGCCCAGGCCGACGCGCAGCAGGCCGACGCGGAGATCGCCGCGGCGAGGGCGAAGGCCGAGGCCGTCGCCAAGAAGCAGGCCGACGAGGCCAAGCGGCGTGCCGAGGCGGCGAAGAAGAAAGCCAAGGCCGCCCACGAGGCCAAGGTGCGCGCCGCCCGTGACGCGGAGCGCAAGCGCCTCAACGCCTTTGTCGCCCCGATTTCCGACTCCTACGTCTCCACCTCCTACAAGGCCTCCAGTGGCCTGTGGTCCTCCGGCAGCCACACCGGCATCGACTTCCACGCCGCCTCCGGCACCAGCGTCCACGCGGTCGGCTCGGGCACCGTCGTCGAGGCCGGCTGGGGCGGCTCGTACGGCAACAACATCGTGATCAAGATGAACGACGGCACGTACACCCAGTACGGCCACCTGTCGTCGCTCGGAGTCTCGGTCGGCCAGCAGGTCACCCCGGGCCAGCAGATCGGCCTCTCCGGCGCCACCGGCAACGTCACCGGCCCGCACCTGCACTTCGAGGCCCGCACCGGCGCCGACTACGGCTCGGACATCGACCCGGTCGCCTACCTGCGCGGGCACGGCGTCAACGTCTGATCCCGCGCCGCGTCGGTGCCGCGCCCCTACTGGCCCGGCGCCACACGCCGAGCGTCCTTCGGAGCCCCGGTCCCCCGGCCGGGGCTTCGGCGTATCCGGGGTGCGGTGCGCGCGCACGAGTTGCGCTGATGGCCGCGACTTCCGGCCAAAAATTATCCATGAATAACCGGACGCCGTCGGAAAAGCCGTGCCAGTCGAATAGAGTCACGGAAAAGCCGCCGACCGGCGGCGTTTCCAGGGGATTACGGCGGAGGCACGGAAGATGCGAGGCCATATTTCCGCGCATGCGGTGTGCACGGCGATTCGCGACGACATTGTCTCCGGTGCGCTGGCGCCGGGGAGCCGGCTGATCGAGGAGATCCTGGCGGCCCGTTACGGCGTCTCCAGAGTGCCGGTGCGCGAAGCGCTGCGCACCCTTCAGTCCGAGGGCTTCGTCACCACCCGCCACCACGCGGGTGCCTGCGTCGCCGAACCCACCGAGCAGGAAGCCGCCGACCTCCTGGACATCCGGGCCCTGTTGGAGCCGCTGGGCGCCGCCCGCGCGGCCGCCCGCCGCAGCCCGGCCCACCTCAAGGTGCTCCGCGGCCTGGTACGCCTCGGCCGCGAGCGAGCCCGTCACGGCAACCTGGCGGATCTGCGCCAACTGGACGGCTGGTTCCACGAAACGCTCGCCCAGGCGGTCGGCAGCCCCAGCCTGACGGCGCTGCTGACCCAGCTGCGGCGCAAGATCGAGTGGATGTACACGGTGGAACTGCCGTCCCGGGTAAGCGAGTCCTGGGACGAACACGGCGCGGTGCTGGACGCGGTGGCCCGGGGGGACGCGGAACGGGCGCGCGCCCTGATGGCGGCTCATGTCGAGCGCTCGCTCCCCGTCTACCGGCTGCGTCGTCCCGCCGCCCCCGAGGTGAGGGATCCGAAACGACCCGTCAACACGGCACGCGTCCGCCCTTAACAATCGCCCCGTATACAAAGAGGCGCGAATTCGGCAGCCGTGGCGCGCGGCGGTGCGTTATTCGATCCGGGCCTGCAATTGCCATGCCGCGATCCTGCATTTGGTATGCCGATTTTTTATCGGCGCCGCGTGCGCTTAATGGTGTGCGCTTTTTCGGGTGGCTCCCGGATATCGGCCGCCATCGCTCCCGGATGGCGCTCGCCCCGGAATTCCCCGTATCCCTCCCGCAACGGGAAGGCACGCAGCGAAACGGCCCCGCAGCGGCAACCGATCCGGTCACCACTGCGGGGCCGCCGTATGCGGCAGAAGTCCTGGCGGACTCAGACGGTCTCGGGGAGCTCCTCGAGACCCTCGGCGACGAGCTTGGCGAGACGGTCCAGTGCCGCCTCGGCGCCCTCGGCGTCGGAGGCCAGCACGATCTCCTCGCCGCCCTGGGCGCCGAGCCCGAGGACCGCGAGCATGGAGGCCGCGTTGACGGGGTTGCCATCAGCCTTGGCGATCGTCATCGGGACGCCGGAGGCGGTGGCCGCACGGACGAAGATCGACGCGGGGCGGGCGTGCAGGCCCTCGGCCCAACCGACATTGACGCGGCGCTCTGCCATGGTGTTGCCCTTCAAAGTCGTGACAGTTGTCTAGACCAGTCTCTCACGCTGCCGGGTGTGGTCCGCCGGCCCTGCGTTCCGGCCTGCGCGGCCGTGAGACCCCTGGGAGGCCCGGCAGGCCGTACGTCCTACGGGGCGCAGCCCGCCCCGCACCCCGAGCGTACGCGCGCCGGGTCGGTTGTCGGTGGCCGGTCGTACGCTGTCCGCATGCAGACGCCGCCGGAGCACGCATACCCGACCCACTGGGAAGCCGACGTGGTGCTGCGTGACGGCGGCACGGCGCGGATCCGCCCCATCACCCCCGACGACGCCGAGCGGTTGGTCTCCTTCTACGAGCAGGTCTCGGACGAATCGAAGTACTACCGCTTCTTCGCGCCCTACCCCCGCCTGTCCGACCGCGATGTGCACCGTTTCACCCACCACGACTACATCGACCGGGTCGGGCTCGCCGCCACGGTCGGCGGCGAGTTCATCGCCACCGTCCGCTACGACCGGATCAACGACCAGGGACTGCCCGCCAAGGACCCCGAGGACGACCAGGCCGAGGTGGCCTTCCTCGTCCAGGACGCCCACCAGGGCCGCGGAGTCGCCTCCGCCCTCCTGGAGCACATCGCGGCGGTCGCCCGCGAACGCGGCATCCGCCGGTTCGCCGCCGAGGTGCTCCCCGCGAACTCCAAGATGATCAAGGTGTTCACGGACGCCGGCTACACCCACAAGCGCACCTTCGAGGACGGCGTGGTCCGTCTCGAGTTCGACCTGGAGCCGACCGAGCAGTCCATGGCCGTGATGCGCGGCCGCGAGCAGCGCGCCGAGGCCCGCTCCGTGCAGCGGCTGCTCGCGCCGGGCTCGGTCGCCGTCATCGGCACCGGCCGGGCCCCCGGCGGTGTCGGCCGTACCGCCCTGCGCAGCCTCGTGGACTCCGGCTTCACGGGCCGGGTGCACGCCGTCAACCACGCCTTCCCCGAGGGCCTGCGACGGCTCGACCCGGAGGACGTGCCGGCCGTCCGCGCCCTGCGGGAGATCACCGACCCGGTCGACCTCGCCGTCATCGCCGTCCCCGCGGACAGCGTCCCCGAGGTGATCCGTGACTGCGGCGAGCACGGGGTCCAGGGCGTGCTGGTCCTGTCCTCCGGGTACGCGGAGGCGGGCCCGGAGGGCCGGGAGCGGCAGCGCGACCTGCTCCGGCAGGCCCGGTCGTACGGCATGCGGCTGATCGGACCCAACGCCTTCGGCCTGATCAACACCGCCCCCGACGTCCGGCTGAACGCCTCGCTCGCCCCGCGGATGCCCGGCGCCGGCCACATCGGCCTGTTCACCCAGTCCGGCGCCATCGGCATCGCCCTGCTCAGCGGACTGCATGCGCGCGGCCCCGGTGACGGCGGGATCGCCGGTGTCTCCGCCTTCGTCTCGGCCGGCAACCGCGCCGACGTCTCCGGCAACGACCTGCTCCAGTACTGGTACGAGGACCCGGACACCGATGTCGTGATCCTCTATCTGGAGTCCATCGGCAACCCCCGCAAATTCGCCCGCCTCGCCCGCCGCACCGCCGCCGTCAAACCGGTGGTGGTCGCCAAGGGCGCCCGGCACAACGGCACCGCCCCTCCCGGCCACGCCGTGCCCACCGTCCGGGTCCCCGACAGCACCGTCGCCGCCCTGATGCGCCAGGCCGGTGTGATCCGCGTCGACACGGTCACCGAGCTGATCGACGCCGGGCTGCTGCTGGCCTCCCAGCCGCTGCCGGCCGGCCCGCGGATCGCGATCCTCGGCAATTCCGAGTCGCTGGCCCTGCTGGCCTACGACGCCTGCCTGACCGAGGGGCTGCGCCCGCAGCGCCCCCGCGTCCTGGCCTCCGCCGCGACACCGGACGACTTCCGGGACGCGCTCGCCGAGGCGCTCGCCGCCGACGGCTGCGATGCCGTGGTCGTCACGGCCATCCCCTGGGTGGGGGAGGGAGCCGCTGTCTCCCCGGGGAGCAGCGAGGGCGCCGCGCTCGCCGACGCCCTGCGCACCGCCGCGACCGCCCACCCGCAGAAGCCGGTCACGGTCGTCCACCTCGCGATGGACGACCTGGCGGAGGCGCTCGCGGCACCGGCCCCACCGGCCGAGTCCCCGGCTCCCGTCGGGGGCGACCCCGAGCCGGCGGCCCGCCCCGCGGACCCGGCCCCGGCGCCCCCGTCCGTCCCGCCCGCCCCGGCTCGCGCCCCACGCCCCCCGGTCCCCACGGGCCCGCCGCCCACGCTCACCGCACGCCAGGCGCCCCCGGCCCGCGACGCCGAGACCGACCCCCCGCGCCGCCCCCGTCGGGAGCCCCTCCGGATCCCCGCCTACCCCGCCGCCGAGCGCGCCGTCCGCTCGCTCGCCGAGGCCGTCCGCTACGCCGCCTGGCGCCGGGAGGCCGCCGACCCGGGCCGGGTGCCGGAGTACGACGACATCCAGGAGGCCCAGGCCGGCGCCGACATCGACCGTCTCCTGGACCGGCTCACCCCCGACGTCCCCAGTGGCCGCTCCGTCCCGGTGCCGCCCCAGGACGCCGAGGCCCTGCTCGCCCGTTACGGCATCCACACCCGCCCCGTCCTCCCGGCCCCCGACCCGGACACCGCCGTCCGCGCCGCCGCCCGCCTCGGCTATCCGGTGGCCCTCAAGACCACCGCGCCCCATCTGCGCCACCGCCCCGATCTCGGCGGCGTACGCCTGGACATCGCCGGTGAGGCCGAACTCCGCCGTACCTACGCCGAATTGACCGACTACCTCGGCTCCCCGGAGGAGCTGCGCCCGGTCGTCCAGTCCATGGTGCCGCGCGGCGTGGACACGGTCGTCCGGGCCGCCATCGACCCGGCCGCCGGAGCCGTCCTCTCCTTCGGCCTCGCCGGGGCGCCCTCCCAGCTGCTCGGCGACATCGCCCACCGCCTCATCCCCGCCACCGACCGCGAGGTCGCCGAGCAGATCCGCTCGATCCGCGCCGCCCCGCTGCTGTTCGGCTGGCGCGGCTCCCAGCCCGTGGACACAGCCGCCCTGGCGGAGCTGCTGCTGCGCGTCTCCCGGCTCGTCGACGACCACCCGGAGGTGGTCGGCGTGGACCTCGAACCGGTCGTCGTCGCAGCCCACGGGCTGTCCGTCCTCGGTGCGACCGTCCGGCTGGCCAGGCCCCCCGCCACCACCGACCTCGGCCCCCGCCGGCTGCCCGTCTACTGAGGCTCTCGCGGCCCGGTACGCCCCGTAAGATGGACTCCATGGCTAAGACCGGTACGACGACCCAGGGGCTGCGCGCGGCGATCGAGCGCAGTGGCTATTACCCGACGCTCGTGGCCGAGGCGGTGCAGGCCGCGGTCGGCGGTGAGCCGGTGGTGTCGTACCTCGTCCACCAAGAGACGACCTTCGACGCCAACGAGGTCCGCCGCCATGTCACGGTCCTGGTCCTCACCGGCACCCGCTTCATCGTCAGCCACACCGACGAGCAGGCCGCCGACGCCACCTCCCCGTCGCCGTACGCCACCACCTCCACCGAGTCCGTCAAGCTGGGCCGGATCTCCTCCGTGGTGCTCAGCCGGGTCGTCGCCAACCCGGAGTCGTACACCCCGGGCCAGCTGCCCCGCGAGGTCGTGCTGACCATCGGCTGGGGCGCGGTCGCCCGCCTGGACCTGGAGCCCGCCGCCTGCGGCGACCCCAACTGCGAGGCGGACCACGGCTACACGGGCTCCTCCACCGCCGACGACCTCTCGCTGCGGGTCAGCGAGGCCGGGGACGGCCCGGACTCGGTGCGCGAGACGCTCACCTTCGCCCAGGCGCTCTCCGAGGCCACCGCGGCCACCACCACCCGCTGATGGTCCACACCGCCCCCGTCTGGCCGGAACCCGAACCGCTCGACCCGCTCAGCGCCCCGGTACCCCGATACGGCACCGCCTCCCTCGCCGATCTGCTGCCCACCCTCGCCACCGGGCTGGGCATACCCGGCCTCGCGGGCGCGATGGAGCTGGCGGCCGCCGACCGTGCCTGTGTCTTCCTGATCGACGGCCTCGGCTGGGAGCTGCTGCGTGCGCACCCGGAGGAGGCACCGTTCCTCACCTCGCTCCTGGGCACGTCGTTCAACGGCAGCGGCCGGCCGCTCACCGCGGGCTTCCCGTCCACCACCGCCACCTCCCTCGCCTCGGTCGGCACCGGACTGCCGCCGGGCGCCCACGGTCTGCCCGGCTACACCTGCGAGGACCCGGCGACCGGCGCCCTGATGAACCAGCTGCGCTGGTACCCGTGGACCGACCCCCATGTCTGGCAGCCGTATCCGACGGTCTTCCAGCTCGCGGACGCCGCCGGCATCCACACCTGCCAGGTCTCCGCGCCGAACTTCCAGCACACCCCGCTCACCAAGGTCGCCCTCAGCGGCGGCACCTTCCACGGCCGGCTCTCCGGCGAGGAGCGGATGGACCTGGCCGCCGAACAGCTCGCCGCCGGTGACCGTTCGCTGGTCTACACGTACTACTCCGAGGTCGACGGCAAGGGGCACCGCTACGGCGTCAACTCCGACGCCTGGCGCGGCCAGTTGATGTACGTCGACCGGCTCGCCCAGCGGCTGGCCGAGCAGCTGCCGCCGCGCAGCGCCCTCTACATCACCGCCGACCACGGCATGATCGACATCCCCTTCGACCCCGAGTCGCGGATCGACTTCGACGAGGACTGGGAACTGCGTGCCGGCGTACGCCTGTTGGGTGGCGAGGGCCGGGCCCGGCATGTGTACGCCCACCCGGGCGCGGCCGCCGATGTGCTCGCCGTATGGCGCGAGGTGGTCGGTGAGCAGATGTGGGTGGCCAGCCGCGAAGAGGCCATCGCCGCGGGGTGGTTCGGGCCGCGGGTCGACGACCGGGTGCGTGCCCGGATCGGCGATGTCGTCGCCGCCGCCCACGCCGATATGGTGATCATCGCGACGGAACGGGAGCCCCGCGAGTCGGAGATGGTCGGGATGCACGGCTCCATGACCCCGGTGGAGCAGCTGGTGCCGCTCCTGGAAGTCCGCACCTGACCCGTACGGCCGCTCGCCCGTCCGCCGCCCCGCCCCCCTCACGAGCCCGAAAGGCCCGCAACTCACCATGCCCGAGCTGGTGTTCTTCTCCGGAACGATGGACTGCGGCAAGTCGACACTGGCCCTGCAGATCGAGCACAACCGCTCGTCCCGCGGACTCCAGGGAATGATCTACAGCCGCAACGACCGGGCGGGCCACGGCAAGCTCTCCTCCCGCCTCGGTCTGGTCACCGAGGCCGTGGAGGCGGCGGACGACCTGGACTTCTACGCGCATGTCGTCGGCCATCTCTCCTCCGGCGGCCGGGTCGACTACGTCATCGCCGACGAGGCCCAGTTCCTCGCCCCCGAACAGATCGACCAGCTCGCCCGGGTCGTCGACGACCTCGAACTGGACGTCTTCGCCTTCGGCATCAGCACCGACTTCCGCAGCAAGCTCTTCCCCGGATCCCAGCGCCTGGTCGAACTGGCCGACCGGGTAGAGGTGCTTCAGGTCGAGGCGCTGTGCTGGTGCGGCGCCCGCGCCACGCACAACGCCCGCACGGTCGGCAACCGGATGGTCGTCGAGGGCGCCCAGGTCGTGGTCGGCGATGTCGTCGGTGACGCCGACGGCCCACCGGCCGAGGTCGGCTACGAGGTGCTGTGCCGGCGTCACCACCGCCGCCGCCAGACCTCGGCGTCCGCCCGCGCGGTCGCGCTCTCCCCGGACGTCCTGCCGGTCGACCAGGCGAGGTAGCAGCAGCCGGCAAACGGGAGCCGGCTTCCGGCGGATGAGGTGACCGGCCCTCAGTGCCGCTGGATGAGCGTGAAGACGGCACCCTCGCTGTCGGAGACGGTCGCCAGCCTGCCGTGCGCGGAGTCGTGGGCGCCGTCCAGCACATGCCCGCCCAGCTCGGTCACCCGGCGGACCGCCGCGTCCGTATCGGAGACGGCGAAGTACGTCATCCAGTGGGAGCCCCGGTCACGTGGCAGGGCGCTGCCCACCCCGTGGATGCCGGCCACCGGATGGTCCTTCAGATGCAGCGTCAGATAGTCGAAGTCGGCGGAGTCGTCCGGGGACAGGGGCTCCGCCTCAAGACCGAAGACATGCTCGTAGAACGGCCCGACGGCGGCGGTGTCCCGGGTGACCAGCTCGTTCCACACCGCGGTGCCCGGCTCGCCGGTGAACGCGGTGCCCATCATCGATCTGCCCTGCCAGACACCGAAGATCGCTCCCTGCGGGTCGGAAGCGATCGCCATCCGCCCCGTGTCGTCCTCGGCGTCCAGTGGTCCGACGCCCACCGTCCCACCGCAGGAACGGATCTGTTCGGCGGTCACATCCGCGTCGTCGCTGGCCAGATACGTGGTCCAGGAGACCGGGAGATGGCGGTCGGGCGCCAGTTCGCCGACCCCGGCGACTTCCCGGCCGTCGAGGAAGGCCCGGGAGTACGGACCGAAATGCTGCGGTCCCGGACGGAACTCCCAGCCGAACAGCGCCCCGTAGAACTCCTGCGTCACGGGCAGGCTGTGGGCCAGGAGGCTCACCCAGCAGGGCGCGCCGGGCATCCGCCGGGTCGCTGCCTCGGTCGTCATTGTCACTCTCTCCTCGGAGCGTCGGGTGCTGACCATGTGCGGTACGGGCGCGGGTCCCGTGCAGATGCTCGCACCCGGTGACCTCGTGTGCGCCCCGGCCGCGCCGTCCATGACACGTTCGCGAGGGAGAATGCCCGTTTTAGGGTTCCCCAGCCGTTTCAGCGGAGTTACGGCAGGGTGTAACTGCGCCATACGGAGGGTGGGCACCCACCTTCTGTACGTAGTCGTCGCTACGCAAGGATGAGTCCTATGAATGCCATCATCACCGCTACCGAACTCGCGAGCGAGTTGGCGCGGCCCGCCCCGCCGGTGCTTCTGGACGTCCGCTATCAGCTCGGCGGGCCGCCCGGCCGCCCCGAGTACGCGGCCGGCCATGTACCCGGCGCGGTCTATGTCGACCTCGACAGTGAACTGGCCGCACCCCCCGGCCCGGCCGGCCGTCACCCGCTGCCCGACCTCGACGTCTTCGCCGGGGCCATGCGGGCCGCCGGGGTCCGCGCGGACCATCCCGTGGTCGTCTACGACGGCGGCCAGGGCTGGGCGGCCGCCCGCGCCTGGTGGCTGCTGCGCTGGACCGGTCACCCCGAGGTGCGGGTGCTGGACGGCGGTCTCGCCGCCTGGCAGGCGGCCGGCGGCGCGCTGAGCACCGAACAACCGGCCCCGCCGGCCGGTGACTTCACGCCGCTGCCCGGCGCGCTGCCGCTGCTCACGGCGGACGACGCGGCCGCCGTGGCCCGCCGCGGCCTCCTGCTGGACGCCCGGGCCGCCGAGCGCTACCGCGGCGAGGTCGAGCCCATCGACCGGGTCGCCGGCCACATCCCGGGCGCCGTGTCCGCGCCGACCACCGAGAACGTCGTCGAGGGCGACACCGTCTTCCGTGACGCCGCGGACCTGGCCAAGCGGTTCGCGGCGCTGGGTGCCACCGCGGACGTCGAGGTCGGCGTCTACTGCGGTTCCGGGGTCTCCGCGGCCCACCAGGTGCTGGCCCTCGCGGTCGCCGGCATCCCCGCCGCGCTGTACGTCGGCTCCTGGAGCGAGTGGTCGGCCGACCCGTCCCGTCCGGTCGCCACCGGCCCGCAGCCCGGCTGAGCCTCCGTAGCACGCCCGTCCGCCCGCCCCGGGAAACCGGGACACGGGCGGACGGGGTGACGCGCTGGGGGACCGCGGCCCCGTTACTCCGGCTTCTTGCGCCGGGTGCCGAAGACGATCTCGTCCCAACTGGGCACCGCGGCACGGCGTCCGGGGCGCACACCGTCCGCCTCGGCCTGCCGGTCCGTCGTCCCGGTCAGCCGGTCACGATGGCCGGCCACCGCGCGCGGCATCAGCACATCGGCGTACGCGGAACCCGCGCCCGCGCTCGCCGCCGGAGCGGGTGGCTCCTCGACCTCGGCCTCGGACTCCTCATCGCTCTGCGGCGACTTCGTGCTCTCCGGTACGACCATGTCGCCACGGAAGCTCGGCACCGCCTCCAGCAGGCTGGTCAGCGAATCCCGCTCCCGCTCACCGGTGGCTTCCTCCACGACCCGCGGCTCGTCGTCCTCACCACCGGACTGCGCCGCGCGCTCGCCGCGCTCGGACGTCTGCCGGTCCAGGGCGCGGTCCAGCGGCCGGTCGCGCGGCAGCCGCGCGATCCGCGGCACGAACGGGAAGCTCGGCTCGGGCGTGTCGTCGCTCTCGCCGATCAGGGCCCGCGCCTCGTCGTCCACGGCCTGGACGAGCCGCCGCGGCGGGTCGTAGGTCCAGCTCGCCGAGTGCGGTTCGGTCGCGACGCGGTAGACCAGCAGCACCTCCCAGGTGCCGTCGTCCCGGCGCCAGGAGTCCCACTGGACGCTGTCCTTGTCGGCACCGCGCAGCAGCAGCCGCTCCGCGACCGCCTCACCGAGCTGCGGGCCGGTGTTCTCGCCGGGGCGCCGCACCGGGGTCTTACGGGCCCGCTCGGCCATGAACGCACGCTCGGCGAGCACCGGGCCCTCGAAGCGGCGCACCCGGTCGACGGGGATGCCGGCGAGCTGGGCGACCTCTTCCGCGGATGCACCTGCTCTTATACGCGCCTGGATGTCCCGTGGGCGCAGATGGCTCTCGACCTCGATCTCGATCTGGCCCAGCCGCGCACGGTCGTTGCGGACGGCGGCGCGCAGCCGTTCGTCGATCGGAAGCGTGTACTCGGTGCTGTCCGCAGCTTTGAGCACCAGCCGTGTGCCGTCGTTGGAGACGGCCACGACACGCAGTTCGGGCATGGGGACCTCCCGGGTGGTGCCTGCCGACGTCACGTGCGTCGCTGCTTCCGCTAGTCGAGTGTGGCCTGCCCGGGTGCAGCCTGCCACAACATTGCCGAGTTGCCCGGCGTGTCGGGGCTTGGCCCTGAAACGCCGTTATGACACGGTTACCTGTTCGCCACGCTCAGTGACCGTGCCCCTTGCCTGTCGCCGTGCACCCGTGCCGAGCGGCGGCACCCCGGGTGAGTGCCGCCTTCAGGGCCCCTCCCGCGGGTTCCGGGCAGCCGGACGGGAACCGGGGCCAGGGCTCGCCACAGTACTCCATTTGGACCACTTAGGTGGACCGCCGCGCCGCCGAACTTCTGGGCGGGCAAGGGTGTTCGGTCGTCTTGTCGACCTCTCTACCTGGTGCTCAGGTGGCGAGTTTCACAGATTCCCCAAAATCGGAACCAATGGCTCCGCCGAATGGTCACTTCTCCATGCAAGATGGATCGAAGGGGCTATCAAAGGTTGGAGATGGACGAAGAAACCGAAACCGACACGAAGAAGAAGGAGAAGCGGATAGACCTGAGCGTCGCTCAGGTTGCCGGCAGCGCGCTCGCTGCGGCCGTCGCCGCGTACCTCGCGGGCCGGCTCGGCGTCTACGGAACCATCATCGGCGCGGGTCTGGTCAGTGTCGTGGCCACGACCGGCGGCTCGATATTCCACCACCTGTTCCGGCGCACCGGCGAACAGATCAAGGAGGCGACGGTCACGACCCGGCCGAAGCCACGCCGCTCCTCCGCCACCCGAAATCGATCCACCGCACCGCACGCTCGGCAGGCCGGTTCCACGATGGTGCTGCCGACCTTCGACAAGCAGGGCACGGAGGACGAGGTCACCTCCGTCGCCGCCAGGACAACCGGGCGCGACACGGCCCGTACCCAGCTGATCCCGCGGGCCGAGCAGGCCCGCCGCCGTGATCCGGCGAGCGCCCACCCGGACCCGCCGTCCGACGACGCGACGCGGATGCTGTGGCCCACCGGCCACGGCGGGATCGGCGCCCCGCGCACGGCGGACGGCGCGGGCCGGGAGCGGCCCGCCGACCGCACGCAGCTGGTGCCGCGCCTCGACGAGCGGACCATGGCCCCGGGCCGGGCGCCCGCCCACCCGGCCGGCCGGTCCGCGCGGCACCCGGCCGGACCGCCCGAGGAGCTCAGCACCGCGACGTACGGCACCCGGCTGCGCGGCTGGAAGCGGCCGGCGCTCGGTGCGCTCGCGGTCTTCGTGCTCGCCATGGGGGTGGTCACCGGTACCGAGCTGATCACCGGGCAGACGCCGAGCGGCGAGAAGGGCACCACGCTGAGCCACC
Organism: Streptomyces sp. NPDC029466; assembly: GCF_055574515.1. NCBI lineage: Bacteria > Bacillati > Actinomycetota > Actinomycetes > Kitasatosporales > Streptomycetaceae > Streptomyces > Streptomyces sp. NPDC029466. The sequence goes on from NZ_JBVHZH010000010.1 coordinate 130,652, forward strand.
TCACCCAGACCGGGGGAGGGGGCCGGCAGCAGCCCGGTACGCCGAAGTCGCCCGACCCCGGTTCCCCGGAGAAGGGCAGGCAGCACGGCAACAGCGGTGAGCCCGGCCCGGACCGGGGCACGTCGGAGGACGACGGCACCGGCAAGGGAACGGACGGCGACTCCCCGTCGCCGGCCCCGAGCCCGTCCGACGGCGACAAGGCGTCGTCGGACCGCGGCGAGCCCTCGTCCCCGAACCCGTCCCCGAGCGAGTCCACCGATGACGGTGGCGCAGGCAGCGGCGACGGTTCGACCGGCGGCGAGGACCAGGGAGGCCGGGACGGCCAGCAGGAGTCCGCCCCTCAGGCCCCGGAGCCCGGCGCCTCCTGACCCTGTTGTCCGCTGACCCCGGTGGGTCCGTCCCGACGGACGGGCCGCCCGGTCGGGTGGACCCACGAAGGCCGCGCCCCGGTGCCCCTACGGGTGCCGGGGCGCGGCCTTCGTCGCCGGTCAGTCCCCCAGGACCCGCCGCAGATACGGATTGGCGAACCGGCGCTCCGGGTCCAGCCGATCGCGGAGCGCGGTGAACTCACCGAACCGCGGATAGACGTCGGCGAGATACGCGGCGTCGCGGGTGTGCAGCTTGCCCCAGTGCGGGCGCCCCTCGTGTGCCGTCATGATCCGCTCGGCGGCCGCGAAATACGCCTGGTGCGGCGTTCCCCGGTACATGTGCACGGCGAGGTACACGGTGTCCCGGCCCGAAGCGGTGGACAGCGGAAGGTCGTCGGCCGGCGCGGTGCGCACCTCCACCGGGAAGCTGACCTTGAAGTCGGAGCGCTCCACCAGGGCCTTCAGCTCACCCAGCGCCGCGACCGCGGCCGCGCGGGGCAGCGCGTACTCCATCTCCACGAACCGCACCCGCCGCGGCGAGGTGAACACCTTGTAGGGGATGTCGGTGTACGTACGGGCCGACAGCGCGCGGCTGGAGATCTTGGCGATGCCCGTTATGGCGGCCGGCACGGCCCGCCCGACGGTGCAGGCGAGCTGGAAGACCCCGTTGGACAGCAGCTCGTCCTCGATCCAGCCGCTGACCTTCCCGGGGGGCGCCGCCGGGCCCTGGCTGCGGTTGTTGCGCTTGGTGTTGCAGCTGCCGGTGTGCGGGAACCAGTAGAACTCGAAGTGTTCGTTCTCGGCGACCAGCTCGTCGAACCGGCCGGTCACCTCGTCGAAGGGCATCGGCTCCTCGCGGGCGGTCAGCAGGAACTCCGGTTCCACGGCGAAGGTGAGCTCGCTGATCACGCCGAGTGCGCCCAGGCCCAGCCGCGCCGCGGTGAAGATCTCCGGGTTCTCGTCGGCGGAACAGGTCAGGACCGAGCCGTCGGCGGTGACCAGTTCGAGGGCGGTGATCTGGGCGGCGATCGACGCGGAATCGCGGCCCGTCCCATGGGTGCCGGTGGCGGCCGCCCCGGAGACGGTCTGCTCCATGATGTCGCCCATGTTGGTCAGCGACAGTCCGTACGCGGCCAGCGTCGCGTTGAGGTACTTGAGCGGTGTACCGGCCGCGACCGTCACCGTCCCGGCCTCGCGGTCGACCGTACGGACCCCGGTCAGCCGCTCGGGGCGGATCAGCAGTCCGTCGGTGGCGGCCACCGGGGTGAAGGAGTGGCCGGTGCCGGCCGCCTTGACCGTCAGCCCGTCCGCGGCGGCGGCGCGGATCGCGGCCGCCAGCTCCTCGGTGCTCGCCGGGGCCACGCTCCGGGTGGGGCGGGCGGTGACATTGCCCGCCCAGTTGCGCCAGGTCCCGGTGGTCGGCCCCCGTCCTCCCGAGCCGTCGACGGCGTTGCTGACTGCCATGGTGACGTCCCCTCCCTGCGCGCGGGTCGGCCGCGTACGGCCGCCTTGGTGTGAGCGCATGATGTCAGTCACCGACACGACATCCGGGTGGGGTGACGGGAATCACAGGGGCGGGAAACCGGCTGGAATCGACCGGCTCCCGGGCATGTCGTACCGCCGGTAACAGGCAAGCGGGCGGGGCCTGTTCACGCCGTGCGCCGGAACGGCCCGATCGGGCCCGGGCGTCGCCCTGACGGCCGGGCCCGGTCCGAGCTCCGCCATAACGGCCGGGCCGGCGAGCTCTACGGGACCGCCCCTACGGGACGCGCTCCTCGTCCTGCCGCTCCGCGGCCGGTCCGTCCCGGCCGGGCAGCCCGCCGGCCACGGCCGGGCCCGCCACCGGAGGGGTGGGCCGCGGACGGAGCCTGCGGTAGCCGGCGAACGCCACCAGCGCGGCGAGCAGACCGGCGGCCCCCGGCACCAGATAGCCCCGGGCGGCACCGGCGGCGTCCACCACCCAGCCGGCCGCCGACGAACCCAGCGCGACGCCCACCGCCAGACCGGTGCTGGTCCAGGTCATGCCCTCGGTCAGCTTCGACCGCGGGACATGTTCCTGGATCAGCGCCATCGTGGTCACCATCGTCGGGGCGATGGACAGCCCCGCGACGAACAGCGCGACGGCCAGCAGCGGCAGGGAGCCCACCAGTTGCAGCGGCACCATGCTCACCGCCATCGCGCAGACCCCCACCACCCACCGCCGCGACGCATGCCCCTTGAGGTGCAGCAGCCCGAAGACGGCACCGGCCAGACAGGAGCCCAGGGCGTAGACCGCCAGCACCAGGCTGGCCGCGGCCTTGTGCCCGACCTCCTCGGCGAAGGCCACGGTCACCACATCGATCGCCCCGAAGATCGCGCCGGTCGCCACAAACGTCACCACGAGCACCTGCAGCCCCCGTGAGCGCAGCGCCGACCCCTTGGTGTGCTGCTCCCGCGGATGCGGCACCGGTTCCGTGGCCCGCTGGGCCGTCAGCCAGAACACCCCGGCGGCCAGGAAGACGGCGGCCAGCAGCGGTCCGGCCTCCGGGAACCACGCGGTGGACAGGCCGATGGACAGGATCGGCCCGAAGATGAAGCACGCCTCGTCGACGATCGACTCCCAGGAGTACGCGGTGTGCAGCTCGCGCGGGGAGCCCCGGTAGATCTCCGCCCAGCGCGCCCGGATCATCGAGCCGACGCTCGGCACACACCCCGCACAGCCCGCGAAGACGAACAGCAGCCAGTCCGCCCAGCGCTGCTGCGCACTCAGCAGCAGACCGGCGACCGCGGCGATCGAGACCAGGGTGGCCGGGCGCAGCACCCGGCTCTGCCCGTGCCGGTCCACCAGCCGGGAGATCTGCGGGCCGAGGACCGCGGCGGACAGTGCGAGGGTCGCGGAGAGCGCGCCCGCCAGGCCGTAGCGGCCGGTGAGCTGGGAGACCATCGTGACGATGCCGATGCCCATCATGGACAGCGGCATCCGGCCCAGGAGTCCGGCGGCGGAGAACGACTTGGTGCCGGGGCGGCCGAAGATGGCGCGGTAGGGACTGGGCAACGAGGATGCTCCGCCGGTGAGGACCGAAGATCGGTAAGGGATGTCTTGAGCCGATACAGCTTACGGGCGGTGTCCGCTGGCCGCCTCCGGTTTTCGGGGCGCGCGGGAGCCGCCGGCCGGGCCCGTGCCGGGGCCTGCCCCTCGCCCCCGTGGGAAGGGTGGCAGGATCGATGGCATGCCCGAACAGCGTGATCCCAGCCCCTATGACGCCCTGCTGCTGCTGTCGTTCGGCGGCCCCGAAGGCCCCGACGACGTGGTCCCGTTCCTGGAGAACGTCACCCGTGGCCGTGGCATCCCCCGTGAGCGTCTCAAGGAGGTGGGTCAGCACTACTTCCTGTTCGGTGGCGTCAGCCCGATCAACGCCCAGAACCGGGAGCTGCTGGACGCGCTGCGCAGCGACTTCGCCGCACACGGCCTGGATCTGCCCGTCTACTGGGGCAACCGCAACTGGGCGCCCTACCTGACCGACACCCTGCGCACCATGGTCCAGGACGGCCACCGCCGGATCGCCGTCCTGGCGACCAGCGCCTACGCCTCGTACTCGGGCTGCCGCCAGTACCGCGAGAACCTCGCCGACGCGCTCGCCGCCCTGCGGGCCGAGGGCCTGCCGGTGCCGCAGGTCGACAAACTGCGGCACTACTTCAACCACCCGGGCTTCCTCCGCCCCATGATCGACGGGGTACTGGCGTCGCTCGCCGGACTGCCCCAGGACGTACGGGACGGCGCCCACCTCGCCTTCACCACGCACTCCATCCCCACCGCCGCCGCCGACACCTCCGGCACCCCCGGCGACCACACCCGGGACGGCGAGGGCGGCGCCTACGTCGCCCAGCACCTGGACGTGGCGCGGACGATCGCGGACGCCGTGCGCGCGGAGACCGGGGTGGCGCACCCCTGGCGGCTCGTCTACCAGTCCCGCAGCGGCGCCCCGCACATCCCGTGGCTGGAGCCGGACATCTGCGACCACCTGGAGGAGCAGCACGCCGCGGGCGTCCCCGCCGTCGTCATGGCCCCCATCGGGTTCGTCTCCGACCACATGGAGGTCAAGTACGACCTCGACACCGAGGCCACCGCCAAGGCCGCCGAACTGGGACTGCCGGTCGCCCGGTCGGCCACCGTGGGCGCCGACCCCCGTTTCGCCGCGGCCGTCCGTGACCTCCTCCTGGAGCGCGCGGCCGCCGAACGGGGCGACACCCCGGAGCGCTGCGCCCTGGGGGCCCTCGGCGCGAGCCACGACCTGTGCCCGGTCGGCTGCTGCCCCGCGCGCGCGGCGCGCCCGGCGGCGGCCGGCGCCGACTGGCGGGGCCCGGTCGCCGAGGCCCCCGCGTAAGCCCGTACGCCCGCCCGACCACCGCTCGTCCGAGCAAGGAGCATCGTGCCCGATCAGCAGCACTCCGACGCCCCGCAGACCGACCCGGCACAGACCGCGGCGCTGTACGACGAACTGCTCGACATCGCCCTGGAGGCCGCCCGCCGCGCGGGGACACTGCTGCGCGACGGCCGGCCCGCCGACCTGGGCGTGGCCGCCACCAAGTCCAGCCCCATCGACGTCGTCACCGAGATGGACATCGCCTCCGAGAAGCTGATCACCGGCTTCATCGGGGAGCACCGCCCCGACGACGGCTTCCTGGGGGAGGAGGGCGCCAGCACCGACGGCACCAGCGGCGTCCGCTGGGTCATCGACCCCGTCGACGGCACCGTCAACTACCTCTACGGCCTGCCGTCCTGGTCCGTGTCCATCGCGGCGGAGAAGGACGGCGAGGTGGTCGTCGGGGTCGTCGCCGCCCCGATGCGCGGTGAGACCTACCAGGCCGTCCTGGGCCGTGGCGCGTTCAACAACGGCGAGCCCATCCGGCACCGGCCCGCCCCGCCGCTCTCCCAGGCACTGCTCGGCACCGGCTTCTCCTACCTCGCCGAGCGCCGGGCGGCCCAGGCCGAGGTGCTGCGCACGCTGGTGCCGCAGGTCCGTGACATCCGGCGTGGCGGCTCGGCCGCGATCGACCTGTGCGATGTGGCCTGCGGCCGGCTCGATGCCTACTACGAGCGCGGCCTGAACCCCTGGGACCTGGCCGCCGGCGCCCTGATCGCCCGCGAGGCCGGTGCGCTCACCGGTGGCCGCCCCGGCCGGGAGGCCGCCCTGGAGCTGACCCTCGCCGCCTCGCCGGAGCTCTTCGCGCAGCTCCAGCCGCTGCTGGACGAGCTCGGCGCCTGGCACGACTGAGCGGACGCCCGTCCGGGCACGACAGCGCCCCGGCACCATCCCCTGGATGCCGGGGCGCTGTCGTCATACGCGGCGGAGCGGTCAGGCGCTGACCGCTCCCAGGCGCACACCGTGCTCGTTCGCCAGCCGCTGAAGATCTTCAAGCTCTGCCTGCTCGACCTCGGCGAGGAAGTCATCGCCCGCAGCACGGGCCCGGTCCAGATCGGCTTCGGTGTTCTGTATGCGCTGCAAAATGCCTGCGGTGAAAGCGTCCATGTGCGCCCCCTCGTCGTGGGTCGGTGGGCACGGGGTGTGCCGACGGGTGGGTCGATCACGGCGTGATCCCTGCGATGGAGCAGTCCATGGCAAGTAGCCGAAGAAACAGGGCGTGATCGCGGGTGTGCAGTCGTCCTCCCCACCCGCCACCTCAGCAAAACCTCAACCCGCCCAGGAATCCTGACCGTCCGGCCCCCGGCCCCGCCCGCCGGCCACCCCACACCCCTCTTACCGCCGGTTTACGGCTCTTCGGGGCAGGATGGAAGAGCTTTCGGACAGAGTTGTACCCGCCCGTAAGGGCCCTGAGGAAGGACTAGCGACGTGCGTGTTCTCGTCGTCGAGGACGAGCAGCTGCTCGCCGATGCGGTGGCCACCGGACTACGCCGGGAGGCCATGGCGGTCGACGTGGTCTACGACGGCGCTGCCGCTCTGGAACGGATCGCGGTGAACGACTACGACGTCGTCGTCCTCGACCGTGACCTGCCGGTCGTCCACGGCGATGATGTCTGCCGCAAGATCGTCGAGCTGGGGATGCCCACCCGTGTCCTGATGCTCACCGCCTCCGGCGACGTCAGCGACCGCGTCGAGGGCCTGGAGATCGGTGCGGACGACTACCTTCCGAAGCCGTTCGCCTTCACCGAGCTGACCGCGCGGGTGCGGGCCCTGGGGCGGCGTACGACCGTCGCGCTGCCGCCCGTCCTGGAGCGGGCCGGGATCAAGCTCGACCCCAACCGGCGCGAGGTCTTCCGCGACGGCAAGGAGGTCCAGCTCGCACCGAAGGAGTTCGCGGTGCTGGAGGTCCTGATGCGCAGCGAGGGCACGGTCGTCTCGGCCGAGCAGCTCCTGGAGAAGGCCTGGGACGAGAACACCGACCCGTTCACCAACGTCGTCCGGGTCACGGTCATGACCCTGCGGCGCAAGCTCGGCGAGCCCGCGGTGATCGTCACCGTCCCCGGCTCGGGATACCGGATCTGACCGGCGATGCCTTCCCTGCCCTCGTTCTCCAAGACGGCCGGCCCGCCGCCGGCCACTCCGCCCAAGCCCACCTGGGACCCCCGGCCGGTCAACGTCCGGCCCTTCCCGTGGCTGCGCCCGACCATCCGGATACGGCTGACGCTGCTGTACGGCGGCATGTTCCTGATGGCCGGCATCGTGCTGCTGACGATCATCTACATGCTGGCCGCTGACGCGCTGCACGACGGCAGTGCGCTGCCGCTGAAGATCCTCGGCGGCAAGTTCGAGTCGACCAGCGACATCTGTGACCTGCCCACCCAGACGTCCGGGCAGCTGCTCCAGGAGGCCGTCAACAGCTGTCTTCAGCATCAGCGGGCGGTGGCCCTCAACAGCCTCCTCAACCGCTCCCTGCTGGCCCTGCTCGGCCTGACGGTGGTGGCGTTCGCTTTTGGTTATGCGATGGCGGGGCGGGTGTTGTCGCCGTTGGGGCGGATTACGCGGACGGCGCAGCGGGTGGCGGGTTCGGATCTGCATCGTCGGATCGAGTTGGGTGGTCCGGATGATGAGTTGAAGGAGTTGGCGGACACGTTCGATCAGATGCTGGACCGGTTGGACCGGGCGTTTGAGTCGCAGCGGCGGTTTGTGGCGAATGCGTCGCATGAGTTGCGGACGCCGTTGGCGATCAATCGGACGTTGTTGGAGGTGCAGCTGGCGGATCCGGCGGCGTCGCCGGAGCTGGCGCAGTTGGGTAAGACGTTGTTGGCGACGAATGAGCGCAGTGAGCAGTTGGTGGAGGGGTTGTTGCTGCTGGCGCGCAGTGAGAACCGGGTGGTGGACAAGAAGCCGGTGGATGTGGCGGAGGTGGCGGCGCAGGCGGTGGATCAGACGCGGGAGGAGGCGCATGCCAAGGGGGTGGAGTTGCGTGGGGTGCGGCAGCAGGTGTTTGTGCAGGGGAATGGTGTGCTGTTGGAGCGGATTGCGTTGAATTTGGTGCAGAACGCGGTGCGCTACAACGTGGCGGAGGGGGGTTGGGTGGAGGTGGTCACCGAGCCGCAGCCGGGGTGTGCGGTGTTGGTGGTGGCCAATACGGGGCCGGTGGTGCCGGCGTATGAGGTGGAGAATCTTTTCGAGCCGTTCCGGCGGCTGCGGACCGAGCGCACCGGTAGTGACAAGGGTGTGGGTCTGGGGTTGTCGATCGTGCGGTCGGTGGTGCGGGCTCATGACGGGAGCATCACCGCGCAGCCCCGTGAGGGCGGCGGGCTGATCATGCGGGTCGTCCTCCCGCTCTGACGCAGGCCGGAGCGCGGTTGTACGCCTGCTGGAGCCCCTGTACGCCCCCGTGAGCAGGCATCGGACATCTGTGCGTACGATCGCTCCTCTCGCGGCCGTATGCCGCCTCGCCTCCCGGTTTGACGAGAAGGGGGGTCGGCGTGGATCCTTCGCCCCGAGTTCGCTTTGCGCGGAATTGAACCGGTCCGCCTGCCGGTCTTTGCGTGTGTGATCCCTCACAGCCGCGAAATTCCAGCCATCTACGCTCCGTGATCAAAATACCCGTCGGAATGCCGGGGAAGTCCGGGTTTCCGGGGGGTCAGATCACGGGAAGTACAGGTGGTGGGCTGCGCGAGGTGCGACTTTCGGACCGTGTACGGTCCTGATCGCCATCCAAACCGATCACCTCTTCAGGGGTGCGGTTGGGTGTCGATTGAGTAACAGACCTTGATGTGAGGCAAAATCTCCGCCTCAGGTCGGGCACAAGTCCGGCCTCTCACGCGTTACGAGCGCTGAGACACCGCAGACACCCAGAGGGGGAGAGCGAAAATGGCTACGGATTACGACACCCCACGCAAGACCGACGACGACCTCAACGAGGACAGCATTGAAGAGCTGAAGTCGCGGCGGAACGACAAGTCCGCCTCGGCCGTCGACGTCGACGAGTTCGAGCAGGCCGAGGGCCTGGAGCTGCCGGGCGCGGACCTTTCCAACGAAGAGCTCGCGGTGCGCGTGCTGCCCAAGCAGCAGGACGAGTTCACGTGCATGAGCTGCTTCCTGGTCCACCACCGCAGCCAGCTGGCCGCCGAGGACAAGAACGGCAACCCGATCTGCCGCGACTGCGCGGCCTGAGAACGGTCTGCGCCGTGGCAGGCGTGAACCCGTTCCGTAAGGGACCCAAGGGCGCCGAAGGACCGGCGGCCGGCGCACCATCACGCGAGGAAACCGCGCCCGCGCCCGCCGACCCGACCGCCCTCCCCGCGGAGCGGACGACCGGTGCACTGAAGGGGCGAGGCCGCACGGCCTCGCTCGCGGCCGTGCTCGGTCGCGGTGCCGGCGTCGGGGTGCGGGCAGGGCTCGCCGTGATCGCCGACCGGATCATCGACCTCGCCCCGCGGATTCCGGTCCGCGACCTCGCCACCCTGCGCGCCCAGTTCCCCGGACTGACCCCCGAGGACCTGGCCGACAAGCTCGTCGCGGGCGCCTGCAAGGGCACCGCCACCGTCGGAGCGGGCGTCGGCGCGGCCGCGATGCTGCCCGTACCGCCCGCCATGCCGGCCGAGCTGGCCGCCGAGGTCACCGGCGTCGCCTCGGTCGAGATCAAGCTGATCGCCGAGCTGCACGAGGTCTACGGCCTGCGGCCGCCGGGCAATTTCCGGCAGCGGGGGATGGCCTATCTGATGGCCTGGACCGAGGAGCGGGGCATCGATATCGCGAAACCGACCTCGCTGAACTTCGCCCTCGGCATGCAGATGCGGCGCGAACTGCGCCAGCAGATCATGAAGCGCACGCTGCGCAATCTCCCCAACCTCATCCCGTTCATGATCGGCGCCTCCGTCGGCGCGTTCATGAACCGCAGGGACACCCGGAAGCTCGCGGACAAGGTCCGTAAGGACCTGCGCACGAAGCAGGTCCCCTGGGAGACGCTCCCCGACTCCGCCCCGGCCGCCGGCACGGACGACGCGGACCCCGGCCGGCCCCCGCTCCCGCCGGGCGCCTGATACGAGCCGGAAACCGCAGGTCAGCCGCGTGCGGCCGTCAGCGCCGCCACCAGACGCTCCGGCTCCCGCGTCGAGAGATAGGCGTACGGCGTCGGGTCCTCGGGGTCGGTGATCTCCACCCGCACCGCGGTACGGATATAGCCGCGCAGCAGCATGAACGCCCGGGCGTCGGCCTTGTGCGTACGCCACGCCAGCGCCTCGTCCGCGTCCAGCACCCGGGCCTCGCCCAGCGCCGTCGCCGGGATCTTCGCGTCGCCGGCGATCAGCGCACCGCCCACCACCCGGATCCGCGCCGAGCCGTACCCGCTCACGCCCACCGCGGCCAGCGCCGCGCCGCCGATCAGCCCGCCGAGCATCGGCAGCGTCCCCAGGGGCAGCAGCATCAGGGCACAGGCGACGCCGGTCAGCGCGGCGATCACCCACCAGGACCGGGGCGCGGTGAGACGTTCTTCGTACGACTGCATGGCTCCAGCTTGGCACGGCGGCGCGGGCCCGCTACGCGCGCGGGTAGGGTCTGCACTCGTGAGTGGAACTGACGAACCCAGGGCGCGGCTGACGCCACCGACGGACGCCGTCGCTCCGGTCCGGCATGCCGAGGCGCCGGCACCCGGAGAACTCCTCGGCGCGCACTACGACCGGTGCTTCGGCTGCGGCACCGGCCAGCCCCACGGTCTGCACCTGGAGGCGCGGGCCGGGGACGGCGTGAGCGTGACCGCCGAGTTCACCGTCAAGGAGGCCCACCAGGGCGCGCCCGGTCTGGCGCACGGCGGAGTGCTGGCCACCGCGCTGGACGAGACGCTCGGCTCGCTGAACTGGCTGCTGCGGGTGATCGCGGTGACGGGCCGCCTGGAGACCGACTTCGTACGGCCGGTCCCCCTGGGCACCGTGCTGCACCTCGACGCGCGGGTCACCGCCGTACACCGCAGAAAGATCTACTCGACGGCCGTGGGGCGCATAGGCGGCCCGGACGGCCCGGTCGCGGTGCGTGCCGAAGCCGTCTTCATCGAGGTGAAGGTCGACCACTTCATCGACAACGGCAGGACCGAGGAGATCCAGGCGGCGATGGCCGACCCGGACCAGGTCAAACGAGCGCGTGCCTTCGAGGTGAACCCGTGAGTCAGGTACGGAATCCGGTAGATGTGCTGCTGCGCCGGCTGGATCCGGACGTGCCCGTTCCGTCGTACGGACATCCCGGCGACGCGGGCGTGGATCTGGTGACCACCGAGGCCGCCGAGCTGGCGCCGGGGGAGCGCACCGTGCTGCCCACCGGGGTGTCGATCGCGCTGCCCGACGGCTACGCGGCCTTCGTGCACCCGCGGTCCGGGCTGGCCGCGCGGTGCGGACTGGCGCTGGTGAATGCCCCCGGGACGGTCGATGCCGGGTACCGTGGAGAGATCAAGGTGATCGTGGTCAATCTGGACCCGCGCGAGCGCGTGCGGTTCGAACGATTCGACCGGATCGCCCAACTGGTCGTCCAGCAGGTCGAGAAGGTGCGCTTCCACGAGGTGGCGGAACTTCCCGGCTCGGCGCGGGCCGAGGGGGGATTCGGTTCCACCGGCGGTCATGCGGCGGTGGGCGGCTCCACGGGCGGGAATGAATACGCATCGGTCGGTGCCGACCGGGAAGGACAGTGACGTGTTCGGACGTCGCAAGAAGAACGAGGCTCCTGAAGAGTCGGCCAAGGACACCACGCTCGCCGACGAGCGAGCGGTGAGCGACGCCGACGAGGAAGAGGCGGAGCAGCAGCGGCTCAGCCTTCCGCCCGCGCCGCGTCCCGACGGTCCCTGGGACGCGTCGGAGGTCTCCGAGCCCGGCGAGGGCCGGGTGGACCTCGGCGGGCTGTTCGTGCCCGGTGTCGAGGGCATGGAACTCCGGGTGGAGGTCGCCGGTGACGCCATCGTCGCCGCGACCGTGGTGCTTCAGGACAGCGCCGTACAGCTACAGGCCTTCGCCGCCCCCAAGAACGAGGGGATCTGGGGCGAGGTCCGCGAGGAGATCGCCGCCGGCATCACCCAGCAGGGCGGGGTCATCGACGAGGTCGAGGGCCCGCTGGGCTGGGAGCTGCGTGCCCAGGTACCCGTACAGCTGCCGGACGGCACCAACGGGGTGCAGGTCGTGCGCTTCATCGGCGTCGACGGCCCCCGGTGGTTCCTGCGCGGTGTGATCTCCGGCCAGGGCGCGGTGCAGCCGCAGGCCGCTGGCGTGCTGGAGCACATCTTCCGGGACACCGTGATCATCCGCGGCGATGCCCCGATGGCGCCCCGCGACCCGATCGTCCTGAAGCTGCCGGACGACGCCCAGATGGTGCCGGACGGTGTGCAGCAGGAGCCGGTCGAGCAGTCGCGCTTCGGCGGCGGTGTGGAGCGTCTGGAGCGCGGACCGGAGATCACCGAGATCCGCTGACCCCACCCGGCGGCCGGGCGGCGCGCAGGCGCCCGGGGACGGCCGGAACATGACGGTCACCAGGGCCCGTACTCCCCGATGGGGGGTGCGGGCCCTTCCGTTTGTGCAGGTCAGGTCGTGGTGCGTAAGAAAGCCGTCAATGGAGCGCTAATGGCCGTAAGGGAGGCGTCAACAGCGGTCACAAGGGGCGCGAGCGGCGCTTTGCTCTAGGGGTCCTGTCCGCCCCGTCCCTCTAGGAGCACACGATGGCCGACGTGGCCTTCGTCGTCGTCACGATCGCGGTCTTCGCGCTGGTGGCCCTCGTCGCCAAGGGGGTGGCGAAGCTGTGACCGCCGAAAACATCGTCGGCCTGATCGTGGCCGTCGCCCTGCTCGGCTATCTGGTCCTCGCCCTCGTCTTCCCGGAGAGGTTCTGAGGTGTCGACTGCTGCTGCCGCGGCGGGCCAGATGAGCCCCGTTCTCGCAGGCGTGCTCCAGCTGACCGCGCTCATCGCGGCGCTGGCCCTGGCCTACCGTCCCCTCGGCGACTACATGGCCGCCGTCTACAGCTCTCCCCGGCACCTCCGTGCCGAGAAGGTCATCTACCGCTGCATCGGTGCCAACGCGGATGTCCAGATGCGCTGGCCGGCCTACCTGCGCAGCGTCCTGGCGTTCTCCGCTGCGGGCGTGCTCTTCCTCTACCTGCTCCAGCGCCTCCAGGGCGGGCTGCCGCTGTCCCTCGGCTTCGCGTCGATCAGCCCCGACCAGGCGTTCAACACCGCGGCCTCCTTCGTCGCCAACACCAACTGGCAGTCCTACAGCGGCGAGCAGGCCATGGGCCACGTCGTACAGACCGCCGGCCTCGCGGTGCAGAACTTCGTCTCGGCCGCCACCGGCATGGCCGTCGCCATCGCCCTCGTCCGCGGCTTCGCACGCACGCGGACGGGCGAACTCGGCAACTTCTGGGCCGACCTGGTCCGCGGCACCGTACGGGTCCTCGTCCCGATCGCCGTGATCGGCGCGCTCGTCCTCGTCGCCTGCGGCGCCCTCCAGAACTTCTCCGGCATCCATGAGGTCGGCCAGTTCATGGGCGGCTCCCAGCAGACCAACGGTGGTGCGGTCGCCTCCCAGGAGGTCATCAAGGAACTGGGCACCAACGGGGGAGGCTACTTCAACGCCAACTCCGCCCACCCCTTCGAGAACCCCACCGCCTTCACCAACCTCTTCGAGATCTTCCTGATCCTCGTCATCCCCTTCGCGCTGACCCGCACCTTCGGCAAGCTCGTCGGGAATGTGAAGCAGGGCTACGCCGTCCTCGCCACGATGGGCGTCATCTGGCTCGGCTTCACGGCGCTGATGATGTGGACCGAGTTCGCCCACGGCGGCCCGGCACTGGAGGCCGCGGGCGCCGCCATGGAGGGCAAGGAGACCCGCTTCGGCGTCGGCTCCTCCGCGATCTTCTCGGTGGCCACCACGCTCACCTCCACCGGTGCGGTCGACTCCTTCCACTCCTCGTTCACGGCCTTCGGCGGCGGCATCCAGCTGCTCGGCATGATGCTGGGCGAGATCGCCCCCGGCGGCGTCGGCTCCGGCCTCTACGGCATGCTGGTGATGGCGATCATCGCGGTGTTCATCGCCGGTCTGATGGTGGGCCGGACCCCCGAGTACCTCGGCAAGAAGATCGGCACCCGCCAGATCAAGCTGGCCGCCTGCTACATCCTCATCACCCCGACGCTGGTGCTCGGCTTCACCGCCGCCTCGATGGTGCTGCCGGACGCACTGGGCTCGATGCTCAACACCAAGGCGCTGGGCGCCGGTTCGCACGGCTTCTCCGAGGTGTTGTACGCCTTCACCTCCGGCGCCAACAACAACGGCTCCGCATTCGGCGGCCTCAACGCCAACACCCCCTGGTACAACACCACGATCGGTCTGGCGATGCTGCTCGGCCGCTTCCTGCCGATGGTGTTCGTGCTCGCCCTGGCCGGCTCGCTCGCCGAGCAGCAGCCCGTCCCGGAGACCGCGGGCACCCTCCGTACCGAGAAGCCGCTCTTCGCCGGGCTGCTCGTCGGCACGATCCTGATCATCACCGGTCTGACCTACTTCCCGGCGCTGGCCCTCGGGCCGCTGGCGGAGGGTCTGTCATGACCGCCCCCGTGAAACCGGAGGAGCCCGGCTCCATGTCCACCGCCACACCGACGCGCGCTCCGCACCAGGACGTCCCCAGCGGGCACAAGCCCGGCGACGGCCGGGTGGGCGGCGGCCTCTTCGACCCCAAGCAGCTGCTCAAGTCCTTCCCGGACGCGCTCCGCAAGCTCGACCCGCGGGTGATGGCCAAGTCCCCCGTGATGTTCGTGGTCGAGGCCGGCTCCGTGCTGACCACCCTCTTCGCCTGTATGTCCCCGTCGGACTGGTTCGGCTGGGCGATCGCCGTCTGGCTGTGGCTGACCGTCATCTTCGCCAACCTGGCGGAGGCGGTCGCCGAGGGCCGCGGCAAGGCGCAGGCCGACACCTTGCGCAAGGCCAAGACGGACACCGTGGCGCGGCTGCTGAACGGCGCGGTGGAGGAGCAGGTGCCCGGCACCGAGCTGCGCATCGGCGATCTGGTCGTGTGCGAGGCGGGTGACATCATCCCGGGTGACGGCGATGTGGTCGAAGGTGTCGCGTCCGTCGACGAGTCCGCGATCACCGGCGAATCGGCTCCGGTCATCCGCGAGTCCGGCGGTGACCGCTCCGCGGTGACCGGTGGGACGAAGGTGCTCTCCGACCGCATCGTCATCAAGATCACGACGCGGCCCGGTGAGACCTTCATCGACCGGATGATCAACCTCGTCGAGGGCGCCGCACGACAGAAGACGCCCAACGAGATCGCGCTGAACATCCTGCTCGCGTCGCTCACCATCGTCTTCCTGCTGGCGGTGGTCACCCTCCAGCCGTTCGCGATCTACGCGGGCGCCGAACAGTCCATGATCGTGCTGCTCGCCCTGCTGGTCTGTCTGATCCCGACGACGATCGGCGCACTGCTCTCGGCCATCGGCATCGCCGGTATGGACCGACTGGTGCAGCGCAACGTCCTGGCCATGTCCGGCCGTGCCGTCGAAGCCGCAGGCGATGTATCGACATTGTTGCTCGACAAGACCGGCACCATCACCCTCGGCAACCGTCAGGCCGCCGAGTTCGTGCCCGTACACGGCACCACCGAGGCCGAGGTCGCGGACGCGGCCCAGCTGTCCTCCCTGTCCGACGAGACCCCTGAGGGCCGCTCCATCGTCGTCCTCGCCAAGGAGAAGTACGGACTGCGCGAACTCCCACCCGTCGCCCACCACCACCCTTCAGGGGAAGCGCTTCGCGCCCTTCATCCGGGCGAGCTGGAGCACGCCGAGTGGATCGCCTTCACCGCCCAGACCCGGATGTCGGGTGTGGACGTCGACGGGCGCAAGGTCCGCAAGGGCGCGTCCGGTTCGGTCATCGCCTGGGTCAAGGAGCGCGGCGGCACGGTCGCCGCCGACGCCCAGCAGCTCACCGACGCCATCTCGCAGGCCGGCGGCACCCCGTTGCTGGTCGCCCTGGAGGACGAGAGCGGCCCCCGCGTCCTGGGAGTCATCCACCTCAAGGACGTCGTCAAGGACGGGATGCGCGAACGCTTCGTCGAGCTGCGCAAGATGGGCATCAAGACCGTCATGATCACGGGCGACAACCCGCTGACGGCCAAGGCCATCGCCGACGAGGCGGGCGTGGACGACTTCCTCGCCGAGGCCACGCCCGAGGACAAGATGGCGCTCATCAAGCGCGAACAGGCCGGCGGCAAGCTGGTCGCGATGACCGGCGACGGTACGAACGACGCCCCGGCGCTCGCCCAGGCTGATGTCGGCGTGGCCATGAACACGGGTACGTCGGCCGCCAAGGAAGCCGGCAACATGGTCGACCTCGACTCGAACCCGACCAAGCTCATCGAGATCGTCGAGATCGGCAAGCAACTGCTGATCACCCGGGGCGCACTGACGACCTTCTCCATCGCCAACGACGTCGCGAAGTACTTCGCGATCATCCCGGCGATGTTCGCGGTGGCCTATCCGGGCCTGGACACGCTCAACATCATGCGGCTGTCGAGCCCTAACTCCGCCATCCTCTCGGCGATCATCTTCAACGCACTGATCATCGTCGCGCTGGTACCGCTCGCCCTCAAGGGCGTCCAGTACCGCCCCGTAAGCGCCGACAAGATGCTGCGACGCAACCTGGCGGTCTACGGACTCGGCGGCCTCATCGCCCCCTTCATCGGCATCAAACTCATCGACCTGCTCCTCTCTCTCCTCCCCGGAATCGGGTGACCGCCGTGAACAACTCCGTACGCAACACCGCCCGGTTGATCGGGGCGGGCCTGCGCGCCCTGCTCGTACTGACCGTGGTCTGCGGCGTCCTCTACCCGCTGGTGGTCACCGGGGTGGCGCAGGCGGCGTTCCCCGATCAGGCCAACGGGTCCGAGGTGCGCTCCCACGGCAAGGTCGTCGGCTCATCACTGATCGGCCAGCGCTACGACAAGGGCCAGGACAAGGACGGCGAGCCGGTCCCCGACCTGAGGTACTTCCAGCCGCGCCCCTCGGCGGGACTGGGCAGCAACCAGGCCAACGGCGTCAACACCCGCTACGACCTCCAGGTCTCCGGCGCCTCCAACCTGGGCGCCACCAACACCGACCTCATCAAGGCGGTCAAGGAGCGCAAGCACTGGGTCTCCACCACCTACGGAGTCCCCGAGTCGAAGGTCCCGGCGGACGCCGTCACCTCCTCCGGCTCCGGCCTCGACCCGGACATCTCCCCGGCCTACGCCCAACTACAGACCGCCACGGTCGCCCGGCGGAACCACCTCCCCGCCGGCGCGGTGGAGAAGCTGGTCCGGGAGCACACCGACGGGCGCGACCTCGGGTTCCTGGGGGAGCCGCGGGTGAATGTCCTGGAGCTGAATGTCGGGCTGAGGGAGTTGGTGTTGAGGGCGGGGGAGGACTGAGGAACGGGTGCTTGGCGGGGGTTGGCTGAGTTGGGCGTGCGGCTGAGCCGGCCATTTGGCTGAGCTGACCGGCGTGCTGAGTTGGGCGGTGTGGCGGAGTCGGGTGGTGCGGCTGAACCGGCCGGTGGGGCTGAGTCGGCCGGTGGGGTGCGGCGGTTGGTGTATCGGGGGTGTGTTGACGCGGTGGGACAGGAAGGGCGGCCTTGGGGCGATGTCTCCAAGGCCGCCCGGTCGTTTCCGCGGGAGGTCATGTCAGGCTGAACGGCCGCTGACTGAGGGCGGCGGGGCGACTGGTCGTGGCCGGACTCCGCGGCGTGGGTGGACCCGGGGGCTGAACGGGTCTGAATCGGGTCTGCATCGCGCTGATGCGGCGTTGATCCGAGCCGGCCGGGGGCGTGGGGTGGAGCCGGTCCGAGAGTTATCCACAGGCGTTGCCTGCCGAAGCGCGCGGTACGCATACTGACGTCAGCGGCAGGCAATCCGAGATCTGCGGGGAGGCCACCAAGTCGCCGTCAGGTGGGGGTAGTTGGTGTGGTGGGTCGGTCCCGAGGTGGCAGGTGGGCCGGTGCGGGGAGCGCTACGAGATGGGAGCGGGGGAGCAGCTGATGAGTGGCGGGGGAAGCGCGTCGGGTGAGGGCCGGTGGCGCAGGGGCTGGACTCGGAAGAAGGCGCACGCGGCGCCGGAGGAGGGGATGAGGAAAGGAGCGGCCGTCGCGGATCCGGCGGCGGTAGGGGCCATGGTCGTCGTCGAGGATCTGCACCGCAGCTACGGCACCGGGGCCGGCGCCGTACACGCCCTGCGCGGGGTGTCCTGCAACATCCCGCGGGGCGAACTGGTCGCCCTGCGCGGTCGTTCCGGATCGGGCAAGACAACCCTCCTCAACCTCATCGGCGGTCTGGATACCCCCGACTCGGGGCGGATCACCGTCGACGGCACACCGCTGGCGGACCTCGGCGAGAGTGAGTTGCTGGAGATGCGCCGCGACCGCATAGGTTTTGTCTTCCAGTCGTTCGGGCTCATACCGATACTCAGTGCCGCGGAGAATGTCGGGGTACCGCTGCGGCTGCGGAAGGTCCCGCCGCGTGAGCGTGAGGACCGCGTCGCGCTTCTGCTGTCGCTGGTGGGCCTGGCTGACCACGCCGAGCAGCGGCCCGGCGAACTCTCCGGCGGTCAGCAACAGCGCGTGGCCATCGCCCGTGCACTCGCCAATCGCCCCGCGCTGCTCATAGCCGACGAGCCGACCGGTCAACTGGACGCCGAGACCGGCATGGAGGTGATGGACCTGCTGCGCGCCGTCGTTCGCAGTGAGGGCGTCACGGCGTTGGTGGCCACCCACGACGCAAACCTCCTGGGCTTGGCCGACCGCGTCTTGGAGCTGAGCGATGGAGTGATCACGGAGGCGGGGGTGGAGCGCGAGGCGGGGGTGGGGTGAGGAGGGGGAGGGGAGGGGGAGGGGCCCTTCCCGTACCTCCCCTGCCTCACCAGACGTCGCCGTCGCGCCAGTCGCAGGTGAGGTCGGAGTCGAGGTCGAGTCGGGTGGCTGCGGCCGGCAGGACGTAGATGCAGCCGTCCTCGTCGGCGGTGCGCTGGACGCCGTCCGGGGTGAGTGCCCAGGAGCGGCCGCGCCACCGTTGCCAGCCACGGGCCGCGTAGAAAGTCGCGGCCTCGTCGGAGGCGCCGAGCGCGCCCAGGTCGTAGCCGCTGTGCACCACCCGCTCCAGGGCGTCCATCAGGGCCGCGCCATGGCCACGGCCGCGCCGGTCGGCGCGTACGCCGACGCCCTCCACATAGCCGCAGCGCAGCGCCCGGCCCCCGTGCAGCAGTCGTCGTTGCACGACGCTCGCGTGCCCGATCAGTTCACCGTCCTCGTGGATCAGGGCGTGCAGCCCGCCGAGTGAGTGTTCCCAGTCCTCGGCGGTCATGTCGTCGAAGACGTCGTAGAGGAGGGCGCGGGCCGCCTTGAGGGTGGTGACGTCCAGATCGGCGGTGTGGGCGATGCGTACGTCGGTCATGCGGGGCGTCGTCAGATATGCCTCGGTCATGGTGGCATCGTCGCAGTCGGCCGGTGGCCGGGCGACGGCATTTTTCCGGCCATGGTGCATGCCTTACCACCGGCCGTTCGGTGTCAGTGATGCGTCAGGGAAGGCGCGTTGGGCTGGTGTGTCTCCGCCCCGGCCGGTGTCATGAGGGCATGACCGGGCGCTCTGCGCCGCCGGGCAGCCGTCGGACGGCGGTGCGTGGTGGGCGCCGCCCGGGTCCGGCCCCTCAGCCGGATGTCATGGCGGGCGTCGCGTACCTCTTCGCGCGGCGCCCGCCCGTATGCGGCGGTATGGGGCCGCGCCCCGGCCGAGCCACGGCCGAATCGGTCTGTCGGGCCAATCGGCCGCCGGGTCGACCACACCATCGGCCCCTGCCGGCCATGCCAAAGACCTTCCTGATCGCCGGCCCGCCCTCCCGATCGCTGCCCTCAGACGCACCCGCTCGCAACCCGGACACCGCTACCGCTACCCGACGAGCTACCTCCGTCCACTCGAACGCCCCCGCGCGCCGCGTCACCCCGTCCACCGGTTCGTCACCGCACGATGCGTCGCCCCGTCCACTGGCTCGTCACCGCACGACGCCTTCCCCCCCCGCCCACCGGTTCGTCACCACACGATGCCTCCCCCCGGCCCCCCGGTTCGTCACCGCACGCTGCGCCACCCCACCCACCGAATCGCCGACCTCGCCCACCACCCACCCACCAGACGCGCCCCCCGGACGCCCCACCCCCACTTCCACCCCACCCCCACTCCCCCCACCCCACCCCCCATCAGAGTCCCGTCAAAACCCACCCTCCAGCCCCCAACTGCGCCCTTTGTCCCCATGTTCGGTCGGTAGGGTCGCAGGAGGTTCAGCCCGGTGGGGGCGGCCTTCACGTAAGACAATGGGGCCATGGCACGCGGCAAGCTACGGATCTATCTCGGCGCGGCACCGGGCGTCGGCAAGACGTACGCGATGCTGTCCGAGGCGCACCGGCGTGTGGAGCGGGGGACGGATGCCGTCGTGGCGTTCGTGGAGCACCACGACAGGCGCCGTACGGAGGTCATGCTGCACGGGCTGGAGCAGATCCAGCGCCGGGAGCTGGAGTACCGCGGCACGGTGTTCACCGAAATGGACGTGGACGCGGTGCTGGCGCGGCGGCCGGCCGTGGCGCTGGTCGACGAACTGGCGCACACCAATGTCCCCGGTTCGCGCAACAGCAAGCGCTGGCAGGACGTCGAGGAACTGCTGGAAGCGGGGATCCATGTGATCTCGACGGTGAACATCCAGCATCTGGAGTCGCTCGGTGATGTCGTCGAGTCCATAACGGGTGTGCGGCAGCGCGAGACCGTGCCGGACGAGATCGTCCGCAGGGCCGACCAGATCGAGCTTGTCGACATGTCGCCCCAGGCGATCCGCCGGCGGATGGCGCACGGCAACATCTACCAGCCCGACAAGGTGGACGCGGCCCTGTCGAACTACTTCCGGCCGGGTAACCTCACGGCGCTGCGCGAGCTGGCGCTGCTGTGGGTCGCCGACCGGGTGGACGAGTACCTCCAGGAGTACCGCGCGGAGCATTCGATCCGTTCCACCTGGCAGGCGCGGGAGCGGATCGTGGTCGGGCTGACCGGCGGGCCGGAGGGGCGCACGCTGATCCGTCGTGCGGCCCGGATGGCGGCCAAGGGCTCGGGCAGCGAGGTGCTCGCCGTCTACATAGCGCGCAGCGACGGGCTGACGTCGGCCTCGCCCAAGGAACTCGCCGTCCAGCGCACCCTGGTGGAGGACCTCGGCGGGACGTTCCACCACGTCATCGGCGACGACATACCGAGCGCGCTGCTGGAGTTCGCGCGGGGCGTCAACGCCACCCAGATCGTGCTGGGCTCCAGTCGCCGCAAGGCCTGGCAGTACATCTTCGGTCCGGGGGTGGGCGCGACGGTCGCCCGGGACTCCGGGCCCGATCTCGATGTGCACATCGTCACCCACGACGAGGTGGCCAAGGGCCGGGGGCTGCCGGTGGCACGCGGTGCGCGGCTGGGGCGGGCCCGGATCATCGCCGGCTGGCTCGTCGGCGTCGTCGGCCCGGCACTGCTCTCGCTGCTGCTGACCAGCATCGAGAACGGTCCCGGCCTGGCCAACGACGTCCTGCTCTTCCTCTTCCTGACGGTCGTCGCCGCGCTGCTCGGCGGGCAGCTGCCGGCGCTGGCGTCGGCCGCGGTCGGCTCGCTGCTGCTGAACTTCTACTTCACACCGCCCACCCACACCCTCACGGTCAGCGACCCCCAGAACCTCGTCGCCATCGTGATCTTCTTCGCGGTGGCCGTCTCGGTCGCCTCGGTGGTGGATCTCGCCGCCCGCCGCACCCATCAGGCCGCCAGGCTGCGCGCCGAGTCGGAGATCCTGTCCTTCCTCGCGGGCAGTGTGCTGCGTGGGGAGACGACGCTGGACGCGCTGCTGGAGCGGGTGCGCGAGACCTTCGGGATGGAGACGGTGGCGCTGCTGGAGCGGGCCGGCGATGTCGAGCCGTGGACCTGTGCGGGCCGGGCCGGCAGTGACCACGGCACACCGCTGCTGCGCCCCGAGGACGCCGATGTCGACATGCCCGTGGGCGACCACATGGCGCTGGCGCTGACCGGCCGGGTGCTGCCCGCCGAGGACCGCCGGGTGCTGGCCGCGTTCGCCGCCCAGGCCGCCGTCGTCCTGGACCGGCAGCGGCTGGTGGGCGAGGCGGAGCGGGCCCGGGAGCTGGCCGAGGGCAACCGCATCAGGACGGCGCTGCTGGCCGCCGTCAGCCATGACCTGCGGACCCCGCTGGCGAGCATCAAGGCCTCCGTCACCTCCCTGCGCTCCGACGATGTCGCCTGGTCCCCGGAGGACGAGGCGGAGCTGCTGGCCGGCATCGAGGCGGGCGCCGACCGGCTCGATCATCTCGTTGGCAATCTTCTGGACATGTCCCGGCTCCAGACCGGCACGGTCACCCCGCTGATCAGGGAGATCGACCTCGACGAGGTGGTGCCCATGGCGCTCGGCGGTGTCCCGGAGGGCAGCGTCACCCTCGACATCCCCGAGGAGCTGCCGATCGTCGCCGTCGATCCGGGGCTGCTGGAACGTTCGGTCGCCAATCTCGTCGAGAACGCCGTGAAGTACAGCCCGGACGGGGTGGCGGTGCTGGTCTCGGCCAGTGCGCTCGGTGAGCGGGTGGAGCTGCGTATCGCCGACCGCGGGCCGGGGGTGCCGGACAGCGCCAAGGACCGGATCTTCGAGCCCTTCCAGCGCTACGGCGACGCGCCGCGCGGCGCCGGGGTGGGCCTGGGGCTGGCCGTGGCGCGTGGTTTCGCGGAGGCGATGGGCGGCACGCTCGCCGCCGAGGACACCCCCGGAGGCGGGATGACCATGGTCCTGACCCTCCGGACCGCCCCCGGCCGCCCGCCGGCCCGGCCTGATCTTCCGGCCCAGGCCACGACATGAGCCGTACCGCACGGATCCCCCGCATCCCACACCCGGCGGGCCCGCCCCGCCGGGAGACGACACCACGAGGAGAACGCCAGTGAACCGGGTGCTTGTGGTCGATGACGAGCCGCAGATCGTGCGCGCCCTCGTGATCAACCTGAAGGCGCGCAAGTACGAGGTCGACGCCGCCCCCGACGGGGCCACCGCCCTCAAACTCGCCGCCGCCCGCCACCCCGATGTCATCGTCCTCGACCTCGGTCTGCCCGATATGGACGGCGTCGAGGTCATCAAGGGGCTGCGGGGCTGGACGCGGGTGCCGATCCTGGTGCTCTCCGCCCGGCAGACCTCCGACGAGAAGGTGGAGGCGCTGGACGCCGGCGCGGACGACTACGTCACCAAGCCGTTCGGCATGGACGAGCTGCTGGCCCGGCTGCGGGCGGCGGTGCGCCGGGCCGAGCCGACCGGTCCGGCCGATGACGAGGTGATCGTGGAGACGGAAGGTTTCTCCGTCGATCTCGCCGCGAAGAAGGTCAACCGCGGCGGCCGGGACATCCGGCTGACCCCCACCGAGTGGCATCTGCTGGAGGTCCTGGTCCGCAACGCGGGCCGGCTGGTCAGCCAGAAACAGCTGCTCCAGGAGGTCTGGGGGCCCTCGTACGGCACCGAGACCAACTACCTGCGGGTGTACATGGCCCAGCTCCGCCGCAAGCTGGAGAGCGACCCCTCGCATCCGATGCACTTCATCACGGAGCCGGGGATGGGCTACCGCTTCGAGCAGTAGCGCCCCGGCGGCCGGAAGCGGCTTTGTGCGGTGGGTACGAACCGCGCGTGCGGGCCGTGATCCCGGTACCCGGCCACCGGTACGCTGGGGCCATGAGTGCTGGGACCCGACCCGAGAAGCCGGCAGGCCGTTTCCGCCGGCTGCTCGACAGGCTGTCCTCCTCCGAGGAGGAGTTGCAGTCCGCCGAGCTGCAACAGGACGCGCAGGACGCGGGATGTACCCGTATCTGCGACTGCGACGACCGGCAGATAGTGAAGGTCACCGGCACCCTGCGGCATGTCACGCTGCGCCCGCGCGCCGGTGTGCCCGCGCTGGAGGCGGAGCTGTTCGACGGCTCCGCGGCGCTGGACGTGGTGTGGCTCGGCCGCCGCTCCATCGCCGGGATAGAGCCGGGCCGCAAGCTCATCGCCTCGGGCCGGGTCTCCCTGAGCCACGGACGCCGGGTGCTCTTCAATCCGAAGTACGAACTCCGACCGCTCGGACAGGAGTAGCCGGTGACGTCTCACGACCGACCGACCACTGACGCGCATGCCGATACGGACCCCTCCGCAGGCCCCTCACCCGCCTCGCCCGACCCGGGCACCGAAGGAGCCGCCGACGGCAGGCAGGTGACCGAGGCGGCGCTGTTCGAGGCGTTCGGCGGGGTCCGCGGCATGGTGGAGACCGTGGCGCCCGGCCTGCTGTTCGTCACGATCTTCACGATCAACAAGGACCTGCACCTCTCGGCGATCGCCGCGCTGGCCGTCTCGCTGGTGCTGGCGGCCGCCCGCCTGGTCCGCAGGGACACCCTCAAGCACGCCTTCAGCGGCGTCTTCGGGGTGGCCTTCGGCGTGGTCTTCGCGATGATGACCGGCAACGCCAAGGACTTCTACCTGCCGGGCATGCTCTACACCCTCGGGCTGGCCCTCGCCTACATGATCACCACGCTCGCGGGCGTCCCGCTGATCGGGCTGATCCTGGGCCCGGTGTTCAAGGAGAACCTCTCCTGGCGCACCCGCAACCCGGGCCGGAAGAAGGCGTACGCGAAGGCCAGCTGGGCCTGGGGGCTGATCCTGCTCGCCAAGTGCGCGATCCTCTTCCCGCTGTATTGGTGGGCGGACACCACCCAGCTCGGCTGGGTGCTGATCGCGCTGAAGATCCCGCCGTTCCTGCTGGCGGTCTATCTCACCTGGGTCTTCCTGGCGAAGGCGCCCCCGCCGATCGATGTCTTCGCGGAGATGGAGGCGAAGGAGAAGGCCGAGGAGGAGGCCGAGGAGCGGCGCCGCGCCGAGCGCGAGACGCTGGACCGGGTCGCCGACGACCTCAGCAGGGACCTCGTGCAGGAGATCGTGGCCGAGCCGCAGTCCGACCGGCCGCAGGGCGGCCGCCACCGCCGCTGACGCGACACGGAAACGCCGGGGCCCGGGAACCGCTTGGTTCCCGGGCCCCGGCGTTTCCGGCCTCCGCCGGGCGCTACGCGTCCTCGCGCCGCACCGACAGCAGGTCCTCCAGCTGCTCCTCGCGCGACTGCGCCGCCACGAACAGCAGCTCGTCGCCGGCCTCCAGCGCGTCCTCCTTGTTGGGCGTGAGCACCCGCGTCCCGCGGATGATCGTGACCAGGGAGGTGTCCTCGGGCCAGGCGACATCGCCGACCCGGGTACCGGCCAGCGCGGCCTCCGGGGGCAGCGTCAGCTCGACGAGGTTGGCGTCACCGTGGCTGAAGCGCAGCAGCCGTACGAGATCGCCGACGCTCACCGCCTCCTCGACCAGGGCCGACATCAGACGCGGTGTGGAGACCGCGACATCGACGCCCCAGGACTCGTTGAACAGCCACTCGTTCTTCGGGTTGTTGACCCGCGCGACCACCCGCGGCACGCCGTACTCGGTCTTGGCGAGCAGCGAGACGACCAGATTGACCTTGTCGTCGCCGGTCGCCGCGATCACGACATTGCAGCGCTGGAGCGCCGCCTCGTCGAGCGAGGTGATCTCGCAGGCGTCGGCCAGCAGCCACTCCGCCAGCGGCACCCGCTCGACCGAGATGGCGGTCGGCGCCTTGTCGATGAGCAGGATCTCGTGCCCGTTTTCCAGGAGCTCGCCCGCGATGGAACGACCCACCGCGCCCGCGCCCGCAATGGCGACTCTCATGCGTGCGCCCCCTCAGGACCCGTGGCGAATGCCGCTTCGACCTTCTCGACCTCGTCGGTGCGCATCATCACGTGCACCAGATCGCCTTCCTGCAGCACCGTCTGCGAGGTCGGCAGCATCGCCTCGCCCAGTCGGGTGAGGAAAGCGACGCGGACGCCGGTCTCCTCCTGGAGGGTGCTGATCTTGTGCCCCACCCAGGAGGCCGCGGTGTGCACCTCGGCGAGCTGGACGCCGCCGCTCGGGTCGCGCCACAGCGGCTCGGCGCCCGACGGCAGCAGCCGGCGCAGCATCTGGTCGGCCGTCCAGCGGACGGTCGCGACGGTGGGGATGCCCAGCCGCTGGTAGACCTCGGCGCGGCGCGGGTCGTAAATACGGGCCGCGACATTCTCGACACCGAACATCTCCCGGGCCACCCGGGCGGCGATGATGTTCGAGTTGTCACCGCTGGAGACGGCCGCGAAGGCGCCCGCCTCCTCGATGCCGGCCTCCCGCAGGGTGTCCTGGTCGAAGCCGACGCCGGTCACCCGGCGGCCGCCGAAGGACGAGCCCAGGCGGCGGAACGCGGTCGGGTCCTGGTCGACCACCGCGATGGTGTGACCCTGGCTCTCCAGGGTCTGCGCGAGCGCGGAGCCCACCCGCCCGCACCCCATGATGACGATGTGCATGCTGATTACCCCGTGCCCTGTACTAGCGCGCTGACCTGCACAAACACCCTGCTCACTACTTTCTTCTCCCAGTACCGGCGACACGAAGCCACGGCTCGCGACAGACCGGGTGCGGCAGCGGGAGCGCCGGGCGCACCGTGGTCCGGTACAACCGTAGCCGTAATGGCGCTTCCGGTAGGGGGCGCGGTGGGCCGCGGTCTCCAGCGGATCCGCACCGCCGGTGCCGCGCCTCCCGTGCCGGGCTGCGTCGCGCCGGGCCCGTAAGGCACGCTACGAGGTGTGCCCAACCTGCCTCTCCAGCCCCAACAGGGCTCCTACACCTCGCACATGGTGGTCTGCGGCGACGATGCGCTGGCTCATCGACTGGCTGCCGAGCTCCGGGACGTCTACGGCGAACGGGTGACGCTCGTCGTCCCCTCCGCCCGGGAACCGCACCGCCCCCGTATTCCGCCACCGGCGGGTGCGCTGGGCCGGGCCGGCGCGCTGCTGGGCCGGGTGTCGGCGGCGATGGTGCGTCCCTCGCCGCTGTCGTCCGAGGCGGCCGGGGACGGGGCGGAGCCACCGGAGGAGACGCCGTTACGGATCCTGGAGGCGGCGCAGCCGGACGACGCGGCGCTGACCGACGCCGGTATCGCCGGGGCGGGCGCGCTGGCCCTGGTCTACGACGACGATGAGCTCAACATCCATGCCGCGCTGCGCGCCCGCCGGCTCAATCCCCGCCTGCGGCTGGTCATCCGGCTCTACAACCGCAAACTCGGCCAGCATCTGGAGGAGTTGCTCGACCAGGCAGCGGCGGTCGCCGCGCCGGTCGCCGAGGACACCGGGGACGCGGTGGGCGAGGGCGCGACCACGACCGTGCTGTCCGACGCCGACACCGTGGCCCCCGCGCTGGCGGGCGCCGCGGTCGCCGGTACCAGCAGGGTCATCGAGGCGGACGGGCTGCTGCTGCGGGCCGTGGAGCGTACGCCGGTGCCACCCGGCCGACCCGGCGAGCCCGGACTGTGCACCCTGGCCCTGCTGTCCGCGTCCGCCAACGACCCGGCGGACGCGACCGGTTCGGCGGCCGGCGACGAGGGGCCCGTCCTCCTGCCGGACGATGCCGCGACCGCGGCCGCCACCGGCTGCGGCACCGTTGTCCTGGAGACCGTCTCCTATACGGGCCGGCCCATACGGCGCCGATGGCTGCGTGGCCGGGGCGCGCCGCTCGCGTCCCTGTTCTCCCGGCGGCTGCGCTGGTCCCTGGCGGGGGTCATCGGCGCGGTGCTGGCGCTGGCCGTCGCGTCCTCGCTGACCATGGGCGAGGACCCGGTGCACGCGGTCTACCTCTCGCTGCTGGACCTGTTCGCGATCAACGACCCGGCCGTCAACGAGCCGGCACCCCGCAAGGTGATCCAGCTGCTGTCCGGGCTGACCGGGCTGTTGCTGCTGCCGGTGCTGGTCGCGGCGGCGTTCGAGGGGCTCGGCACCTTCCGCAGCGCCTCGGCGCTGCGCCGTCCGCCGCGCGGGCTGTCGGGCCATGTGGTGCTGCTGGGCCTCGGCAAGGTCGGCACCCGGGTACTGGCGCGGCTGCACGAGATGGGCACCCCCGTGGTGTGCATCGAGGGCGACCCGGAGGCCAGGGGCATCGCCCTGGCTCGCCGGCTGCGGGTACCGACCGTCCTGGGGGACGTCACCCAGGAAGGCGTCCTGGAAGCCGCGATGATCGAGCGGGCGGCCACCCTGCTCGCCCTGACCAGCGAGGACACCACGAATCTGGAGGCCTGCCTCTATGCCCGCTCGGTCAGCCCCCGGCTGCGGGTGACGCTGCGGCTGTTCGACGACCGGTTCGCCACCGCCGTCTACCGCACCCTGCGCGCCGCGCATCCAGGGGCGCTGACCCGCAGCCGGAGCGTCACCTACCTGGCCGCGCCCGCCTTCGCCGGCGCGATGATGGGGCGCCAGATCCTCGGGGCCATTCCGGTCGAGCGCCGGGTGCTGCTGATCGCCCGGTTCGAGGTACGGGGCCATGCCGCGCTGGAGGGCCGTACGGTCGCCGAGGTGCTGCGGACGGGGCGGCTGCGGGTGCTGGCGGTCGACACCTCCGCCCCCGACGAACCGGAGCCGGACGCCGCGGCCGCCGCCGCCACGCCCCCGCCGGCCGAGGAGCGCACGCCGGCGCAGCTGGTGCAGGAGCTCGGCGACGACTATGTCCTGCGGCCGCAGGACCGGGTGCTGCTGGTCGCCACCCGGCAGGGGCTGGGCGAACTGCACGCCCGCAACCGGCAGCCGGCGGCGGCCCGCAGAGCAGGGGCCGCCAGGGGTGACCGCGAGGGGGCGGGCGACCGCGCACCGTAGGGCGGGCGACCGGGCACCGTAGTACGGCTACGGTGCCGGGCCCCGCCGTACGGGACCGTGGCGCCGACCGGGGCCATGGCGCCGACCGCCGACCGCCGACCGCCGACCGCCGACCGCCCCGCTGCCCCGCCTGTGCGGCCCGCCCTGCCCCGCCTCCGGCCCGCCCCGCTCCGTCCCGCCTCCCCACCGTGACCCCACCATCGCGCCCCGTGACCGCGATGCCGTCCCGTGACGAATGCCACGAAGGTGTCCTGAACGGGGCCGTGACGTGCACAGGACGTGCGGATCCTGTGGAGGCGGGGCCCTGATGCGCCCCCTCAGCAGGCCGGATGCGCCTCGGCCGCCCCGCTGTGCTCCTCCGAGGCGCAGAGCGTGCGGGGAGCGGGTGGGCGCGGACCTTGACGAAGGCTTAGCATCCTCTGCGTGTCCAAACTGACCGACGTGCCCAAACGGATCTTGATCGGGCGCGCACTGCGCAGCGACAAGCTCGGGGAAACCCTGCTTCCCAAGCGCATCGCACTCCCCGTCTTCGCCTCCGACCCGCTGTCCTCCGTGGCCTACGCGCCGGGCGAGGTGCTGCTCGTCCTGTCCGTCGCGGGTGTGTCTGCGTACAGCTTCAGCCCCTGGATCGCGGTCGCGGTCGTGGTGCTGATGTTCACCGTCGTCGCGTCATACCGGCAGAACGTGCACGCCTACCCGAGCGGTGGCGGCGACTACGAGGTCGCCAACACCAACCTCGGCCCCAAGGCCGGTCTCACCGTCGCCAGCGCGCTGCTCGTCGACTATGTGCTGACCGTCGCGGTCTCCATCTCCTCCGGAGTGGAGAACCTGGGCTCCGCGATCCCGTTCGTGGTCGAGCACAAGACCCTGTGCGCGATCGCCATCATCGTGCTGCTGACGCTGATGAACCTGCGCGGCGTCAAGGAGTCGGGCAAGCTCTTCGCGATCCCGACCTACGTCTTCGTGGCCGGCGTCTTCATCATGATCGCCTGGGGTGTGATCCGCGGCGTCGTCATGGGCGACACCATGAAGGCCCCCACCGCTGACTACAGCATCCACGCCGAACAGGGCGGCCTGGCCGGCTTCGCCCTGATCTTCCTGATGCTGCGTGCCTTCTCCTCCGGCTGTGCCGCGCTCACCGGCGTCGAGGCGATCTCCAACGGTGTGCCGGCCTTCCGCAAGCCGAAGTCCAAGAACGCCGCGACCACCCTGGCCCTGATGGGCGGCCTGGCCGTCACCATGTTCTGCGGCATCATCGGCCTGGCCATGGCCACCGACGTCAGGATGGCCGAGAACCCGGCCACCGACCTGCTCCTCAACGGCAAGCCGCTCGGTTCCGGCTACACCCAGAACCCGGTCATCTCGCAGGTGGCCGAGGCGGTCTTCGGCAAGGGCAGCCTCCTGTTCGTCGTGCTCGCCGCGGCCACCGCCCTGGTCCTGTTCCTGGCCGCCAACACCGCCTACAACGGCTTCCCGCTGCTCGGCTCGATCCTCGCCCAGGACCGCTATCTGCCGCGCCAGCTGCACACCCGCGGTGACCGGCTGGCGTTCTCCAACGGCATCGTCCTGCTGGCCGGCGCCGCCGCGATCCTCGTCTACCTCTACGGCGCGGACTCCACCCGGCTCATCCAGCTCTACATCGTCGGCGTCTTCGTCTCCTTCACGCTCAGCCAGATCGGCATGGTCCGGCACTGGAACCGCCATCTGGTCACCGAGAAGGACCCGGCCAAGCGCCGCCGTATGCACCGCTCGCGCGCCATCAACGCCTTCGGCGGCTTCTTCACCGGCCTGGTGCTGGTGGTCGTCCTCCTGACCAAGTTCACCCACGGCGCCTGGGTCGCGCTGCTCGGCATGGTCATCTTCTTCGTGACGATGTCCGCGATCCGCCGCCACTACGACCGGGTCGCCGACGAGATCGCCGCCGAGGACACCCCCGACGACGATGTAGTCCGCCCCTCCCGGGTGCACTCCCTCGTCCTGGTCTCCAAGGTGCACAAGCCCACCCTGCGCGCCCTGAACTACGCCAAGCTGATGCGCTCCGACAGCCTCGAAGCGGTCAGCGTGGACGTGGACCAGGCCGACACCAGGGCCCTGCGGGAGGAGTGGGAACGCCGCGGCATCGAGGTGCCGCTGAAGGTCCTGGCCTCCCCGTACCGCGAGATCACCCGGCCGATCATCGACTACGTCAAGTCGCTGCGCCGCCAGAGCCCGCGCGACGCCGTCTCCGTCTACATCCCCGAATACGTCGTCGGCCACTGGTACGAGCACCTGCTCCACAACCAGTCCGCCCTGCGCCTCAAGGGACGCCTGCTCTTCACCCCCGGCGTCATGGTCACCTCGGTGCCCTGGCAGCTGGACTCCTCGGAGGCCGCCAAGCTGCGCGCCCGCAAGCGCGCGGAGTGGAACGCTCCGGGTGCGGTCCGCCGCGGCCCGGTCGCCCAGCCGAAGAAGGAGAAGGCGGCCACCAAGAAGTAGCGCGGGCTTTCCGCCGTGCCCCGGTGGCGGCCGTCCGCGCACGGGCCGGGGCACGGCCCACGGGACGTAGACTTGACGGCTGGCCTCCCTCCGGAGGCCGGCCCCCGTCCCCGCTCACACCCACCTCAGGAGCCCTCCCGCCATGCAGGCAGAACCCAAGAAGTCGCTGGTCGGCGAGGAGTACGAGGTCGAGGTCGGCCCGGTCGCCCACGGCGGTCACTGCATCGCCCGCACCGACGAGGGCCAGGTCCTCTTCGTACGGCACGCGCTGCCCGGCGAGCGCGTCATCGCCCGCGTCACCGACGGCGAGGAGGGCGCCCGCTTCCTGCGCACCGACGCCGTCTCGATCCTGGAGCCCTCCAAGGACCGGGTCGAGGCCCCCTGCCCCTTCTCCGGCCCCGGCCGCTGCGGCGGCTGCGACTGGCAGCACGCCGCCCCCGGCGCCCAGCGCCGCCTGAAGTCCGCGGTGATCGCCGAACAGCTCCAGCGCCTGGCCGGACTCTCCCCCGAGGACGCCGGCTGGGACGGCACCGTCGAGCCCGCCCCGGGCGACAAGGTCGCCAAGGGCGAGGTCCCCGCCTGGCGCACCCGTGTCCAGTACGCCGTCGACGCCGACGGCCACGCCGGGCTCCGCAAGCACCGCTCCCACGACATCGAGCCGGTCACCCACTGCATGATCGCCGCCCCGGGAGTCTCCGAACTCGGCATCGAGAAGCGCGAGTGGCCGCAGATCGCCACCGTCGAGGCGATCGCCGCCACCGGCTCCCATGACCGCCAGGTCATCCTCACCCCCCGCCCCGGCGGCCGCCTCCCCATCGTCGAACTCGACAAGCCGGTCTCGGTCATGCGGGTGGGCGAGAAGGACGGCGGCGTGCACCGCGTCCACGGCCGCCCCTTCGTCCGCGAACGCGCCGCCGACCGCACCTGGCGGGTCGGCAACGGCGGCTTCTGGCAGGTCCACCCGAAGGCCGCCGACCTCCTGGTCGAGGCCGTCATGCGGGGCCTGATGCCCAAGAAGGGCGATATGGCCCTCGACCTGTACTGCGGCGTCGGCCTCTTCGCCGGTGCCCTCGCCGAACGCGTCGGCGACAAGGGCGCGGTCCTCGGCATCGAATCCGGCAAGCGCGCCGTCGAGGACGCCCGCCACAACCTCCAGGACCTCGACCGCGTCCGCATCGAACACGGCAAGGTCGACCAGATCCTGCCCCGCACCGGCATCACCGACGTCGACCTCATCGTCCTCGACCCACCCCGCGCCGGCGCCGGCAAAAACACCGTCACCCACCTCGCCTCCCTCACCCCCCGCCGCATCGCCTACGTGGCCTGCGACCCGGCAGCCCTGGCCCGCGACCTCAAGTACTTCGCAGAGGCGGGCTATGCGCCGCGCCGGATGCGGGCGTTTGATCTGTTTCCGATGACGCATCATGTGGAGTGCGTGGTGATCCTGGAGAAGGCGAACAAGGGCGCCTGAGCTCCCCGCATCTCGTGAGCTGAGGCCGTCGGCTACGGCGTTCGGGGCCGTCCGTGCGCGGCCGTCGCCGCATCATCCGCCCCGGACGTGCTGTGGGCCGGCCGGAGCATTTGGCCGGCTGCGAGCGCGCGGTAAGAGGGGCTGGTGGTCAGCAGTTCCTCGTGGGCGCCGGAGGCGACGGTGCGGCCTTCTTCCAGCACGATGATGCGGTCGGCGTGCCGGACGGTGGAGAGGCGGTGCGCGATCACCAGAAGGGCGCATTCCTGGGCGGCTTCCTTCATGAGCGTGGTGAGGGCGGTCTCGTTGATGGCGTCGAGGTGGGAGGTCGGTTCGTCGAGGAGGAGGAGTGCGGGCCGGGCGAGGAGGGCGCGGGCCAGGGCGACCCGTTGCCGTTCGCCGGCCGACAGGGTGTTGCCGCGTTCACCGAGTACGCCGGACAGACCGCCGGGCAGCCGTCGGACCACCCCGTCGAGCCGGGCGAGTTCGACGACCCGCCGGACCTCGGCGTCACTGGCGCCGGGTGCCGCGTAGGTGATGTTGTCCCGGAGCGAGCCGTGGACGACATGGGTGTTCTGGTCGACGACGGCGAGGCGTGCCCGGCATGCGGCGCGGCTCAGCTCGGCTGCGGGACGACCGTCGAACAGCAGCGTTCCGGAGTCCGGTTCGTGGAAGCGCGCCACCAGCGCGAAGATCGTGCTCTTGCCCGCGCCCGACCGTCCGACGAGGGCGACCTGCCCGCGGTGGGGGACGGTGAACGAGACACCGTTCAGCACCGGCCGGTCCGGGACGTATCCGAAACGGACGTCGCGTAGGGCCAGGGCCGGTGCCTCGCCCCTCACCGTCCGCTCCACCCGCCGGGGCGCCACACGGACGACGCACACGCCTGGCCCGGTCCGCTCCCCGGGCCTCACGGATTCCACGGGATCAACCGCCTTTGCGGGCTCCACGGGCTCCACGGCCTCCGCGTGCCCCACGGCCTCCGCGGGCTTCACGGCCTCCGCGGGCTCAACGGTCTCCGCGGACTCAACCGCCTCCGCATGCCCCACGACCTCCTCCGGCTCCGCCGGCAGCGCCAGCGCCTGGGCGATCCGCTGGTAGGCGCCCATGCCGCGCTGCATCAGCCCGACCGCCCGGAACACCGACGACAACGGCAGCACCAGGTAGGAGGCGTACAGCAGAAATGCGACCAGATCGCCGAGGGAGTTGGCGTGTCCGTTGACCCGCAGCCCGCCGATGACCAGGACGAGCAGGAAGGAGCCCTGGACGGCGAGTTCGACGGCGGGGCTCATTACCGAGGCGAGTTTCGCGGTCCGTACGCCGGCGTCGTACGCCGCGTCGACCCGCTTGCCGATACGCGTCGCCTCGCGGTCCTCGGCGCGGTGCACCCGGACCATCGGCAAGGCGCCGAGCGCGCGTTCCAGTTCGGCAGCGAGGGCGCCGACGGAGCCCTGCATGTGTGCGGAGGCGGCCCGGATGCCTTTGAGCAGTGAGGCCACGACCGCGGCGGCGGTGGCCACGGTCAGGGCGACCAGAAGCAGCAGCAGCGGGTCGATCCACGCCATCAGGACGACCGCCCCGGCAGCGGCGAGGGCGCCGGTCACCAGGTCGACCAGTGCCTGGGACACGACGTCCCTGAGCAGGGTGGTGTCCGTGGTCACGCGGGAGATCAGGTCGCCGGTGCGGTGCCGGTGGTACTGGTCCATTTCCAGCCGCAGCAGGCGCGCGATGAGGCCGTGGCGCAGTCCCCGTACGACGCCTTCACCCATGCGTTCCAGGACGAAGCGTCCCACCGCGCCGGTCGCCGCCTCGGTGACGAACAGCGTGGCCAGGAGCGCGAGCAGCGGCCAGAAGGTCCGTCCGTGTCCGCTGGCGTCGACGATGTTCCTGGCGAGGAGCGGCTGGGCCAGGCCGAGGGCGGAGCCGATCAGGGTGAGCACGGTGGCGACGACGACGGAGGCCCGGTGCCCGGTGGTGAGCCGGTACATGGTGGCGACCGCACCCCATGTCGAACGGTCCGGTGTCTCCGTGGTGGACGCGGTCATCGGGTGGGCCGGCTGACCGGTGCCACGGCGATGAGCCGGGTGAAGTAGTCGTCCGGCACCCCTTCGTCCACCGGGCGGGCATCGACCTCGATCCAGGCGTGCGCCGTGAAGGGAGGCACGACCCGCACCCCGGTGCACCAGGTCGGCCAGCTGCCGCGCAGCCGGCACAGCAGCGCGGCCCCCAGGGAGCGGGGCAGGCAGCCGCGCGGCCCGGCGCAGCGCAGGCTGACCGCGCACATCGCGTCCCGGGCAGCCTTGGCCTGGCCGGTGGAGGCGGGTGCGGCTCCTCGGCGTACGAGGCCGAGTACGGCACGGATGCGGTGCGGGGGCAGGAAGGACAGTGCGAGGGCGGGGAGGAGGACGAGTCGGGCGGCCAGCCGCCGGGCGAGGGGGACTCCGGTGGGCCGCTCCAGTGCACTCGGTGTCGTCATGCGGCCAGCCCCGACGCGCGCAGCTCCTCGACCAGGGCCGCGACGTCCTGCTCGGCGCGCGTGCGGTCGATGGCGAACTCGGCGAGGAGCGCGTCGGCCGCCGCTGTTTCGTCGCCGCCCGCCAGCAGGGTGGTGACGATCAGGCCGGCGGTGGGGTTCAACTCCCAGTACTGTCCGCTGCGTTCGTCCAGCAGGACCGTGCCGTAGTCGGTCGCGGCCGTGGAGATCTTGTCACCGAACCGCAATGCCATATGCGTACCTTTCGTATCGGGGCGTATAGGGGGTGGATGGGGCGCGGATAGGGGTCGGCAGCGAGGCGCCTAGGGGGAAGTGCCTAGGGGGCCGTGCGGGCCCTGTCCTGCGCGGGGCGGGAGAGGCTGCGCAGCCACACTTCGCCGGCGATGGTCGAGTAGAGGATCGCGTCGCGCAGCCCGGGGGTGGCGGGCCGCTGGGCCAGCCGGCGCAGAGCCTCGCCGTCCACCAGGCCGAACCGTTCCAGCCGTGAGTCCTCCCAGAGCGCCAGCAGGTCACCGCGGTGCTCGCGCAGCCCGTTGGACGCGTCCATGGACGCCGCGGCCTTGTTGGTACGCCCCAGACAGGACTCCGGCACGATGCCGCGCATGGCCGTGGTGAGAAGAGGCTTGTACCGCCAGGGCGTCACGCGCTCGCTCGGGCGGACCGCCAGGCATGCCTCGATCACCCGGTCGTCGAAGAACGGCGACGCCATCGGCACCCCGGCCCTGGCCGCCATCCGGTCCCACTGCCGGATGATGCGCGTACAGGAGCGGATCTGCTCCAGGTCGGTGTGCAGGCCCCGGTCCGGATGCAGCGGTACGGCGGTCGCGGCCGCCGCCCGAAGCGCCCGCCCGGCCAGCCGTTCGGCCTCGGGAGTGACCCAGTCGAACAGCCGCGGTGCCATGCCCCAGCCCAGACCGCTGCTGACGGACGCGGGCCGCGGACCGCGCAGGTCGCGACCGGCGTCCGCCAGCCATGTCCCGTACGGCCGGGAGTCGGCCAGCGCCCGGGCCATACCGCCGAGCGGCCACTGCCACAGCGCCCGGAACCCACGAAGCTGCCGCACGGCGAACAACGGGCGCCTGCGCAGCAGGCGGTGGTAATACGCCTCGGAGCACCACGCCACATGGTCACCGCCGATACCGGTCAGATGCAGCCGGCTGCCCCGTTGGGCCAGGCCCGGCAGGTGGTGCAGCACCCGTGAGCGGTCCATGACGCCGATGGTCGGCTCGTCCAGCAGGTCGTCGATGCCGAGGAGGTCGTCGTAGACGAGGGGTGAATCGTCGGCGTTCCACACCACATGCTCGATCTGCGGCAGGCGCTCGGCGGCCTGCGAGGCCCAGTACAGGTCGGTGTCCGCGGGATCGCGCCCCGGCCAGGTACTGGCCACCACCTTGGCGGGCGACCGAGCGGCCAGGAAGGTGATGGAGGTGGAGTCCAGCCCGCCGGACAGATCGCAACTGACCACACCGCCCTGCCGCGTACGGGCATCGACGGCTTCGGTGAGTGCGTCCCGGACGAGGGGGGCGCCGTCGGCGAGCGACCGGGTCGGCTCCGGCGGCGTCCACCAGCGCGAGTGCCGTACGGACCGCCCGTCCGCCGCGACGATCAGCGCGTCCTGCGGGGGCACGGCGGTGACCTCCCGCCACAACGGTGCTTCGAGCAACGGGTGGGGAACCGGCCACAGCAGCCTGACCGCGACTTGTTCCTCGTCCGGTTCGGCTCCGAGCGCGTCGGCGAGCACATCGGCGCTGGTGGCCGCCACCCGCACGCCGTCGACGAGCGCATGGAACACCAGCCGCAGGCCGGACGCGGTGCCCTGCACCCGGAGCTGCCCGTCATGTGCGGCCACAAGATGGAAGCTGCCGGGCAGGCTGCGCGCCCAGGCATCGAGTTCGGAGAGATCCCTCAACCGGCCGATCCGGCGCTCCAGTTCGGCGGAGTCGACCGGACAGCAGCCGAAGAGGGCGAGGGCGTCCGTGCCGGCGCGAGCGGTCACGAGGTCCTCGTCGTGCCAGTGGCCCACCAGCCAGGGACGGCCGGAGGCGTACGTCAGGGTGCGGGTTTGCGGGCGGGCGAAGCAGTGGGCCACGGCGGCCGCGTCCGCACGGTCGGGAAAGACCGCGAAGTGCGCGTCGCCGGGGCCCCTGCCCGCACCTGGGTGCGTTTCAGTCATGGCTTCGGATCAGCGAGCCGTCGACCCTCAGTTCTTGCTCAGGACCAGCCGGTCGTTCCCGGAGCTGTTCAGGAGCCCGGTCTTCTTCCGGAACGAACCCAGTCGGACGAGCGTCGGCGCTTCGTAAGCCTTCTTCATCGCTGTCTCCTTCGATGCGGATTACGCCACCCCTCCCCAGCCCGGCCACGAGCCGGCCGTCCGGCTCATGAACAGCTGTGCCCGGATTCATCGGAAACCCGGAACAGGAGCTGCGGCGCGCCACCGAAGCTAGTTGCAGCCCCGCAGCCCCTCGCAACAGAAGAACCACAAATAGGTTTGTATGAATTAGCGTGCGACTCGTGATCGAAATGGCTCGATAGATGCGTACCACTGAATCGCCAACCACCGGGCCTGCGTTCCGGCTCCGCTCAGAAAAAACCTTTGGACCTGTGCAGACTTGGCGGCCGTCTCACCCGGCGCACGGGGGCGCAGGAACCCGGAGTGGTCGCCACCGGGTAGCGCCCGGCCTCGCTCCCCGCACAACCAGTCTGCTGCCTTTCACGCCGGACGACTGATGAGCTTCATGGGTGAGGCGCAAGGTGATGACGGGGGACCTGCTCCCTCAGGGACGTCCGGCTCCACGTCGGCGCATTCGACGTACGAATGCCGGCTGTTGTGCGTCTTGGAAGGTCAGGAGGTCGCTGATCCACGTCGTGTGGTCGTTGGCCAGGGGGGCGCCGGCTGGTCGGTGGGCGGGCGGGGGCCGGGGGTGGGGTCCGCGCCGGGACCGGCCGCATTTACAAACCGGGTGAGGGAGGTCTGGCAGGCATGCAGGTCGATCACCGCTCCCGCGGGCCCTGCCCGGCAGCGAACCGGCCCGCGCCTGCCGCCAGCGGGCTCCCGATGGTTTACCTACGAAGGGCCGGGCAGCCGATAGTGCCGGCAGACCAGTCGACTGCCGTTCAGTCGATGGTGTTGGTCAGTGAGCGGTCCATCGACAGCGCAATCGGCATGACGACACCTCCTGCCTGTGACCACACGTGGACCATGGCGGGCAGGCAGCAGGTCTGTCGGCCACCGCAGCCTCCGGATCACCGGGCTGGCAGACGTGCTCGACGTGGAAGCGCCTTAGCTCGGACGTGGGCGTGCTGCTGGAGCGACGCCCTCAGTGAGCCAAGCAGGGCTGCTGACAAGGGGGTTGCTGGTCTTACCGCTCAGCCGCGGCTTCACAACCCCACCACCCACGCACTCCACGCGTACGCAGGGTGTCTGTAGGCGCGTACGGCCTGGCACGCTGGGCAGGCTGCTCCGTGGGGCGCCAGACCATCGCATGTCGAGCCTCTGCCGGGCGGGCCAAACTGTAGCTCGCCCAAGCACCGCCGCGTCCCGGTTGTCGCGGCAGGCGGGCGGTGCCCGGCGGCGGCCCGGAATGCGCCAGCGCCGAAGTGTGCGCGTCGGGTCAGCAGGACGCGGACGCCGGCGGGTTCCTGATCAGGTGTTGTGCTTGATGATCTTGTGGATCCAGTCCGCGTAGGCGGGCACGTTGCTGTAGAGGCCCGGTCCGGCGGAGCATGCGACGCCTGGGGTTCCGGGGCCCGATGTGGCTCCGATCAGTTCCCAGCGCCCGTGCCGGTCCTTCTGGAGCTGGGGTCCGCCGGAGTCTCCGAAGCATGCCATGGCCTTGGGCACGCGGCTGGTCGTGCACAAACGGGCCCGGTCCGCGTAGTTGGGGGCGCACTCGGCGTCGGCGCCCCTGCGCGTGTTGAGCTCCTGCAACCGCTCCGCGAACCTCAGCTCGGTGTCGACGGTGGTGCCGAAGCCCAGGATCAGGGTCGGGGTGCCCGGTCGCCCGGCCCGCTCCGCGATGCGGACGGGCTTCTGGGCGACCGGGCGGTCGAGGCGGACCAGTGCGATGTCATCCTTGTTCGCGGTTTTCCCGTTGCCGTTCACATAGCCGGGGTGGACGACGGTCCGCTCGATGGCCCGGACGGTGCCGCCGGACTTCCGGTGTCCGCTGCCGATACGGACGATGCCGGCCAGCTCGAGGCCGTCGCCCTGTACGCAGTGGGCCGCCGTCAGCACCCACTGCGGATCGATCAGCGACGCCCCGCACGTACCGTCGTACAGCCCCTGGTCCGGGGCCGACTCCGGGATCGTCGCCATGTACGGGTAGCGCTCGGTGGACTCGGTCCCGTTGACGATCGCTGCCGCGCTGCCGGTCATCAGGGTGGCGCACGCCGCGAGGGCGAGAGCGCCGGCGGCAGTGGTGCGCGCCGCGCAGCGACGCACCGACTTCACACTGGGCACGGAGAGTTCCTTCTGCTGGAGAACTGGAGGTGTTCAGCCTGCGCGTTCAAGATCCACCAGACCATCCGGGCAGCGGGACCGAACACGGTCCCGGCAGCGGGCCCGAGCACAGTAGGGGTAGCCCCCTAATGGGACTCAGCTTTCTGGCGAGCCCGCGCCTCCTTCGCGGCGGGGCCGTGGCCACCGGTGCCGATCTGCACATGCGCGGTGTCGGGGGCCATGACTGCCTGGACCTGCGGCAGGACACCACGATGACGTTCCTGTACGTCGACGCCGCCTCCCGACTGGGGCGTAGCGTCAGTCCCGCCGACCAGGGCTCGCGCGGCGGCTCCAGTGACAGGAGAAGCGTCTCCCCTCCGGTCCCATGGCCTGGACCGCCCTCGCCCTCGCTCTCACCCCCGCTCGACGATTCCCACCCCGCCGCGCCGCGCCGCTCGCACCCCGGACCGACCGGCACCCTGGAGCCACCACGAACTGAGCGACTGAGCGCGACACGGCCACAGCCAGCCCAGCCCCTCAGACGGCTTGCCGACGTACGGCGCCCCGGCGATCTGCTGAATCGCGGTGGTCGGTCGAACACCCGCCGCGGGGCTCGCCCGCCCCGACGAGTGCCGTGCCCCAGCCGGCCTCAACCGGTCACGATCAAGGCGATCCCGTAGGCCGCGACCGCGAGGCAGGAGGCGAAGCAGAGAACGGCTGTGGCCGTGGCCGCCTTCTGGTGCTGGGCTTTGGATGTGTGGGAGGCGGGCTCCCCGTGGCCGGCGCGGGCCCATGCGGCCAGGCCGAGGGAGAACATCACGACCACCACGGCGGTGATTCCGAGGCTCACGGCGAAGACCCCGGCGAGTGTGCCCCAGTTGATGTCCATCCCGTTCTCCCTTCCTGGACGCGGGCCCTGCCGGTCCCCCTCGGTCCGTCCTGCCGGTCCGTCCTGCCGGTCCCGCTCCGCGCGCCGGCCGGTCCGCCCGCCCGGCTCAGGCGGCCGGGTTGACGGTGGCGGCCGGTTCGGGTGCCGGCACCTCGTTGACGTTCTCGGGGTTCACCGGGCGGCGGCGCGAGAGCACGTAGAAGGCCGCCGAGGCGGCGATGGCGACGAACGCCACCAGGGCCACGCCCAGGTCGCCTTGATCGGCCACCCATGCCGCCACGCCTCCGACGGCGGCCGCGGCCGGAAGCGTCAGCAGCCAGGACACCGCGATCCGCCCGGCGACTCCCCAGCGCACATGTGCCAGCTTGCGGCCCAGCCCCGCGCCGAGGATGCTGCCGGTGCACACCTGGGTGGTCGACAGCGCGAACCCCATGTGTGACGAGGCGAGGATCACCGCGGTGGCGCTGGTCTCGGCGGCGAAGCCCTGGGGGGCCTGGATGTCGGTGAGCTGCTTGCCCATGGTCCGGATGATCCGCCAGCCGCCCGCGTAGGTGCCCAGCGAGATCGCCAGGCCCGCGCTCAGCACCACCCACCAGGGCGGCCCCGCGCCATGGCTGAGCACCCCGGTCGAGATGAGCGCGAGGGTGATGACGCCCATCGTCTTCTGGGCGTCGTTGGTGCCGTGGGCCAGTGCCACCAGGGACGCCGACCCGACCTGACCCGCGCGGAAGCCTTTCCTGACGGCGCGGCGCGAGGTCCTCCGGGTGATGACATAGGCCAGGTAGGTGGCGAGCAGCGCCACCACACAGGCCACGACCGGCGAGGCCACCGCCGGGATCACGATCTTCTCGATGATCGCGCCGAAGCGCACCGCGGACCCCCCGGCCCCCACCCACACCGCGCCGATCAGCCCGCCGAACAGGGCGTGGGACGAGCTGGACGGCAGCCCGAGGAGCCAGGTGACCAGATTCCACAGGATCGCCCCGATCAGCCCGGCGAAGATCATCACCAGCGAGACCTGACTGTCCTCGACGATGCCGCCCGAGATCGTCTTGGCCACTTCCGTGGAGAGGAAGGCTCCGGCCAGATTGAGTACCCCGGCGACGGCGACGGCGACCCGGGGGCTCAGCGCCCCGGTGGCGATGGAGGTGGCCATCGAGTTGGCGGTGTCGTGGAATCCGTTGGTGAAGTCGAAGGCGAGGGCCGTGAGGATCACGGCCACGAGCAGGAACGAGACAGCGTCCATCCCGGACCTCCGAGTCAAAGGCGGTCCGGCCGCGCGGGCCCCCGGATCATGTACGACCGCCGTCCTCTCCCACGCTAAGTGCCGCTCCGGACCGCCGCCAACGCGACGGCGGGGCCGGTCGGGGGCAGCGCTCGGCGAGGTCAGCGCCGTGCCGGAGGCGGGGGAGAGCCGACTGTCCCAGACGGTTGGCCCAGTCCGCCGGGACGCGACCCGCGGGGCGGGGGTGGGCTGGTCGGCCGGGTGGCTCTCCAGGGGAGCCAGGGACGGGCCCGAGGCATACACGTCCGAGGTGTCGTAGTCGTAGAACCAGGTCTCGCCCGGTTCGAAGCTGCGGATCACCGGGTGCCCGGTGTCCCGGGCATGGGCCGTCGCATGCTTGGCGGGTGAGGAATCGCGACAACCGATGTGGCCGCACTGTGCGCAGCGCCGCAGATGGAACCACCAGCCGCCACCGGCATCACACTCGGCGCATCCGGTTCCGCTGGGTGGGACCGAGGGGTCGATTCCGTG
The DNA here is from genome assembly GCF_055574515.1 of Streptomyces sp. NPDC029466. Taxonomy (NCBI): domain Bacteria; kingdom Bacillati; phylum Actinomycetota; class Actinomycetes; order Kitasatosporales; family Streptomycetaceae; genus Streptomyces; species Streptomyces sp. NPDC029466. The sequence goes on from NZ_JBVHZH010000010.1 coordinate 172,745, forward strand.
CGCGGAAGTCATGACGCCTGCTGTGGGGAACGGGAGTTGGTGGGGGCCGGCGACGCGGCCCGCATGGCGTGGCCGCGCAGCGCTGGTCAAGGACTGCGTGGACCGAGGCGGGCCGATCAACGTTCCCGTACCGGTGCCGGCCAGGAGCGACGACAAGGGGGACCCGCCGTAGCCGTCGAGTTCGGTGAGGGTGGCGGTGGGGACCAGCGCATCCACCGCCCGCTTGTAGGCGGTCCCATGCGGCGATAACTCACTGATTACATCTCCTCGCCGCACGTGTTCACTCGTGACTTCGCGCGACTTCGCCACCCACAACTTCGCCACCCGCCACTTCGCACCCACAACTTCCCCACCCGTGCCCCCGCCCCGCCCCGCCCGAGGGTGAAATGTAATCATCCGCCGACAATGCGTAATTCCTCCCCAACTGTGATGGGCCCTACAGCGGCCCGGCGGCGCCTGTGCGCATGCTTTGCGGGCGACGAGCGAGAGAGCGAGAGCGCCGATGCCCATCCCCCGCCGATCCATGGCCTTGTCCGCCGGTCTGCTGGCCGTCACCACGATGGTGGTGACGGTCTGCGGTGCCGGTGGCGCCGCCGCATCCCGGCCCGACGATGCCGAGGGCGGGAACACGTCCGTTCCGGCACTGCCCGCGCGCTTCACGCAGCAGAAGGTCCAGTGGACGGCCTGTGGCACGGATGTCACCCCCAAGGCCGTGCCCGGCGCGCAGTGCGGCTGGGTGAAGGTGCCGGTCGACTACGCCGCCCCGGACGGGAAGACCGTCACACTGCGGGTGTCGCGGGTGCGGGCCAAGGATCACAGCCGTCGGCTGGGGTCGCTGTTCTTCAACCCCGGGGGGCCCGGGGCCGGCGGTGCGGCCGACGTGGCGAACGGAAACTGGCGGGCGGGGGAACGGGCCCGGGCCCGTTACGACCTGGTCGGCTTCGATCCGCGAGGCATAGCCGGGTCCGGGCAGATCAAGTGCCCCGACGGCGTGGCGGAGGAGCCCGAGGATCCGCCGCGTACCGCATCGCAGGCCGAGAAGGCGTTCGCCGACGCGTCCCGGCGTGCCCGGGCCTGCCAGAAGGCGAGCGGCGACGTTCTCGCGCACATGGACAGCGTCAGCGTCGCGCGCGACCTGGAGGTGCTGCGTACGGTCCTGGGCGACGCCAAGCTGAATTACACGGGTGTCTCCTATGGCACCTTCATCGGCCAGCAGTACATGAAGCTGTTCCCCGGCAAGGTGGGCCGGATGGTGCTCGACGGTGTCGTCAATCCCGCCGCCGACCTGCGGCAGGTCGCCCGGCTCGACCTCAAGACCTCCGATGACGCGGTGCGCAGCTACGCCCGTGACCTCGTCGCGCGCGGGGACGACCGGCTGGGAGCCACCACCGGGGAGATTCTGCGGAGGCTCACCACGTTCGCCAGGGACCTGGACCGGAAGCCGCTGCACGGGGCCGGCGGCGAGGAATTCACCGACGCCGACTTGTCCATGTACCTGGGAATGGCCGTGTCAGGCGAAGTGAGCTGGAAGCGATTGACCACGGCGCTGGTGGCCGCCCTGCGCGGGGACGTGACCGCCTTCGATCGTCTGGACGCCGAGGCAGCCGGCGAGGGCGGTGACGAGGAGCCGACGCCGCAGGAGGAGCAGACCGAGGAGAACGAGTCCATGAGCATGTCGGCGGTGCTGTGCCTGGACTCCCCGTCCGCGCCGAGGACCCCGAAGCAGATGCTCGCCACCGCCGACGCCTTCGCCAAGCAGTCGCCGCTCTTCGGCCGTTCCTACGCCTGGCAGATGCTCGACTGCGCGACGTGGCCGGTCGCCCCCACCGGTGCGGCCGAGCCGGTCAGGGCAACCGGCGCGGCACCGGTGCTGCTGGTGTCGTACACCGACGATCAGCTCACTCCCCTGGCGAACGCCCGGGCGGTGCACCGGCAGTTGGACCACAGCTCGCTCCTCGTACGCAAGGGCCAGGGGCATGCGGCGTACGCCTCGGAGCCGCCCTCCCCGTGCACCGACCGTGCCGTCGACAGATATCTGGTCGGGGGAGAGCTGCCGGGCGGGATCGCCCACTGCGCCGGCTGAGACGGGCGCAGGTCGCCCTCGGCAGTGGCGTGAGACGAGAACGTCAGGTCCGATCGCCGTCCGAAGGGCCCTGTTCCCGCTCGTCATCGACCGGCGGGACCGCGTCCAGCAGCCTCTCGGAATACTGCTCGATGAGGCGTTCCACCGCGAACGTCGGCCGGCGGGAGCGTGCTTGGTCGAGGGTGAGCCAGACCGGCGCCTCACCCTCCTCATTCACGGTCAGCTCCTCCTGGGCTCCTGCTTCCCGGTGCTCATCGACCTCCAGCAGAAAGGCATGCCAACGATGCGCGTCGGAGCCCCTTCTGCACACATCTCCCCGCAAGTACTCGTCCGCCACGAGCCGGAGGTCCCCGTGCGCGCCCCGGATTCCTACTTCCTCCCACAGCTCCCGCGCGGCCGCGCGCTGTGGTTCCTCCCCGCGCTCGACGTGGCCCGCAGGCACGGTCAGCCGGTAAGGAAAGGCGGTTCGCTGGAAGAACAGAAACCTCGCTCGACGGTCGCGTACGAACACCCCGGCGCTCTCGTGCCAGTACTCGCCGTCCGCATCGGTCCACCAGTTGATACGGGGATCGATGACGACGGCTCTCTCCGCCTCGCGCCCGCACGCAGCACAGGTGCAGCGCTTCCTTCCGTCCACGACGATCCAGGTGACCGCCTCGGCGTGGCAGTGCAGGCAGTATTCGCGACGGGTGTCGTCCCGCAACAGCGGGAAGTCGATTCTCACCCTGCGCCCCTTCCTGGGTGAAGGACTGCCACCAGCTGGTACGGCAGTCGGGCAGGCCACACTTCCGTGGCTCGGTCAGGGTCGCGTGCGGTGGGGCTTGCTGACGTCCGCCGCCTTCGTCAAGGGTTCCGCCCCCTTCCGCCTCGCTCCGCCACCCGGCGCGTCGGGCGACCGGGCCATGCCGGCTGCCGAACCGGTCGCGGACGTGCGCGCAGCCGTCAGCAGCAGGACCGCGCCCAACCCGCCGAAGACGAGGGTCAGGGCAGCGACGGTGCCCCACCCCGCGGCAGCGATGACCAGCCCGAAGACCGGTGGTCCCAGCAGAATCCCCACACTGCCGAGCTGGTTGAGGATGCCATTGGCGACATCGACATCCTCGGCACGGCGCACCGAGGCGGGAACGGCAGCGAAGACCGCGGAGATCAGCAGTCCGTCGACGACAAGGACAAGCGTGGCCGCTCCGCCGCTGACTGCGAGGGGGAATTCGGCCGAGAAGGCGGGGAGGCAGGCGACCGGCATCAACGCGCCCAGGGGCACCAGTGAGGAGAGGGCCGAGCCGCGCCGCAGCAGCCAACTGGCGGCGAGCCCACCGACCGCGCTCCCCAGACAGACGACCGCCACCACGGCCCCGGTGACCGCCGCCGTAGCCTGCCGCTCCTCAAGGAGAAACGCCGGCAGCACCATCACCACGGCGACGCCGACCAGGGAGAGGCTGCCGTACGCCACCCCGAGCCGCAACGCCCCGTTCCAGGCACCGGCTTCGCGGTGCGCACACCGGACCGCCGTCCTCGGGAGCCGGGGCAGGACGGCCGTGAGCACTCCGGCCATGATCAGCGGACCGAGTGCGGTGAGGGCCAGCCATTGGTTCCATGGCCACACGGATTCCAGGGTGCCGCCCGTGACCGCGGCGAGGGCGAGCCCCGTCGGGACGCAGGTGCCCCACAACGCGAGCGCTGCTGACCGGACGCCGCCCTGAGTGAGGCGGGTGAGAACGACCGGACCCGCCACGAACACCAGCAGGTAGCCGACCCCTTCAGCGATACGTGCCCCCAGCAGCAGCCCCCAGGACCCGGCGGCCGCGCTGCCGACGGTGGCCACCGACATGACAAAGAGGCCCCACGAGAGGGCCCGTTGGGCACCGAAGCGGCGGACCCACCATCCCGCCGGGATGCCGAGGGCGGCGCCCACCGCCGTGAGACTTGAGGTGGCCCATGCGAGCGCACCGTCCGACAGGCCGAGCGACGTACGCAGGGCGGACCCCACCGGTGCGACGGCACCCAGACCGAATGCCGCCAGCACGCCGGCGAGCCAGGTCGCCAGCGCGTACTTCCAGGGCGACGTCGACGCGCGGCGCTGACCGCGCCTCTTCCTGTCGCGCACGGATTCTCCTTGTGCCGGCCGGCGCGTGGTCCCGCGCGGCCGGCCGTCGAGGGACGGGCTGACCGGGGCCGGGGGGGGGGGGGGGGGGGGGGGGGGGGGGGGGGGGGGAAGGAGGAAGAGGGGGGGGGGGGGGGGGGGAGGGGGGGGCGCAGCAGAGCACAGCGCGGGCAGCGCAAAAGCAGTCCGGGACCGAGCCGG
>NZ_JBVHZH010000011.1:0-162895 GCF_055574515.1 Streptomyces sp. NPDC029466
ACCCCCCCCCCCCCCCCTTCCCCCGCCCCCCCTTTTTTTTTTTGTTCTTTCTCTCCCCCCCCCCCCCCCCCCCCCCCCCCCCCCCCTCCCCCCCCCCCCCCCCCCCCCCCGGTAGCCGGTCCGGTCGGCGGGCCCGCCGCACCGGCCACGGACCGCCGGGCCACCAGCGTCCACGCGCCCAGTCCCAGCAGCAGCACCACACCGGTGCCGATCCCCGCGTAGGCCACCGTCATCAAGTCGCCGCTCTTCGCCGCCTGCTGTGCGGTCTGGCCCTTCTGCGCCGTCTCCTGGTCCTCGGGCGTGACGGAGAAGACGCCGGCCGGCCCCGCGTAGCCGGGCCCGGTCTTGGCGGTGCCCCGGACATCCACCCGGAGGGTGAGCTCCGCGCCCTTGGGGAAGTACTGCGCGGCATCGGGGTGCAGGCTCACCGCGAGGTAGTACCAGCCCGCGAACCGCATCGCGTTGACCGAGCCGGTGGAGTCGAAGCGGTTGCCGTAGTCGACCGGCGCGGTGAACTCCTTGGCGGCGGCCGGCTTCCCGGTGTACGAGACGAAGCTGGGGTCGCCGACCGCACCGCGCGCCGGGTTGTAGACGGCCAGCCCGAGCACCCTGGCGAGGAAGGCGGAGGACCGGGTCGACGTCGCGTTCGGCAGCTCGGCGCTCAGGTTGAGCCGCTGTCCCCAGTCCACCGGTACGCGGTAGAAGCGCGTCTCGCCCGGCCTGATCCGGTCCTTCCAGACCCCCGGGGCGACCGAGCCCGCGTCATTGAAGCCGGTGCCGCCTCTGGCGCTGCGCTTGGTGGCGTCCGTACGCGGTGCCGGTGTTTCGGTGCTCCAGGTGCCCTGGCCGGGCTTGGCGGGGGTACTGCCCTCCAGCCGGGGCTCGTTGAGGTAGTTGATCTCCAGCGGCCAGCTGTCGGGGCCGGAGGGCTTTGATCCCTCGCGGGTGATCACGAGGTAGTACGGGCCGGCCTTCTGGCACTCCGTACGGTCGGCGCCGATGCGGCGGGTGACGTAGTCGGCGATCGGGTACGCCATGCCGCCGCCGTTGAAGGACGGCCGCGCCTCCGAGCCACAGCTCGTGCCGTTGCTGTCCTGGACGCTCAGGGTCAGCTTGTCGCCGTAGTCCGCGACCTTGGTGCCGGGCGTGGGCGCCGCGACGGCCGAGAAGTACGCATTGGTCCTGGCGTCCAGATTGACGGCGTACCACTTCTGCTCGCCGCGCTTGATGGCGTCGGTGTGCAGACCGGGCTTGAGCGTCGGTGCGTCCGTGGACTTGGGGCTGCCCGCGATCTTCGTGGCGCCCTCCGCCATGCGGTAGTGCGGAACCTCGTCGGCGGAGGCCACACCCACCGTCCCCGGCAGGATCGGCACCGCGGCGAGCGCCGCCAGCACGGCTATGCCCCTGTACGTCGTGCGCCCCGTCACCACGAGCCACCCCTCATCGGATCCGAATTCCCGCCGTCGGCACGCGGCCGCCGCCACACGTGTTGTGGGCCATCCTCCACCGCCACCCCGCGTTTCGTCCGCAGAGGAACCGGAATCGCTCCGGGAGGCACCGGCCGGAAGCGCGGTGGCCCTGGCCTGCGGTCCGCCCATCTCCTTGCCCAGCACCGCAATTCGTACCTTGATGCCGCCGAAGGACGTATGGGCGCCGAAGCCCCGGACCATCGGCTCGTTGGCGAACTCCACGTCGTAGCGCAGCTGCTGGCCCCAGCCGACCGATCGCGCGGCCGTGACGCCCCTCTTCAGCGGATGTTCCACGTGAAACGTCAGCTCCATCGGCCACCGTTCGACGTCCGAGCGCTTGCCGGCCTGGGCGATGCACTCCAGTTGCGCACGGGCCGTGCCCGCCACCTGGAAACCGGCGCCCTGCCCGGTGTGGCAGCGATGGCCTGAAGTGATGGGGGAAGCCAAGGTCGACAGAAGCCCCCCGAGCAACGCCACCACCCCCAGTGCGGCCGTCGCGCCATACCCCGCCCCCCTTCCGCCCTGCTGGTCACACCACAGACAGAAGATTTGCTACTGCAAGCTAATGATGTGCTATAGCAAACACAAGAAGAACGCCGGCACGGTAGGCCCACGACAATCAGCCACTCCGGCACCGCCGCCACCCCGGGCAGCAGAGCGCCCGCCCGCCCCTCGGACGCACGAAACCCCGACCGCCCGGGGGCAATCGGGGTCCGTACGAACCTGCTGTGCGTGGAGGGGTCTCAGACACCCGAACCTGCGGGCACGGAGTCGGTCGCCTCCGTCCACAGATCCTGCTCGGCGCGATCCGCCTGGATCTGGCGGTACACGAGGAGCCCGCCGATGGCGGCCAGTGCGACCAGGAGAAGCTTCTTCACCGCGCGACCTCGTCTTTCGTTGACGTAGGGGACCTATGTCGGCCGATGATACACACCGACCGATACCGATCGGTTACCTAGCCCGCGGTCGGCAACACCTCTTCCGAGGCACGCACCGCGAGCCAACTTCCGCCTCCGTACAACGAATCGGCCCGGCCGGGGAGTTCCCCGGCCGGGCCGATTGTGCAGTGCGGCTACCAGGACTTGAACCTGGGGCCTCTTCCTTATCAGGGAAGCGCTCTAACCGTCTGAGCTATAGCCGCGCGCTCGCTGCACCAGAAGATTAGCGCACTTCAGAGGCGTTCCCAAAATCGGTTCACGGAGCCTGGCGAACGCCCTCCCACGAGGGACTCACTCGTCCTCGGCGAGGGTGAGCTCCACGCCCCCGACGAACCCGGCCGACAGGTTGTAGATGAAGGCACCGAGCGTGGCCAGGGCCGTCGCCAGCACCACGTCGATCACCGCGATGATCGAGGTGAACAGCAGCGCCCGCGGCAGCGACAGGAACGACTGGAGATCGAAGCCGCCGCCCTCACTGGAGCCGGTGGCCTCACTGACCGTCGCGCCGACCGTGGAGAAGACGCCCATCGCGTTCATGACCATCCACAGCACCGCGACGGCCACGACGGTGCAGATGCCCAGCGCGATGGAGAGCAGGAAGCTGACCTTCATCACCGACCACGGATCGGCGCGGGCCACCCGCAGCCGGGCCTTGCGGGTCCGCGGCGCCGTGGTGGCGCCCGTACGGGGCCGGCGCACCGCCTGCCCGTCACTCTGTCCGCCGTCGGTGGGATACGCCTGAGGCGGCTGGTACGGCTGCTGTGCGCCGCTCCCGGCCTTCGCCTGGGGCTTCGGCTGCGGCTGGCGGGCTTCGGTCACGGGTTCCCCTTGGTGTGAGCCCTCGTCCCGGGGGCCGGTGTCGGAAACGGCGGAGCCACGGGCGCTGTCCTCCGTCACGGTCGCGGGTCCGGACGAGGAGTCCTTCTCGGCTCCCGTTCCACCCGCCGCAGCGCCCGTGGCTCCACTCACGATCTACTCCTCGTGTTACTCCGCCGTGGGCTGCTCGCCCTCGGTCTCCGCGGGAACGGCCCCGTCCGCCGCGGTCTCGTCGGGCTCGCCGCCCCCGTCGACCTCTTCGGCTTCCCGGCCGGCCTCGGCATTCCATGCGATGCCGACGACGGCATCACGCTTGCCCAGGTTGATCAGTTGGACGCCCATGGTGTCACGGCCCGTTTCCCGCACCTCGTTGACCCGCGTCCGGATCACGCCACCCCCGAGCGTCACCGCGAGGATCTCATCCGTGTCCTCGACGACCAGCGCGCCGACCAGCGAACCCCGGTCCTCGACGATCTTGGCGGCCTTGATGCCCAGACCGCCGCGGCCCTGGACGCGGTACTCGTCGACCGCGGTGCGCTTGGCGTAGCCGCCGTCCGTGGCGGTGAAGACGAAGGTGTTGGCGCGGACCACGTTCATGGAGAGCAGCTCGTCGCCCTCGCGGAAGCTCATGCCCTTCACACCGGAGGTGGCCCGGCCCATCGGCCGGAGCGCCTCGTCGGTCGCCGTGAAGCGGATCGACTGGGCCTTCTTGCTGATCAGCAGCAGATCGTCGTTCTCCGACACCAGCTCGGCGCCGATCAGCTCGTCGTCCGTGCCGTCCTCCTGCTCGCGCAGGTTGATCGCGATGACACCGCCGGACCGCGGCGAGTCGTAGTCCTTGAGCGGCGTCTTCTTCACCAGGCCGGCCTTGGTGGCGAGCACCAGATACGGCATGGCCTCGTAGTCGCGGATCGCCAGGATCTGCGCGATCTGCTCGTCGGGCTGGAAGGCGAGGAGATTGGCCACATGCTGACCCCGCGCGTCCCGTCCCGCGTCGGGGAGTTCGTACGCCTTGGCGCGGTAGACCCGGCCCTTGTTCGTGAAGAACAGCAGCCAGTGGTGGGTCGTCGAGACGAAGAAGTGGTCGACGATGTCGTCTTCCTTGAGCTTGGTGCCCCGGACGCCCTTGCCGCCGCGCTTCTGCGAGCGGTAGTCGTCGGTCTTCGTCCGCTTCACATAGCCGCCACGGGTGATCGTGACGACGATGTCCTCCTCGGCGATCAGGTCCTCGATGGACATGTCGCCCTCGAACGGCACCAGCTTGCTGCGCCGGTCGTCGCCGAACTTCTCGACGATCGCGGCGAGTTCCTCGCTGATGATCTGGCGCTGCCGCTCCGGGGAGGCCAGGATCGCGTTGTACTCGTTGATCTTGCGCTGGAGCTCGTCGTGCTCGGCGGTGATCTTCTGGCGCTCCAGGGCGGCCAGCCGGCGCAGCTGCATCTCCAGGATCGCGTTCGCCTGGATCTCGTCGATCTCCAGCAGGCCCATCAGGCCCTCGCGCGCGACCTCGACCGTCTCACTGCGCCGGATCAGCGCGATGACCTCGTCGATGGCGTCCAGCGCCTTGAGCAGACCACGCAGGATGTGCGCCCGCTCCTCGGCCTTGCGCAGGCGGAACTTCGTCCGGCGGACGATGACCTCGACCTGGTGCGTCACCCAGTTGCGGATGAAGGCGTCCAGCGAGAGCGTGCGCGGCACCCCGTCGACCAGCGCGAGCATGTTCGCGCCGAAGTTGGTCTGCAGGTCGGTGTGCTTGTAGAGGTTGTTGAGGACGACCTTGGCGACCGCGTCCCGCTTGAGGACGATGACCAGACGCTGGCCCGTACGGGAGGAGGTCTCGTCGCGGACGTCCGCGATGCCGCCGACCTTGCCGTCCTTGACCAGGTCGGCGATCTTCTGCGCGAGGTTGTCCGGGTTGACCTGGTACGGGAGCTCGGTGACCACCAGGCACTGGCGGTTCTGGATCTCCTCGACCTCGACCACCGCGCGCATCGTGATCGAGCCGCGGCCGGTGCGGTAGGCCTCCTCGATGCCCTTGCGGCCCACCACCAGCGCACCGGTGGGGAAGTCCGGGCCCTTGATCCGCTCGATCAGCGCGTCCAGCAGCTCCTCGGAGGAGGCCTCCGGGTGCTCCAGCGCCCACTGGGCACCGGCCGCGACCTCGCGCAGGTTGTGCGGCGGGATGTTGGTGGCCATACCGACCGCGATACCGGCCGACCCGTTGATCAGCAGGTTCGGGAAGCGCGCCGGCAGGACCGTCGGCTCCTGGTTACGGCCGTCGTAGTTGTCCTGGAAGTCGACGGTCTCCTCGTCGATGTCCCGGAGCATCTCCATCGACAGCGGCGCCATCTTGCACTCGGTGTACCGCATGGCGGCCGCCGGGTCGTTGCCCGGGGAGCCGAAGTTGCCGTTGGAGTCGACCAGCGGCATCCGCATCGACCAGGGCTGCGCCAGGCGCACCAGTGCGTCGTAGATCGAGGAGTCGCCGTGCGGGTGGTACGTACCCATGACGTCGCCGACGACGCGGGCGCACTTGTAGAAGCCCTTCTCGGGGCGGTAGCCGCCGTCGTACATCGCGTACAGGACGCGGCGGTGGACGGGCTTGAGGCCGTCCCGGACGTCCGGCAGCGCACGCGAGACGATGACGGACATCGCGTAGTCGAGGTAGGAGCGCTGCATCTCCGTTTCGAGCCCGACGGGCTCGACGCGCATCCCGACGCCTTCGATGGCGGCGGGCGCGCCCTCGGCGGTCACGCCGTCCGGGGTCACAGGGGGGTTCTCGTCGGCCATGGTGGTTCAAAGTCCTTTCGAGCTGCGGCTGTTGTACGGGCCGACAGGGCTCAGATGTCGAGGAAGCGGACGTCCTTGGCGTTGCGCTGGATGAACGAGCGGCGCGCCTCGACGTCCTCGCCCATCAGCACGGAGAACAGGTCGTCCGCGCGGGCCGCGTCGTCCAGGGAGACCTGGCCGAGGACACGGTGATCGGTGTCCATGGTCGTCACCCGCAGCTCCTCGGCGTTCATCTCACCGAGACCCTTGAACCGCTGGACCGAGTCGTCCTTGATCCGCTTGCCGTTCTGCTTGCCGAGCTCGATCAGCGCGTCCCGCTCCGGGTCGGAGTAGGCGTACTCGAAGTCGTCCCGGCCCCACTTGATCTTGTACAGCGGCGGGCGGGAGAGGTAGACGTGCCCGGCCTCGACCAGCGGCCGCATGAAGCGGAAGAGGAAGGTGAGCAGCAGGGTGTTGATGTGCTGACCGTCGACGTCGGCGTCCGCCATCAGGATGATCTTGTGATAGCGGAGCTTCTCGATGTCGAAGTCCTCGTGCACACCCGTGCCGAACGCCGAGATCAGCGCCTGGACCTCGTTGTTCTGGAGGATCTTGTCGACCCGGGCCTTCTCGACGTTGAGGATCTTGCCTCGGATCGGGAGGATCGCCTGGTACTCCGGGTTACGGCCGGACTTGGCCGAGCCGCCGGCGGAGTCACCCTCGACGATGAAGATCTCGCACTTCTCGGGGTCGTTGGACTGGCAGTCGCTCAGCTTGCCGGGCAGCGACGCGGTCTCCAGCAGGCCCTTGCGGCGGGTCAGATCGCGCGCCTTACGGGCCGCCACGCGCGCGGTGGCCGCCTGGATGCCCTTGCGGATGATGTCCGCGGCCTCGTTGGGGTTGCGGTCCAGCCAGTCGTTGAGGTGCTCGTGGACCACCTTCTGGACGAAGGTCTTCACCTCGGTGTTGCCCAGCTTGGTCTTGGTCTGGCCCTCGAACTGCGGCTCGGCGAGCTTGACCGAGATGATCGCCGTCAGACCCTCGCGGATGTCCTCACCCGTGAGGTTGTCGTCCTTCTCGCGCAGCAGCTTCTTGTCGCGCGCATAGCGGTTGATCAGGCCGGTCAGCGCGGCGCGGAAGCCCTCCTCGTGGGTACCGCCCTCATGGGTGTGGATGATGTTCGCGAAGCTGTAGACACCCTCGCTGTACTGGGTGTTCCACTGCATCGCGAGATCGACGGAGAGGCTGCGCTCCTTGTCCTCGGCCTCCACCGAGACCACCGTCGGGTGCACCAGCTCGCCCTTGCGGGAGTTGAGGTACTTCACGAAGTCGACGATGCCGCCCTCGTAGTGGTACCGCACCGCGAGCGGCTTGCCGTCCTCGTCCACGTGGTCCGGGCGCTCGTCCTTGAGCGAGATGGTCAGCCCCTTGTTGAGGAACGCCATCTCCTGGAAGCGCCGCGACAGCGTCTCGAAGCTGTAGGTGGTGGTCTCGAAGATCTCGCCGTCGGCCCAGAAGGTGACCGAGGTGCCGGACTCCTCGGTGGCCTCGTGCTGGGCCAGCGGGGCGGTCGGCACGCCCTGCTTGTACTCCTGGGTCCAGCGGTAGCCGTCCGTGCGGATCTCGACCGCCACCCGCTGCGACAGGGCGTTCACGACGGACACACCCACGCCGTGCAGACCACCGGAGACCGCGTACCCGCCGCCGCCGAACTTGCCGCCGGCGTGCAGCACGGTCAGCACGACCTCGACGGCCGGCTTGTTCTCGGACGGCACGATGCCGACGGGGATACCCCGGCCGTTGTCGACGACGCGCACACCACCGTCGGCCAGGATCGTGACGTCGATGGTGTCGGCGTGGCCGGCCAGCGCCTCGTCGACGGAGTTGTCGACGACCTCCTGCACGAGGTGGTGCAGACCGCGCTCACCGGTGGAGCCGATGTACATGCCGGGACGCTTACGGACCGCGTCCAGGCCCTCGAGGACGGTGATCGCGCTGGCGTCGTACGACTTCTCCACCGCGGAGTCGCCCGTCGGGCCGACAGGAACCCCCTCTTCAGTAGAAGCCGTGTTGTTCTCGTTGAGGTCGCCGGAGTCGGCCACGAAGCGCCCTTTCTGGCACAGCACAAGCCCTTCCGCGCCTGTGCGGGTCACCCCAGGAGGACAGGCGGGAGCGGCTGCGTCGTTCGACATGTTCCGCGAGTGGGCGGGATTGCTACCAGTGTACCGGTGGCGCCGACACTCATGGGGGTTTGCAGGTACCTGAGTCGTCATGTGCCGCCCTGAACTGGCGTCCGCCGACTCCCCATATCCGAGACGGGGCCTCAGGACGCTCACACGGGCACTCAGCGCTTCGGACTGTCAACCGGCGGCTACGGTGAGCGGAGTCTCATCCGCCTCACCCGTATACAGGCGTCTAGCGCAGGTCATCCATGGGGCCGGGGGCTCAGCCGTAGGTGTCGCCGGGGCCCTTGCTGCCCGGGGCGCGCAACGATCCGTAGCGCCGTGCCGGACCACCGGGGCCCAGCACCTTGATCACCTTTACGGTGCCGTGGCCCAGGTCCTCGTTGAGACGGGCCACCAGCGTCGGGGCCAGCAGCCGCAGCTGCGTCGCCCACGCCGTCGAATCGCACTGGACCGTCAGCACCCGGGCGTCCTCGTCGTACTTCTGCGGCTCGCAGTGCTGCGCCACCTCGGGCCCGACCAGCTGCGGCCAGCGCCCCATCACACCGCCGACCGCCGCCGGCGTCTCCCAGCCGCGCTCCGTGATCAGCCGGTTGATCGCCGCACCGAGCGGCAGCGGATCGCGGCCGTCCGCCCGCGCCCCCGAGCGCAGTCCGCCGCGCCTGGCCTGCTTCTTCTGCTGCGCGGCCGCGCCCCGCGCCCGCGCCTGCTCCTTGGCGGCCACCAGCGCCTGGCGGGCCAGATCCACCCCGGAGAGCTCCGGGGCCTTGGGCCGCTCGGGCTGCTCCTCGCTCACGGGGTCACCTTCTCCACGGCGCCGTCGGACACCGCGTAGCGCGCCCCGGCCAGGATGCCCGGCACATCGTCGTCCACCGCGGCCGTCACCAGTACCTGCTCGCCCGGGGCCACCAGCTCCGCCAGCCGCTCACGACGGCGCGCGTCCAGCTCGGCGAAGACGTCGTCCAGGACGAGCACCGGTTCATTGCCCTCCGCCCGCAGCAGGTCGTACGAGGCCAGCCGCAGCGCCAGCGCGTACGACCAGGACTCGCCATGGCTGGCGTAGCCCTTCGCCGGGAGCTGCCCCAGCTTGAGCACCAGATCGTCGCGGTGCGGGCCGACCAGCGTCACCCCGCGCTCGATCTCTCCCTTACGGGCCTCGCCGAGCGCCGCCAGCAGCACGCCGTACAGGTCCTCGCGGGTGGTGGCGTCGGCCATCGCCTCGCCCGCCGAACCGCGGTACTCCAGCGCCAGCGGCCCGCCGCCCGGCGCCAGCTGGTCATAGTCCTTGTCCGCGAGCGGCCGCAGCGCGGCGACCAGATCGAGCCGCTGCGCCAGCAGTTCGGCGCCCGCGCGGGCCAGATGCTGGTCCCATACGTCGAGGGTGGACAGATCCATCTGCCGGCCGCCGTGCCGCCGCGCCAACGCGGCGGTTTTCAACAGGGTGTTGCGCTGCTTGAGGACCCGGTCGTAGTCCGAGCGCACCCCGGCCATCCGCGGCGAGCGCGCGGTGATCAGCTCGTCCAGGAACCGCCGGCGCTCCCCCGGATCGCCCTTGACCAGCGCCAGATCCTCCGGCGCGAACAGCACCGTCCGGACGATGCCCAGCACATCCCGCGGCCTGACCTGCGAAGACCTGTTGATCCTGGCGCGGTTCGCCTTGCCCGGGTTGAGCTCCAGCTCGATCAGCTGCTGCCGCTCGCCCTGGACGACCGCGGCCCGGACGATGGCCCGTTCGGCGCCCATCCGCACCAGCGGGGCGTCCGAGGAGACGCGGTGGCTGCCGAGCGTGGCGAGATAGCCGACCGCCTCGACCAGGTTGGTCTTGCCCTGCCCGTTGGGGCCCACGAACGCCGTGACGCCCGGATCGAGCGGCACCTCGACCCGGGCGTACGAGCGGAAGTCGGCGAGGGACAGATGCGATACGTGCATGGCTGGGCGCCGACCTCCCCCGGCTGCTGCTTACTGTTGCTGACTGCTGCTTCTGGTTGCTGCGGTGTGCGCGGTGTCCGCTACTTCTTGCTCTCGACCGCGTGCCCACCGAACTGGTTGCGGAGCGCGGCGATCATCTTCATCTGCGGGGAGTCGTCCTGACGGGACGCGAACCGCGCGAAGAGCGAGGCCGTGATCGCGGGCAGCGGCACGGCGTTGTCGATGGCGGCCTCGACCGTCCAGCGGCCCTCGCCGGAGTCGGCGGCGAAGCCGCGCAGCTTCTCCAGGTGCTCGTCGTCGTCGAGCGCGTTGACGGCCAGGTCGAGCAGCCAGGAACGGATGACCGTGCCCTCCTGCCAGGAGCGGAAGATCTCGCGGACGTCCGTGACGGAGTCGACCTTCTCCAGCAGCTCCCAGCCCTCGGCGAAGGCCTGCATCATCGCGTACTCGATGCCGTTGTGGACCATCTTCGCGAAGTGGCCGGCGCCGACCTTGCCGGCGTGCACCGCACCGAAGTCACCCTCGGGCTTGAGCGCGTCGAAGATCGGCTGCACCTTGGCGACATCGTCCTTGTCGCCGCCGTACATCAGGGCGTAGCCGTTCTCCAGGCCCCAGACACCGCCGGAGACACCGCAGTCGACGAAGCCGATGCCCTTGGCCTTCAGCTCCTCGGCGTGCTTCTCGTCGTCGGTCCAGCGGGAGTTGCCGCCGTCGACGACGATGTCGCCCGGCGAGAGCAGCTCGGCCAGCTCGTCGATCGTGGACTGGGTGGCGGCACCGGCCGGCACCATGACCCAGACGACCCGCGGACCCTTGAGCTTCTCCACAAGCCCCTGGAGGCTGTTGACATCCGCCAGGTCCGGGTTGCGGTCGTATCCGATGACGGTGTGGCCGGCGCGGCGAATGCGCTCACGCATGTTGCCGCCCATCTTGCCGAGACCGACGAGACCGAGCTCCATCAGAGACCCTCTTTGCACGTAGACGTTGCTGGTGTACCCGGGACCGAGCCTACGCCCGCAGGTCCGCGCACACCTGTGGGCTCAGCCGCTCATCAGGGGCCCCTCAGCCGGCCGCCGCAAGGCCCGTGGCCCGGTCCGCCGTCCGGCGGCCGCGGGTCACGCGGGCGACGGCATGCCGCCACCCGCGTGACCCGCGCTCCGGTCGTCAGCCCGACAGCCGCACCGGCATGATCAGGTACTTGTACGCGTCGTCCGCCTCGGCGTCCTTGGCCGGCCGGCCGCTCAGCAGCGCGGGCTTGGTCGAGGTCGTGAAGGACAGCTGCGCCACCGGGGAGTCGATGGCCGACAGGCCCTCCAGCAGGAAGCCGGGGTTGAAGGCGATCGAGATGTCGTCGCCGTCCAGATCGGCGTCGACCCTCTCCACAGCCTGTGCATCGTCGCTGGAGCCGGCCTCCAGGATCAGCACGCCCTGCTCGAAGCTCAGCCGGACCGGGGTGTTCCGCTCGGCCACCAGGGCCACACGCTTGACGGCCTCGACGAACGGGGCGGTCTCGATCACGGCGACCGAATTGAACTCGGTCGGGAAGAGCGTGCGGTACTTCGGCAGGTCGCCTTCCAGCAGACGGGTCGTCGTCCGGCGTCCGGCGCCCTCGAAACCGATCAGGCCCTCGCCCTGGCCCGAGCCGGACAGCGCCAGCGTGACGGTGTCACCGCTGCTCAGGGACTTGGCGGTGTCCAGCAGCGTCTTGGCGGGGACCAGCGCGACCGCGGAGGCGTCCGGGCTCTCCGGCTTCCACAGGAACTCGCGCACGGCGAAGCGGTAGCGGTCGGTGGAGGCCAGGGTGACCGTGTCGCCCTCGATCTCGATCCGTACGCCGGTGAGCACCGGAAGGGTGTCGTCACGGCCGGCGGCGATGGCGACCTGGGCGGCGGCCGCGGCGAAGACCTCACCGGGGACGGTGCCGGTGGCGGTGGGCATGGTCGGCAGGGACGGGTACTCCTCCACAGGAAGGGTGTGGAGGGTGAACCGCGAGGAGCCGCAGACGACGGTGACCCGTACACCGTCGGTGGAAATCTCCACCGGGCGGTTGGGGAGCGCACGGCAGATGTCGGCGAGCAGCCGGCCGGAGACGAGGACCGTGCCCTCCTCTTCCACCTCCGCGTCCACCGAGACCCGTGCGGAGACCTCGTAGTCGAAGCCGGAGAGGCTCAGCGTGCCGTCCTCCGTCTTCAGCAGCAGGCCCGCGAGGACGGGCACCGGCGGACGGGCCGGGAGGCTCTTGGCCGCCCAGGCCACTGCCTCCGCGAGTACATCGCGCTCCACCCGGATCTTCACCGGAAACCGCCTCCTGCTGTTGCTGGCTCTTCGCCCTGCTGGCCTTCGTCGTCGGCTGGGTTGCCGGAGACCAGTCTGACGCACGCCACCGACAGTCGGTGCGGCTCGGGGTCAAGTCGACTCGGCCGAGGGCGGACACCCGGCGGCCAACTTGTGCACAGGCCCCGTTTCCGAACGAGTTCCCCGGTAGATATCCGTGGTCGTAGTAGTAGGGGCTGTGGAAACCGTGGACAACCGCTTTTGCGCAGGTCAACGCGGATTTTTTGTCCACCGCCCCTGTGGGTGGCGGCCGTGGATAAGCGGGCGGTTCTGTGGACCGCCGGAAGTTCTGCACACCCGATGCACAGGAGACAGGTACTTCTCCCCAGTGCCATCCCCAGCTTTACCCACGTTCCCCACAGCCCAACCGACCACCTTGGTGTGACGGCTTTCACTCGGCCCGGTGAGGGCGGGTGTCGTGTTGCCGAACAGTGGACAGCGGTGTGGAGAAGCTGGGGATTGCTGGGGACAACAACGGCTTGCCTGTGGGCGAGCGGTGGACAAGAGCTCGGCCGCCCTGTGGACGAATCCTCTGTCCACACCCTGTGGAAGAAGGTTGGCCACAAATCCACACGCGGCTGACCTCCCCCGATGCCCCGTCAGTACACCTGCCTGTGGATCCCACAGGGATAACTTTCCCCTCCCCAAGGTGTGGACGGAAGATTCTTGCCCAATCTGTGGAGAGAGGCCGTGTCCCGCCGCGGAATCGAACACAGCAGGCGCGCTCCACAGGTTTGGGACGACGGTGGGGTGTATCCGAGTGGGCGGTCGGGGGCTCGAAGCGGGTCCGGGAGAGCTGCGTTTCGCGATCGGACGCGCGCGGCCGGAGCGCGCGGGACGCCGCAGAGAGAAGCGGAAGGGAGTCGGGGGCATCCAGGAGAACGGTGCGACCGGGCCGCTCGCCGGGTGGCGGTCCCCGTATGACGAAGGGCGCACCGGGAGCGGATCCCGGAGCGCCCTGGGCGTCCTGTGGGCCGGCCTCAGCCGTTCTTGATGCGGTTGGTCAGCTCGGTGACCTGGTTGTAGATCGAACGCCGCTCGGCCATCAGCGCGCGGATCTTGCGGTCGGCGTGCATCACGGTCGTATGGTCCCGGCCGCCGAACTGCGCGCCGATCTTCGGCAGCGAGAGATCGGTCAGCTCGCGGCACAGATACATGGCGATCTGGCGGGCGGTCACCAGGACCCGGCTGCGCGAGGAGCCGCACAGATCGTCGATGGTCAGCCCGAAGTAGTCCGCGGTGGACGCCATGATCGCGGTCGCGGTGATCTCCGGCGCGGCGTCCTCGCCGCCGGGGATCAGATCCTTCAGCACGATCTCGGTCAGCCCCAGGTCCACCGGCTGCCGGTTGAGCGAGGCGAACGCCGTGACCCGGATCAGCGCGCCCTCCAGCTCACGGATGTTCCGCGAGATCCGGGACGCGATGAACTCCAGCACCTCCGGCGGCGCGTTCAGCTGCTCCTGCACCGCCTTCTTCCGCAGGATCGCGATCCGGGTCTCCAGCTCGGGCGGCTGGACGTCGGTGATCAGACCCCACTCGAAGCGGTTGCGCAGCCGGTCCTCCAGGGTGACCAGCTGCTTGGGCGGCCGGTCACTGGAGAGCACGATCTGCTTGTTCGCGTTGTGCAGCGTATTGAAGGTGTGGAAGAACTCCTCCTGCGTCGACTCCTTGCTCGCCAGGAACTGGATGTCGTCGACCAGCAGGATGTCCATGTCGCGGTAGCGCTTGCGGAACGCGTCCGCCTTGCCGTCGCGGATGGAGTTGATGAACTCGTTGGTGAACTCCTCCGAGCTCACATACCGCACCCGGGTGCCCGGATACAGGCTGCGCGCGTAGTGCCCGATCGCATGCAGCAGGTGGGTCTTGCCCAGCCCCGATTCCCCGTAGATGAACAGCGGGTTGTACGCCTTGGCCGGCGCCTCGGCGACGGCCACCGCGGCGGCGTGCGCAAAGCGGTTCGAGGCACCGATGACGAAGGTGTCGAAGAGGTACTTCGGGTTCAGCCGCGCGGTCGGCTCACCGGGGCCGGTGGCCGGCGCGGGCTGCGCGGCGAGCGGACTGGGCGCACCGCTGGGGGCGGGAAGCACGGCGCCGGGGCCGGCGCCGGGGGTGCCCGAGCGGCCGGTGTGCCCGCCGGGCTGGTGCTCGGAGAGGTCGCGGCGCGGCTGGTCATAAGGGGAGCGCGGACCGTCGGAGTGCTGCGGCGGCCCGTTGCGGTCGGGCGCCTGCGGACGGTAGTCGTTCTGCCGCTGCTGATGCTGCGGTACATGGGACGACGGGGAGGCGTACGGGTCACGCTCGGGGAAGCCGCCGAGGTGCTGCTGCTGCCAGCCGTAGTCGTCGCGCGGACCGGGGCCGCCGCCCATCTGCGGCCAGCCGCCGGGCTCGTGCCGGGGAGGCTGGTAGTCCGGGTAGGCGGGCCGCACGCCGGGCAGGTCGTCGCCCTGGTGGCTGTAACCCTGCCGGCTGTCGTGCCGGGTTTCGTAGCCGTCGTACGCATCGTGCTGCTGCTGAGACTGATGCGGCTGCTGGTGGTGCGGCGGGTGCTGCTGGGATGACTGGTGCTGGGGCGACTGGTGCTGAGGTGCCGGCGGTGTGGACTGCGCCGGGGGCTCCTCGGAAGAGTCGTCCACGGTGATCGCGATCCGGATCGGGCGGCCGCACTCATGGCTGAGGGCCTCCCCGATCAGCGGCGCCAGCCGGCCTTCGAGCACACCCTTGGCGAATTCATTGGGGACAGCGAGCAACGCGGTGTCGGCGACCAGCGCCAGCGGCTGGGTGCGCTTGAGCCAGTCCTGGTCCTTGGGCTTGAGGCCGTCGGCCTCCGCACGGAGGAGATGGTCGAGCACGCGGGGCCACACTGCGGCAAGATCGGCAGGTACATCAGCCACAGGGCACGCTCTCTCACAGTCCCACGAATGTGTGATTCTCAGGACGGGCGGGAAGGAATCGAAGTTCAGCCACGGTAGTCAGGGCGGGCCTGGGGATTCAAGTTGTTGTCCACAGGCTGTGCATAGTGTGTCCTGACAAGGGGTCGGCAGGCGATGCCGAGGAGCCGGTTTGACCGGATGGCGTAGCCGCGCGTACCGTGACCAGGTCGAGTTGTCGATGGCTGCTGCCGCCTGCCTCCGATGGGCAAAGATCACGCTCGAAGTGATCGTGTAGCGGTGCACTTAGGCGTTGCGAGCTACTCGTGGGCGCACGGTGACAGCCAGTCGACGCCCCACATCTGTCTCTCCTGAGACAACAAGCATTCCTGGAGCCCCCGAGTGAGCAAGCGCACCTTCCAGCCGAACAACCGCCGTCGCGCGAAGACCCACGGCTTCCGTCTGCGCATGCGGACCCGTGCCGGCCGCGCGATCCTCGCGTCCCGCCGTGGCAAGGGTCGCGCCCGCCTGTCGGCCTGAGCAGCAACCTAGGTCCATGACGTGCTGCCTACCGAGTATCGGCTGAGGCGGCGCGAGGACTTTGCGACCGCGGTACGCCGGGGACGCAGGGCCGGGCGCCCGCTCCTTGTCGTTCATCTTCGCAGCGGTGCAACGGACCCGCACGGGTCGGGGGAAAGTGTTCCCCCGGCACGTGCGGGTTTCGTCGTGAGCAAGGCAGTGGGCATCGCTGTCGTGCGCAGCAAGGTCAAGCGCAGACTCCGCCATCTCGTGCGCGATCGGCTGGACCGGCTGCCCGCCGGTAGCCTGGTTGTCGTACGGGCCCTGCCCGGTGCGGGTGACGCGGATCACGATCAGCTGGCCCGCGACCTGGACGCCGCCTTCGAGCGGCTGCTGGGAGGGGCGCCGAGAGGCTGCAATCCCTCGGGGGCTGCGACCGACAGCAGCTGCCCCGCGGGCCCCCGGAGCTCCGGACGGGACCCGGGAGGGAGCGCACAGTGAAGTACCCGCTGCTGCTTTTGATCAAGATCTATCAGTGGACCATCAGCCCCCTGCTGGGACCGGTCTGCAAGTACTACCCGTCGTGCTCGCACTATGGCTATACGGCCATCGACCGGCACGGCGCGGTGAAAGGGACTGCGCTGACAGCCTGGCGCATCCTGCGGTGCAATCCGTGGTCGCTCGGGGGCGTCGACCACGTCCCTCCCCGGAAGCGTCCGGTTTGGCATCAGCGGCTGAGGAGCCGCCTGGGCGGGCCCACCGTCCCTGAGCCTGTCGCCCAGCCCGAGACTCAGCCCAACGTCCAAGGAGCCTGATTCGTGGACACGATCCTCAGTCCCCTCTATATCGCTGTTTCCTGGATCATCGTCCAGTTCCACTCGTTCTACAGCCTCATCTTTGACAAGGACAGTGGCGCGGCGTGGGGTCTGTCCATCGTCTCGCTGGTGGTGCTGATCCGTATCTGCCTGATCCCGCTCTTTGTGAAGCAGATCAAGTCGACGCGGAACATGCAGGCGCTTCAGCCGAAGATGAAGGCGATCCAGGAGCGCTACAAGAGCGACAAGCAGCGCCAGTCCGAAGAGATGATGAAGCTCTACAAGGAGACGGGCACCAACCCGCTCTCGAGCTGTCTCCCGATTCTGGCCCAGTCGCCGTTCTTCATCTCGCTGTACCAGGTCCTGAACCACATCGCCCAGAACAAGGTGGTCGGTGTCATCGACCAGCCGCTTCTGGAGAGCGCGCAGAAGGCCCACATCTTCGGTGCGCCGCTGGCGGCGAAGTTCATGGACAGCGCGGAGAAGATCCAGAGCCTGGGTGCTTCTGTGGTCGACGTCCGCGTGGTCACGATCGTCATGATCGTCCTGATGTCGGCGTCGCAGTTCTACACGCAGCGCCAGCTGATGACCAAGAACGTCGACCTCACGGTGAAGACGCCGTTCATGCAGCAGCAGAAGATGCTGATGTACGTCTTCCCCATCATGTTCGCCGTCTTCGGTATCAACTTCCCCGTCGGTGTTCTCGTCTACTGGCTGACCACCAACGTGTGGACCATGGGCCAGCAGATGTTCGTCATCCGTCGTAACCCGACCCCCGGCAGCAAGGCCTTCGAGGAGCGCCAGGAGCGGCTGCGGGCCGCGGGCAAGATCGTCGAGGACCCGGCCGAGGTCGCCGCGAAGCAGGCAGCCGAGGAAGCGCGCCAGAACCGCCAGCAGCCCAAGCGCCAGACGAAGAGCAAGCGGCAGACCGGCGGCGCTCCGGCCGGCGGTGCACAGAACCGTACGCGTGCCGGATCGGCGTCGGGGGCCTCGGGCTCCGGTCAGGGTGCGGCGAAGAAGCCGTCGCTGGAGAAGAAGGACGCGCAGGAAGACAAGGGGAAGGGCGGCGCCTCCGGGTCCCGCACGACCAAGTCCGGACAGCGCAAGGGCCAGCAGCGCCCCAAGCACCCGACCAAGAAGTAAGAAGGAGTCCTTTCGTGACGGACACGACCCCTGCCACCAAGGGCACCGACACCCTGACCCGCCTGGAGCAGGAAGGCGAGATCGCGGCCGACTACCTCGAAGGTCTGCTGGACATCGCCGACCTCGACGGTGACATCGACATGGATGTCGAGGCCGACCGCGCCGCGGTGTCGATCATCAGCGACTCGACCAGCCGTGACCTCCAGAAGCTGGTGGGCCGCGACGGTGAGGTGCTGGAGGCTCTTCAGGAGCTGACCCGGCTGGCCGTTCACCGTGAAACCGGTGACCGCAGCCGTCTGATGCTGGACATCGCCGGCTTCCGGGCGCGTAAGCGTGAGGAGCTCTCGGAGCTCGGCGCGAAGGCGGCGGAGGAGGCGAAGGGCACCGGGCAGCCGGTGAAGCTCGACCCGATGACGCCTTTCGAGCGCAAGGTCGTCCACGACGCGGTGGCGGCGGCCGGGCTCCGGAGCGAGTCCGAGGGCGAGGAGCCGCAGCGTCGAGTGGTCGTCCTCCCGGCCTGACCGCTCAGCGCTCCCGTTTTTCTTTGGCCCCGTCTGCTCGCAGGCGGGGCCAAAAGTTGTCAGCGTTCTGTGTTATCCCGGGGCGTAACCCGGGTTCCCGGCAGAAGTAGCAGTCCAGAGGAAGGGCGGTTCCCGTGACGGAGGCAGCAGCGGAGCTCCCTCCTGCGCCGAAGGCGGCGGAGGAGGTATTCGGTGAGCGCTTTGCGGAAGCCGTGCGGTACGGCGAACTGCTCGCCGACGCCGGGGTGAAGCGTGGGCTCATCGGCCCGCGTGAGGTGCCGCGGCTCTGGGAGCGGCATCTGTTGAACTGCGCGGTGCTCTCCGAGGTAGTGCCCGAGGGCGTCTCGGTCTGCGACGTGGGTTCGGGTGCCGGGCTGCCCGGTATCCCGCTGGCTCTGGTCCGCCCGGATCTGAAGATCACGCTGCTGGAGCCCCTGCTGCGTCGTACGAACTTCCTTCAGGAGGTCGTCGAGCTGCTCGGGCTGGACCATGTCACGGTCGTGCGCGGGCGGGCCGAAGAGGTGATGGGCAAGCTCCCTCAGGTGCATGTGGTGACGGCGCGTGCCGTTGCTCCGCTCGACCGGCTGGCCGGCTGGGGTGTACCGCTGCTCCGTCCCTACGGCGAGATGCTGGCGCTCAAGGGCGATACCGCTGAGGAGGAGCTCAAGGCGGCTCGGGCGGCGCTGAGCAAGCTCGGCGTGGTGGAGACCTCGGTGGTGCATGTGGGCGAGGGCGTGGTGGACCCGCCGTCGACCGTGGTGCGGGTCGAGGTGGGGGAGAGCCCCGGCGGTGTGCGCTTTGCGGCCAAGCGGGCGAAGGCGGCGCGCGTGGGCCGTGCGTCGAGGGGGCGCCGGCGCTGATGCTCTGCTGCCGGCGCGCGAAAGGCCGGCATTGGCATGAGGGTATTCCGTCCGCGAAAGCAGGGCGGATGAATTCCGTAAATGCCATCAAAACGACACAAGACGGAGTGTCGCGGCTCATTCAGGCGTGACGCTGGCATCGTGTTTCACGTGAAACGTCGTTCTCTGCTGCAAGGGATCATCGACCGTGGTCGTGCGGCCGCCGTGCCGCGCGACCGTAGACCCACAAGGGTCAGCGAAGTATCCACAGAAGTGGATTCGTCCACAGGAGAACGGACCTCACTGGTTCACGACACCGAAAGCATGGCAGGCTCTGAACATTGCGAGCCTGATGTCGAGGAGAGTGAATCCTTGCGGTCCGACGCCAACATCGCGGGACCGATGACCGATCCGGTCCCCGGTCCCCGTAGCGAGTCGTTCGGGGACGACGTTTCACGTGAAACGCCGCCCCCGATGGACGACACCCCGATCGGTCGTGCAGCTCAGCTTGCGGTGGAGGCACTTGGCCGCGCGGGTGAGGGGCTGCCCCGGCCTGAACAGACCCGGGTCATGGTGGTTGCCAACCAGAAGGGCGGGGTCGGCAAGACCACGACCACGGTGAACCTGGCGGCCTCATTGGCCCTGCACGGTGCCCGGGTCCTGGTGATCGACCTCGACCCCCAGGGCAATGCCTCTACGGCACTGGGGATCGACCACCACTCCGAAGTGCCCTCCATCTATGACGTGCTGGTGGACAGCAAGCCGCTATCCGATGTGGTGCAGCCGGTCGCGGATGTGGAGGGCCTCTTCTGTGCCCCCGCCACGATCGATCTGGCCGGTGCGGAGATCGAGCTGGTCTCGCTGGTGGCGCGGGAGAGCCGGCTGGACCGCGCCATCAAGGCGTACGAACAGCCTCTGGACTACATCTTCATCGACTGCCCGCCCTCCCTCGGCCTGCTGACGGTCAACGCTCTGGTCGCAGGCGCCGAGGTGCTGATCCCGATTCAGTGCGAGTACTACGCGCTGGAGGGCCTGGGACAGCTGCTGCGGAACGTCGATCTGGTGCGGGGCCATCTCAACCCCAAGCTCCATGTCTCGACGATTCTGCTCACCATGTACGACGGGCGCACCCGGCTGGCCTCCCAGGTCGCCGATGAGGTGCGCAGCCACTTCGGCCATGAGGTGCTCCGTACGAGCATCCCTCGCTCGGTGCGCATCTCCGAGGCACCCAGCTATGGGCAGACGGTGCTCACCTATGACCCGGGATCCAGCGGCTCGCTGTCCTATCTCGAAGCGGCCCGGGAGATCGCCTTGCGTGGGGCCCCGCAAACCGGGGGCCAGGGCCTCAGCGTCAACTATGAAGCACAGCACAGCATCTCGGAGGGGACTCAGTGAGTGAACGACGTAGAGGCCTGGGCCGTGGGCTCGGTGCGCTGATCCCCGCGGCACCGCAGAGCACGGATCATGCCGGACCCGCAGGACAGGGAGCGACGTCACCGTCGTCCGTACCCGTCCTGGCCCCGGAGCGTGGGGTGGCGGCCGCCAAGGTGACGTCGCTGCCGGCGCACGGTGTTTCACGTGAAACGGAAGCACCGGCCGCGACGGAGGCGGCGGGCATCTCGGAGGTGGCCGGCGCGCACTTCGCCGAGGTGCCGCTGGACACGATCAAGCCGAACCCGCGGCAGCCACGCGAGGTCTTCGACGAGGATGCCCTGGCCGAGCTGGTCACCTCCATCAAGGAGGTGGGCCTGCTCCAGCCGGTGGTGGTCCGTCAGACGGGGCCGGGGCGGTATGAGCTCATCATGGGTGAGCGCCGCTGGCGGGCATGCCGTGAGGCCGGGCTGGAAAAGATTCCCGCGATCGTCCGGGCCACGGACGATGAGAAGCTGCTGCTCGATGCGCTTCTGGAGAACCTCCACCGGGCCCAGCTCAACCCGCTGGAAGAGGCAGCCGCCTATGACCAGTTGCTGAAGGACTTCCAGTGCACGCATGACGAGCTGGCCGACCGGATCGGGCGTTCGCGCCCGCAGGTCTCCAACACGCTGCGGCTGCTGAAGCTCTCGCCGTCCGTGCAGAAGCGGCTTGCCGCGGGTGTGCTCTCCGCGGGCCATGCCCGTGCCCTGCTCTCCGTGGAGGACTCGGAGGAGCAGGACCACCTGGCGCGCCGCATCGTCGCGGAGGGACTCTCGGTCCGTTCCGTTGAGGAGATCGTGACGCTCATGGGGTCGGCCCCCAAGGGCGCGAGCAAGGCCAAGGGGCCGCGTGCCGGCACCCGGGTGTCCCCCGCGCTCACGGGTCTCGCTTCCCGGCTGTCCGACCGCTTCGAGACCCGGGTGAAGGTCGACCTGGGGCAGAAGAAGGGAAAGATCGTCGTTGAGTTCGCCTCGATGGACGATCTGGAGCGCATTCTCGGCACCCTCGCCCCGGGTGAGGGGCGCGTCCTGGGCCAGTCGCTGGCCGAGGAGAGCGACGAAGAGGAGTGAGCTGACGCTCTCGGCTCCCGGGCGGGCCGTGTTCCGGAGCCCACGCCGGAACACGTGCCCGCCCTTTGCACTCTTGCGGTACCCCTGCCCGTAAAGGGTGGATACGATGCGTTCGGGTATGGCACGCATCCATGTGGAGACAGCTCACACCGAGGAGAGGGCCATGCGATCGGTGAGCCGCACCGGACTGCTGGCAGCGGGCTTCGGTCTCGCAGCCGTCGGAGGGTTCGTTGGTGGTCTGCTCAGAGAGCAGGTGGCGCTGACGGCGCTGCGAGGTGTGGCAGGCGAGGAAAGCGAGGACCTGGGTTCATGGGCCGTCGGCTCGTACCGCTCACGCTGGACAACCTTCCGGACCTCCCCAAGCGCTGCCGCTCCTGTGTCTTCTGGGAGCTCGACCCCGTCAGTGGCGAGGCCGCGGTAAAAGCGGGTCGCCCTGAGCTCGAAAAGGAAGCCTGGATCTCGGCAGTACTGCTGGAGTGGGGGTCCTGTGGGCGGGTGGTCTATGTCGATGAGGTGCCGGTCGGGTTCGTGATGTACGCCCCGCCGGCCTATGTGCCGCGCTCCACGGCCTTCCCCACGAGCCCGGTCTCACCGGATGCGGTGCAGCTGCTGACGGCCTGGCTGATTCCCGGCTACCAAGGCCAGGGGCTGGGGCGGGTGATGGTCCAGACGGTTGCCAAGGACCTCATCCAGCGCGGCTTCAAAGCCATCGAGGCCTTCGGCGATGCCCGCTGGAGTGAGCCGGCCTGTGTGCTGCCCGCCGATCATCTGCTCGCGGTGGGCTTCAAGACCGTGCGTCCCCACCCCCGTTTTCCTCGACTGCGGCTTGAGCTGCGTACGACCATCTCGTGGAAGGAAGATGTCGAGCTGGCACTCGACCGCTTGCTGGGAGCCGTCCAGAAGGAACCCGCACTGCGACCGCTGTAGAGCCGAGCCGAAGTTTCCCGTGAAACAGAGAACGGGCCCGCCCCCTCGTGGGGGACGGGCCCGTTTCCCGTGAAACGTGGCGGCATGACTCAGCCGAGGAAGTCCGCCAGGTCGCGCTCGATCGCGGCCTTCGGCTTGGCACCGACGATGGTCTTCACGACCTCGCCGCCCTGGTAGACGTTCATGGTCGGGATCGACATGACGCCGTACTTGGCGGTGGTGGCCGGGTTCTCGTCGGTGTTCAGCTTGGCGATGACGATCCCGTCGTGCTCCGCGGCGATCGCCTCCAGGGACGGGGCGATCTGGCGGCACGGGCCGCACCAGGTGGCCCAGAAGTCCACGAGAACGGGCTTGTCGCTCTTGAGGACGACCTCTTCGAAGTTGTCGTCCGTGACGGTCACCGTGGCGCCGGCCATGGGAATCTCCTTACTGGGTGGGTGGTGGGAAAGCTGGGTGCGCGGGTCAGGCGGCGGGGGTCTTCTCCGGCTCGGGCGTCGACTCGCCGCCCGTCAGGGCAGCGAGGAACCGCTCGGCGTCGAGGGCGGCGGAACAGCCCGTGCCGGCCGCGGTGATCGCCTGACGGTAGGTGTGGTCGACAACATCGCCGGCGGCGAAGACGCCAGTCAGGTTGGTACGCGTGCTGGGGGCGTCGACCTTGAGGTAGCCGTCGTCGTCGAGGTTCAGCTGGCCCTTGAACAGCTCGGTCCGCGGGTCGTGGCCGATCGCGATGAAGAGGCCGGTGACGGGGAGCTCGGAGGTCTCGCCGGTCTTGAGGTTGCGCAGGGTCAGACCCGAGAGCTTGCTCTCACCGTGGATCTCGGCGACCTCGCTGTCCCACACGAACTTGATCTTCGGGTCGGCGAACGCACGCTCCTGCATCGCCTTGCTGGCCCGCAGGGTGTCACGGCGGTGGACGACCGTGACCGACTTGGCGAAGCGGGAGAGGAAGGTGGCCTCCTCCATCGCGGTGTCGCCTCCGCCGATGACGGCGATGTCCTGGTCCTTGAAGAAGAACCCGTCGCAGGTGGCGCACCACGAGACGCCGCGACCGGACAGCTCGTCCTCACGGGGCAGGCCGAGCTTGCGGTGCTGCGAGCCGGTGCTGACGATCACGGTCTTCGCCCGGTGCACATTGCCGGCGGTGTCGGTGACGGTCTTGATCTCGTCGGAGAGATCGACCGCGACAATGTCGTCCGGGACAAGCTCGGCGCCGAAGCGCTCCGCCTGGGCACGCATGTTGTCCATGAGGTCCGGCCCCATGATGCCGTCGCGGAAACCGGGGAAGTTCTCCACGTCGGTGGTGTTCATCAGTGCGCCTCCGGCGGTGACGGCACCTTCGAAGACCAGCGGCTTCAGGGACGCGCGGGCGGTGTAGAGCGCTGCGGTGTAGCCCGCGGGCCCGGAGCCGATGATGATCACGTTGCGGACGTCGCTCACGGGTGTCTTCCTTGTCTCTGCCGACTGCTTGCTGGGGCTCTCGGTTCTCTCACCCCACCCAACGGATCCTACGGGGCGAGCATTCCCGGAGTGTCACAGCGCACTTCTCGTCGCTCAGTCTCGCTGGAACGAGTGCGACAGCAGAACCTTTCCGGGAGCCGGTGGCGTGGCAGAGACGCAGGAGGCAGCGATGACATACGCAGAGACGCGCTGGGGATCGGCCGGATCCGGCAGCACCACGAGGTAGGCGTCCTTGCCCTGGTAGCGCGTATGGCTGGTCGCCAGCGGAGTCTCCGGACGGGCGATGCCATGGCGGACGCAGGACGGAATGGTGTCGGCGCTGCCGCGCATCGGGGAGTCAGGGGAGCTCCGGGTCCCGATGCCGGGCGACTTGTGTGAGCCCTTCGACGTCAGCAGTTCATCCACATGCGATTCGAGACTTGCCGCGGTGACGGCGCTCTCCTCGCCGGTCTTCTTCTCCGGGGTGGCGGTGGTTCGGCCCTGCTTGCTCGTCTGGGTGCCGTCGAGGGCGGCGTTCTGAATGAGCAGGCCGCCGAAGCTGAAGACCGCCGCGGCCGCCGCGGTGCCGAGCAGCATCCGTGGCCAGCGCCGCGCACGGGATGCGCGGCCGCCGGGCGTCTGCCGTCCCGGTCCCGAGGAGCCCCGGGGGCGTCCGGCGGGCCGGGCGGCCGGTGTCCCACGGCGGGGCGCCTCTTCGTCGGTTTCACGTGAAACCACGACGGGGACGGCGGCTGTTTCACGTGAAACTTGCGCCGTGGCGAGAGGAGTAGTGGCGTCCAGCAGCGCTTCGGCGGCGAGGGCGGCATCGATGCGACCGGCGACATCGGCCGGCATCCGCAGCGGGCCGGGGAGCGTGCCGAGCAGCGACCGGATTTCCTCCAGGGACGCATAGACGTCGTCGCACAGGGGACAAGTGGCGAGATGGTCGCGCAGTTCCGCGGTGCGCGAGGGAGAAAGCAGCCCGTCCGAGAGCTCGGAGATCTCGGAGACCTCCGGGTGCTCACCTGTGGGGTGCTCACCCGTGCCGGTCGTCGACGTCACGCTCGCCCACCTCCGCCCTTCACGGCACCTGTGTCCTTCGGCCCTGCCGTCGGTGGGACGGATGTCCCCTGCGCCCGGTTCCTTCCCCCGCTCACGGGTTTGCTATCCCCGTTGTCAGCGCGCAGATGGGTGACCAAGGGCAGGAGCCGAGCCCGGCCCCGTGCGCAGCGGCTTTTCACCGTTCCGGTCGGGATGTCGAGGATCGACGCGGCCTCCGCGACGGGGTAGCCCTGCATATCGACGAGGACGAGCGCGGCCCGCTGTTCCTCGGGAAGGGTGCGGAGGGCGCTGAGCAGCTCCCGGTGCAGATCCTGGCGCTCGGCGGGTGCCGCTGCGGACTCCTCGGGTTCCAGCAGCTGCTCCAGTCGCTCGGTCTCGGCGACGGGCGAAGTGCGCCGCGAAGCGGCCTTGCGGGCCCGGTCCAGACAGGCATTGACCGTGATGCGGTGCAGCCACGTCGTCACCGCGGACTGACCGCGGAAGGTGTGTGCCGCTCGGTAGGCGGAGACCAAGGCGTCCTGCACGGCATCGGCGGCCTCTTCGCGATCCCCCAGGGTGCGCAGCGCCACCGCCCAGAGACGGTCGCGGTGCCGCCGGACGATCTCCCCGAACGCCTCGGGGTCACCAGCGACATGGCGAGCGATGAGGTCTTGATCACTAGATTCCTCTAGCAGACCCACCCATACCCCCTCACCTAGCGCCGACTCCTGGGAATCTTGCCCCCTGTAGGACATCGGCGTAAAGATCGCCAACCTGCTGCTACCTGATGTAAGTGTCTCCTGACGTGCAGCAACAATGCGTCACTGTTCATCGTAGGCAGGTGTGTGGAGAACCACTAGGCAGCTCATCTACTCGTGGACCAGTGACCTTCTTGCCCGAAAACACAAAAGGATGCGTTGCTGTTTTTGCTTCTTAGAGGCGTGCTTCTCAGGTGTCGCTTTGACCTTGAGAGCGCGCTGCCGCCGATGGGCGCGATCGCTGGGCGGCCGGGCCGAGTTGCGCCGGGACTGGGCTGGTCTGCCGCACGATGTCGCCCCGCCGACCCGAAGGTTGACGGGGCGTACTCGTCCTCGTATTTCTACCGGTTCCCGGTGCGCTGAGTTAATGCTGGTGAGTCAGCTGAAGATTTTGATCTCTGAAATGCCGCCGCGGAACCAATCCGATGTTCCATCAGAGGAAAGTTTCGTGATGTGGACCAGGACATAGCGAGACTTCACCGGCTGGTCGAGCTTCACATCCAGCTTGTCGCCGGCTTTCCCCAGCTTGGAAACGCGTTGTGAGAAATCATCGAGCGTCGTCGGATCCGCTGCGGAGGGTGCTGCTGCGCGGATTTCCACGGTCTGGCCCGGCCGATACATGGAGACCTGTATCCCGGAGATGTCCTTGGCGCTCCCGAGGTCCACGATGATTCCGCTGCCATCGGCGCGCGGCGGCAGGTTTCCGAAGTTGGGCCAGCCCCTGAACCGTCCGGTCACCCAAGCAGTGCTTGGATCGCCGTCCGTGACATTGTGGGCTTCATCCTCCGAGAAAGGCTCGGCCAGGGGCGAGAACTCCGTGACGCCCTTGATCGAGACCGCCTTTCCTGTGTGCTTCTTCGGACCGCCGGCCGGCTGTGAGTTCCCCGGGGCGTCCTGATCCTTCTCCCGCTTCAGCAGCGTGTCCGCCAGCTGCCAGCTGCCAAGCCCCAATGCCGCGATGAGCAGCGCCGAGACGGACCACTTCAGGGCCCGGCCGGTGCGGCTCTGCAACGGCGACGGAGGCGAGCTGACCGGCTGCGTGGCATGCGGTGCCGGCGCTCCGTGGGCGGACGACTGCCGGTAGCTGCCCTGCTGGTAGCCCGTGCGCTGGTACGGCGGAGGGGTGGAGAAGGCGGTCTCCGGGGGCCGGATGCGGGGCATGGCCGCGACGGCCTTGGCCAGCTCCTCCGGGGTGGTGCACGGCTGCTCCTGGCGGGAGGCCGTCGCGCCATCGTTGATCAGTGCGCGCATGGCCAGCTCGGACAGCCCGCGATGGACCCCGGCCCGCACTTGGTCGGGTGCGATCAGCCCGACGCCCTTGGGCAGGCCGGTGAGGCCATGGGCGTCGTTCTCGTACGGCCAGCGCTGGGTCAGCGCGGCGTACAGCAGCGCACCGATCGCCTCGGTGTCCGCGCGCTGCGGAGACTCGCAGGTGATGCCGCGCAGTGCCGCCATGACGGCCAGGCCGCGGATGCGGTACTGCCCGGACTCCGTACGCAGCACCGAGCCGGGGGTGATCCGCAGATGGGAGAGGCCTTCGCGGTGCGCGGCGGCCATGGCCTGGGAGACCTGGCTGACGAGCTGGTAGGCGTCGTGCGGCTCCAGCGGGCCGTTGGCGAGCACCGTGGTGAGCTCGGTGGCGTCCGGCAGCCACTCGTGGACGACGTAGACGAGGTCGTTCTCCTCGACGGCGTCCAGGACCTGGACGAACCGGGGGTCGCCGAGCAGCGCCGACGAGCGGGCCGCGGACAGCACCGGCCGGGCTCTGGGATGGTCGGCGGGCAGGATATGCACCCCGACGGCGCGGCGCAGCTTTTCGTCGACCGCACGCCAGCTGCTGAATCCGTCCAGACGGGTGACGCACTCTTCGAGGCGGTAGCGTCTGGCAAGCTTGTGGCCGCTGTGCAGTTCCGGTGGCTGGGCTTCGATCGCCTCAGCACGCTCCTCGTCGGTGCCTGCGGCGTCCTGTTCCCTGCCGGATACCTTCTCGGCCTTAGCACCGTCGTCCGTGGCCTTACCCGCCTTGGCGGTCAGCGGTTCCTCACCGCTCGTGTCAGCCACGTCGACGGCAGCCGTGCTCCGTTCCGCCACCGTCGTTCCTGCCTCCCCATCCGTTGCAGGCTCAAAGAGCCAAGACAATTGTGCCCACAGTCCGCCACTATGCACGACACACGGTGGCAGTCGATGGTTGTGCTCAACTAACGTCCAAGCTTCGACCGGACCATGCCGACCAGGGCGTTCAGTTCCTCAATGCGCATTTTGCGTGCGGCGACGTAGAACACGCCCAGAAGTGCGCCGATACCGGCGACCAGAGCGGTGATCGACCCGAGGAATCCGCTGCCGAGTGTCTGCATGATCCCGTACACCGCGGCTCCCGAGATGATCGTGGCCGGGATGCTGGCGCCGGCCAGCCGTGCATAGGTCCGGACGACGTGGGCGGTGTCGAGGTCGCCGTCCATGCGCTTGCTCAGCCTGCGCCAGGCCACACCGACGCCGATGATGTACGCCAGGCCGTAGGAGGCCGCCATGCCGACCACGGCCCAGCGGGCCGGCAGGACCAGGAAGCAGAGGCCGGAGGCCGCCGCGTTGACGGCGGCGACGATCACCGTGTTGTAGAAGGGGGTGCGGGTGTCCTCGTACGCGTAGAAGGCGCGCAGGACGACGTACTGCACCGAGAACGGGATCAGGCCCACACCGAAGGCCATCAGCATGTACCCCATCGGGATGCCGGCGCCGGACGAGCCGTAGACCAGCGTGCACAGCGGGATGCCGAGGGAGAGGAAGCCGAACGAGATCGGGACGATGGCGACGGCGGAGGTGCGCAGGCCCTGCGACATGTCGTCGCGGACGGCTCCGGTGTCACCGTCGTGCGCGGACCGGGCCAGCCGCGGCAGCAGCGCCGCCATCACGGAGACGGTGATGATCGCCTGCGGCATGTTCCAGATCAGCTGTGCGCTGGCGTACGAGATGAAGCCGGTGCCCGGGTGGCCCTGGTCGTTGGCGGTGTTGCCGGCCCAGGTGGAGAGCTGGGTGACGACGAGGACGCCCGCCTGGTTGGCGAGTACGAACAGCACCGTCCACTTGGCGAGCTTGGCGGCCTTGCCCAGGCCGTGGCCGCGCCAGTCGAAGCGGAGCCGGAGCTTGAAGTCGGCGTCGCGCAGATACGGGATCATCGCCAGCGACTGGACGACGAGCCCGAGGAGGGTGCCGATGCCCAGGAGCCGGATGCCCTCGTCGGGGATCGTGGTGACGCCGATGTGCGAGGTCTCCGCCGAGCCGTAGACCCAGATGAACAGGCCGAAGGTGGCGATCATGACGATGTTGTTGAGGACCGGGGTCCACATCATCGCGCCGAAGCGGCCGCGGGCGTTGAGGATCTGGCCCATCACGACGTGCAGACCCATGAAGAAGATCGTGGGCACGCAGTAACGGGTGAAGGCGACCGCGACCTCGTTGGCCGCCGGGTCACGGGAGATGTCGAACGAGACCAGCTTCACCAGCAAGGGCGCCGCGAAGACCGCCAGCACCGTGAGCAGGCCGAGGATCACCATGACCAGCGTCAGCAGCCGGTTGGCATAGGCCTCGCCACCGTCGTCGTCCTCCTTCATCGCGCGCACCAGCTGCGGGACGAAGACGGAGTTCAGACCGCCGCCGATGGTCAGGATGAAGATCATCGTCGGAAGTTGGTAGGCGACCTGCCAGGAGTCACCGAGCACCGCACCGCCGAGCGCCGCGACGATCAGTGCCGAGCGGACGAAGCCGGTGAGACGCGACACCATCGTGCCGGCGGCCATGACCGCGCTGGACTTGAGCAGACCGCCGCCCCGGCCACCGGCGGGCTTGCCGGCCGCCGCCACGGGGGCGGGCTCCGGCGCCGGCTGCTGGGGCACGGCCTCCGGGCCGGGCGCCGCACCGGCCGCCGCGGGGCCCGGAGGCACCGGAGCGGGCTGCTGGGGCTCGTAGTGCTGCTGGTCCCGGTAGAGATGCGCGAAGGCGTCGGGCTCCGGAGGCTCGCCGGCGGCCTGGGTCCTGAGGACGTTGAGGCCCAGGGGCTGTGTGGTCTTGTCGGCCTCGCCGTACGGGAGGCCGGTGGCCGGACCCTGCTGCTCGGGCGACGGGGACGGGGCCCACAGTTGCGGGTCGGGCGTGTGACGCCCTGCGGGAGGCTGCTGGTAGCGCGGAGGCGCGGGCTGACCCGGGGGCGGCGGTGGGTGCGCCGCGCGGTCGTAGCGCGCCTCGGCCACCGGCTCCTGAGCGGTCGGGTCCTGGGCGCGGTACGGATCGTTGCGGTAGGCGTCCTGGACGAAGGGGTCCTGGTCCGCGGGCAACGGGGGCGTCGGAGGGACCGGGCCCGTGGGGTCGCCATTGGCGCCCCGGCCCCGGTCACCGTCATACGGCGCGTTCATCGCTGCCCCACCTCATCCGTCGCCGGCCATCCGGCCCCGCCAACTATCAACGGTCCACTTTCTCACCTGAGCCGGACGGGTCGGAGCTTTCCGATCCGGTGTCCGGGCTGGGGTCACTCGGCTGCTCGGGCTCGTCGCCGTCCGTGCCGCCGTTGTCGCCATCCGTACCTGTGTCGCCCTCGGGACCCTCGTCGTCGGACCCGCCCTCAGCGCGCCGGGCGGCCGCCCGCTTGCGCTGGAGATAGATCCGCACACCGGCGAGGACGAGCAGCAGCACACCGCCGGCGATGACGAGCATCACCGTGGCGGTGATCTCCGTGACGTTCACCTGGAACGTCATGCGGTCACCGTAGGGCTTTCCGTCCGCCGTGTAGAGCTGGGCGGTCACCCAGGCCCGGCCGTTGGCGTTCGCCGTGGTGGCGAACTTGAACGACTGGCTGTGGCCGCCGTCCACCGTGATCTGCTGCGCCTTACCCACGTCCAGCCGGTTGGGCTGGGACGAGGTCAGCTTCAGCGTCATGTCCTTGACGCCCTGGACCAGGTTGTTCTGGACCGTCACCGGAATCGTGGCGCTGCGCCCGGAGAGCGTCGCCCCCGACTTCTGGATCAGGTGCACCTTCTTGGTCAGACCGTCGAGGTAGCTGCGTACGGAGCGCCGGAAACCCGCGGCACCGGCGGCATCGCCGCGCCACTCCGTCGACATCTCCCGCATTATGGCGCTGCCGAAGGGGGTCACCACACGCTCGGGCTGGGCCAGGATCACCCGGTAGTCGTCCAGTGCGGCCTGGGTGCCCCGGATCTGCCGGAAGGCGGAGGTGGGGAGCTCCTGCCGGCGCAGCGAGGACGGGTAGGCGGCGCCGCTCGGCACCCGGCGGGTGGCCGACGGGTCGGGCTTGGCCTTGGCCGCCTTGCCGAGGCTCAGCGGCTGGCTCCAGCTTCCGGAGTCGTCCAGCGTCCGCAGGGCGGTGGCCATGGCGTGGGCCTGGCTGACCGACGGCATGCGCTGCGGCGCGACGACGACGCTGCGCTGCCGGCCGGGGTCCTCCAGGTTGATCATCTGGGTCTGGGCGAGGAAGTCCTGGACCGCGTGGGCGGAGTTTCCGGCCTTCGTCATATCGCCTTCGAAGGCCCGGGAGAGCTGCGCGTCCGCGACGACGGCGGTGTTGCCGCCGCCGATGGGGCGGGCCGCCGTCGGGGTGTAGGACAGTCCCCCGGTCTCCCGCAGGCTGTCGCTGCGGGTGATCACATTGTGCGCACCGGCCGAGGTCGCGACATCCACGACCGAGGAGTCGATCGCACCGTCGACGGGCCAGGCGAAGTCCGTCCGCGGCTTCACGCCGAGGATGGTGTCCACGGTCGACTCGGCGAGGTCGGTGGCCGGGCCGAGGTGGCTGAGCGCGCTGGGCACGCGCTTGCCGTGGTGCGCGAGCGAGGCGAGGTCGGGGTCGGCGAAGGGGAGCGCGACGACCTCATGTGTCTTGGCCGCGACTTCGAGCTCGTGCAGCCACTGCTTGGCGACCGCCTGATTCTTGCCCATGGGTCCGTCCGGACCGTTGACCCGGTAGGACTTGGTCATCGCGTCGACGGTCGCGAGCAGATCGGGATCGATGACCAAGGTCACCGGCAGATTCTTGCTGAGCGCGACCATCTGCTGCAGCCGGCCGCCCGGCGCGAGCTCGGCGGCGAGGTCGTCGTTGCGGAAGACCGGCGTCTGCTGGGCGTCGGCGTCGGTCTCGGCGGTGAGATGGGTGGAGGAGATCAGCGGCCACATGTATGTGAGCTGCGTCTTCTTCGTGGCGTCGGCTTCCTGCCAGGGCAGCAGCGTCCGGTCGAAACCGAGGACCTGGCTGTAGGGCGTGGCCTGCGAGCGCCCTGACACGGAGACACCGAGCTGGTACACACCGTTCTCATCGAGACGGAGATCCTTGACCGGCACGCTGAGCGTGAAGGTGCGGCTGACCCCGGGCTCCAGCTTGCCGATCTTCTTCGCGCTGCCCTTGATCTCCGCGCCGTCCGCGCTGGGCAGATAGCCGGTGCGGCGGGCCACATTGTCGATGGAGCTACGGCCGCCGAGCGCATCCCCGCGGTGCATGCCGATATGCGCGTCGGTGATCGTGCTGCGGCCGTCGTTGGTCAGCGTCCCGGAGACGGTGACCGAGTCGCTCTTGGAGGGAGCGGACGGGGACATCGAGTCGATGGTGACGTCGACGGTGCGGGAGCCGTTCGGGGCCGCTGCGGCGGTGGGGGCGTGCGGAACCTGGAGCAGCCCCACGAGCAGGAGCACCCCAGTGAGCAGTGTCACGGTCCTTCGCAACCATCGACCACGCGGCCGTTCAGTCCCCTGGAACCCTGCCGCCTCGGCCACGCGCTCGTCCGTCCCTCGTCGTCGTCAGTGGTCGTCGGAATGTGCGTCCACGAATGGTAACGAGGCCCGCCGGGCCGGAGTGCCAGGGACTGCTCCACATGATCGCGGCGCGGGGACCCGGGCGCCCGGCCTGACCCCTTTATTACGTGGCGCCTCGCGCTGCGCGGCCACGTACCCTGTTTTGTTGTGCCGAACGCCAACAATGACCTCCCTGCCCCGATCGCCGAGCGGACCCCGCAGTCGACGGACGCGCTGAACCATGTCCAGCGCCGCGCCGTGAGCGAGCTGCTGCGGGTGTCCCCCGTCGCGGATGACCTGGCCCGTCGATTCCAGGAGGCCGGGTTCACACTTGCCCTGGTCGGCGGCTCGGTCCGGGATGCGCTGCTGGGGCGCCTCGGCAATGACCTGGACTTCACCACCGATGCCCGCCCTGAGGACGTTCTGAAGATCGTCCGGCCGTGGGCGGACGCGGTCTGGGAGGTCGGCATCGCCTTTGGCACCGTCGGCTGCAAGAAGGACTCCTTCGACATCGAGGTCACGACGTATCGGTCCGAGGCGTACGACCGCACCTCCCGCAAGCCCGAGGTGTCGTACGGCGACTCCATCGAGCAGGATCTGGTGCGCCGGGACTTCACGGTGAACGCCA
Organism: Streptomyces sp. NPDC029466; assembly: GCF_055574515.1. Taxonomy (NCBI): domain Bacteria; kingdom Bacillati; phylum Actinomycetota; class Actinomycetes; order Kitasatosporales; family Streptomycetaceae; genus Streptomyces; species Streptomyces sp. NPDC029466. The sequence goes on from NZ_JBVHZH010000011.1 coordinate 33,206, forward strand.
TGGCGGTACTGCTCCCGCAGAAGGAGTTCGTCGACCCGCACGACGGTCTGGAGGACCTGGCGGCGCGGGTGCTGCGGACGCCGGGGACGCCGGAGGAGTCGTTCTCGGATGATCCGCTGCGGATGATGCGCGCAGCGCGCTTCGCTGCCCAGCTGGACTTCGAGGTGGACCCTGCGGTCTTCGCCGCGATGAAGGCGATGTCGGACCGCATCGAGATCGTCTCCGCGGAGCGCGTACGGGACGAGCTGAACAAGCTGCTCCTGGCGCCGCACCCGCGCGAGGGGCTGCGGCTGCTGGTCGATTCGGGCCTGGCCGGCCATGTCCTGCCCGAGCTGCCCGCGCTGCGGCTGGAAAGTGACGAGCATCACCGCCACAAGGACGTCTACGAGCACTCGCTGACGGTGCTGGAGCAGGCGATCGACCTGGAGGAGAACGGGCCCGATCTCGTGCTGCGGCTGGCGGCGCTCCTCCACGACATCGGCAAGCCCCGGACGCGGCGCTTCGAGAAGGACGGCCGGGTCTCCTTCCATCACCACGAAGTGGTGGGCGCGAAGATGACCAAGAAGCGGATGACCGCTCTGAAGTACTCCAACGACCTGATCAAGGACGTCTCACGGCTGGTGGAGCTGCACCTCCGCTTCCACGGCTATGGGACGGGAGAGTGGACGGACTCCGCGGTCCGTCGCTATGTGCGGGACGCCGGTCCGCAGCTGGAGCGGCTGCACAAGCTGACCCGCTCGGACTGCACGACCCGCAACAAGCGCAAGGCTGGTGCCCTGTCGCGCGCCTATGACGGGCTCGAGGAGCGCATCGCGCGGCTACAGGAGCAGGAAGAGCTGGAAGCGATCCGCCCGGACCTGGATGGCAACGAGATCATGCAGATTCTGGGCATCGGCCCGGGGCCCGAGGTCGGCAAGGCGTACAAGCAGATGCTTGAGCTGCGGCTGGAGCACGGGCCCATGGAGCGGGAGGCGGCCGTCGCCGCGCTGAAGGAGTGGTGGGCCGCTCAGAGCTGAGCGTGAAACGGGCGGTGTTTCACGTGAAACGAGGAGCGGTGTTTCACGTGAAACACCGCTCCTTCGTCTTCCGGCGCGTCCGGCGTGCGCTACTTCACCGAGGTCAGGCAGAGCACCATGCGGGTGTCGCCGCTCCTGCGACGGTGCACGTTCTTGACGTAGGCCGACTCTCCCTCGGAGCACACCGACGGGTCCGTGGTGTCGTTGTGCACGGTGCTCACTTTGTACTGGGCTGTCGAGTCGCCGCAGTCCACCACCTTGAGACCGTCGTCGAGTGAACTGCTGGACTTCTGCACACAGTCGCCGGCCTCAGCGCTCTCCGCGTCGTCCAGGCTATTGATCCAGATGAATGCGAAGAAGATCACCGCGATGCCGAAGCCGATGGCCCGCAGGATCGCCTTGGGGGACCGGCGTTTGGCGGGCTGCGGCGGCAGCACCGGAGCTCCGCCCTGCATGTAGGGCTGCTGCGGCTGGGGAGCCATGGGGTAACCCGGCGGCGGCTGCTGTCCGTACGGAGCCTGCGGCTGCGGCGGGTAGGCGTAGCCCTGGGGCTGGCCATAGGGAGCCTGCGGTGCTTGCGGCGCCTGCGGATAGGGGCTCTGGCCGTATGGCTGCTGCCCGTACGGCGCCTGGCCGTACGGATTCGGGCCCTGAGGCGGCGTGGTCATGGGATTCCCCCGTTATTGATGTGTACAGGCTCGTGCTGGAAGCCCGTAAGGTACCGGGTCCGTGCGCGCTCTGTTGCAGGGCCCAGGGGGCTGGACGGCGAGAGACGGCTGCCTAACCGCGCCCCGAGCGGACCGTGGCCACGGCGATCAGTGCGTAGAGCACCGTCACCATGCCGAGCAGGGCGGCGGACCGGCCGTCCGGAGGCAGCATGAGGGCCGCGACCGCGGCGGCACCGACGAACGCGACGTTGAAGAGCACGTCGTAAATGGCGAAGGACCGGCCGCGGAAGGCGTCATCGACCGTCGACTGCACGATCGTGTCCGTGGAGATCTTGGTTCCCTGGGTGCTCAGACCGAGTACGAACGCGGCGGCCAGCATCGGACCCGGCGCGAAGAACAGCCCGAGAGACGGCAGCAGTACCGCGCCCAGTGCCGCGCAACCTGCGATCCAGCCGAACGGGGTGAGCCGCTCGACGGCCCAGGGCGTGACGAGCGCGGCCGAGAAGAAGCCAGCCCCCGAGACGCCAAGGGTGATCCCGAGCAGCGCCAGGCCCTCGGACTCGGTCTCGGCCCAGGAGTACCGGCACAGCATCAGCACCATCACCGTCAGCGCCCCGTAGCAGAAACGCATCAGGGTCATCGCGATCAGTGCACGGGCCGGGGTGCGCCGCTCGGCGAGATGGCGCAGCCCTTCCCACAGCCCGCGCGCGGTGCTCAACAGGGCTTCCCGCAGGTGTGGTTGGAGACGATCGGGGTCGGGGCCGAGCAGCTGTGGGCCCATGCGCAGCGCGGTCAGGGCCGAACAGAAATAGAGGGCCGCGGCGAGCAGCACGACAAAGGCGTCCACATCCGAGCCCGCCAGCCGGACGGCGAAGGCGAGCCCCCCGCCCGCCGTCGCGGCGAGCGTGCCGGCCGTGGGGGTGAGGGAGTTGGCCATGACCAGCTGCTGTTCACCGTCGACCACGCGTGGGAGCGCGGCCGAGAGCCCGGCAAGGACGAAGCGGTTCACGGCGGTCACGGAGAGGGCCGAGGCATAGAAGAGCCAGTCGGGGGCTTTCGACGCGATCAGCGTCGCGGTGGCCATCGCCAGCAGGGCGCGCAGCAGATTGCCGTACAGCAGGACCTGCCGGCGCCGCCAGCGGTCGAGCAGCACGCCGGTGAACGGCCCGAGGAGCGAGTACGGGAGCAGCAGGATCGCCATGGCGGAGGCGATGGCCGCGGGTGATGTCTGCTTCTCGGGCGAGAAGACGACGAAGGTGGCGAGCGCGACCTGGAAGACCCCGTCGGCCGCCTGGGACAGGAGCCGTGCGGCAAGGAGCGAACGGAAGTCGCGTAGCCGGAGTAATACGCGAAGGACGCGCACAGCATGCATGAGGCACAGCCTCACACAGCCCGCAGGCCCCCGGGCGGAATACCCGGGGGCCTGCGGAGGGAGCGTGCGTCGGGCGGCTCAGCGCTCGACGTCGCCGTTGATGAACTTCTCGACGTTCTCCCGTGCCTCGTCGTCGAAGTACTGCACCGGCGGCGACTTCATGAAGTACGAGGACGCGGAGAGCACCGGGCCGCCGACACCGCGGTCCTTGGCGATCTTCGCGGCACGCAGGGCGTCGATGATGACACCCGCGGAGTTCGGGGAGTCCCAGACCTCGAGCTTGTACTCCAGGTTCAGCGGGACGTCACCGAAGGCGCGGCCTTCGAGGCGGACGTAGGCCCACTTGCGGTCGTCCAGCCAGGCCACGAAGTCCGAGGGGCCGATGTGGACGTTGTCCTCACCCATCTCCCGGTCCCGGATCTGGGAGGTGACGGCCTGGGTCTTGGAGATCTTCTTGGACTCCAGGCGCTCGCGCTCGAGCATGTTCTTGAAGTCCATGTTGCCGCCGACGTTCAGCTGCATCGTGCGGTCCAGGATGACGCCCCGGTCCTCGAAGAGCTTGGCCATCACACGGTGCGTGATCGTGGCGCCGACCTGCGACTTGATGTCGTCACCGACGATCGGGACACCGGCCTCGGTGAACTTGTCCGCCCACTCCTTGGTGCCGGCGATGAAGACCGGGAGGGCATTGACGAACGCGACCTTGGCGTCGATGGCGCACTGGGCGTAGTACTTCGCGGCGTCCTCGGAGCCCACCGGGAGGTAGCAGACCAGCACATCGGCCTGCGTGTCCTTGAGGGCCTGGACGATGTCGACCGGAGCCTCGGGAGACTCCTCGATCGTCTGGCGGTAGTACTTGCCCAGGCCGTCGAGGGTGTGACCGCGCTGGACCTGCACACCGGTGTTCGGCACGTCGCAGATCTTGATGGTGTTGTTCTCGCTGGCGCCGATGGCATCCGCGAGGTCGAGCCCGACCTTCTTGGCGTCGACGTCGAAGGCAGCCACGAACTCGATGTCACGCACGTGGTAGTCGCCGAACTGCACGTGCATGAGGCCGGGCACGCGGCTCTTCGGGTCGGCGTCCTTGTAGTACTCGACGCCCTGTACCAGCGAGGCGGCGCAGTTGCCCACGCCGACGATGGCTACGCGAACCGAACCCATTCCGGTTGCTCCCTGTGTTCTCGATGAGGCTCCGCACAGCAGAGCCTCATGTGGTGGTGTCATCGGACGGATCCGGCCGGGATCCACCCCGGTGCCGGGGCAGGCCGCCCGTATCTCCTGACTGGTTCTTCTTGTCCTGCGCTGCGGAACCCGTGGGGCGCTGATCACGCCCGGCACGCTCACTCTCGATGAGCTCGTTCAGCCAACGGACTTCGCGCTCCACGGATTCCATACCGTGCCGCTGAAGTTCGAGGGTGTAGTCGTCCATGCGCTCGCGGGACCTGGCCAAGGAGGTACGCATCCTCTCAAGACGCTCCTCCAGCCGGCTGCGGCGGCCTTCCAGCACGCGCATCCGTACGTCCCGCGAGGTCTGGCCGAAAAACGCGAAGCGCACACCGAAGTGCTCGTCCTCCCACGCATCCGGGCCGGAGTGGGCGAGCAGCTCCTCGAAGTGTTCTTTGCCCGCTGCGGTCAATCGGTAGACGATTTTGGCTCGGCGCCCTGTCAGAGCCGCGGCGGGTACGCCCTCCGGGGCGCCGTCCGTCTCCTCGATCAGCCAGCCGCTCGCGACCAGTGCCTTGAGGCAGGGGTAGAGGGTGCCGTAGCTGAACGCACGGAAGACCCCGAGCGAGGTGTTGAGCCGTTTTCGCAGCTCATAGCCGTGCATCGGGGACTCGCGGAGCAGGCCGAGGACGGCGAACTCGAGGATGCCGGAGCGTCTGCTCATCCTCCGCCTCCTTGGTCCGGTGCGTTCTTTATGTCGTGCTGATGTATCGACTCGATACATCCAGACGATAGAACGGCCACCTGGGCGGAACAAGAGGGGGCACGGTGAACGGCATCACATCACCGAATCGTTCTCATCAACCTGACTGATTTGGAGTGAATTTCAACACTGGGCAGGTTTTGGCCGTGCGTAGTCTGTGCGGCATGCAGACTGCCGGGAACCGTGGGCCTATATCTGGCGTCCTCATCCTCGGTGTAGTGCGGCTCGCGCCTCAGGAGCGGGCCGTGCATCGGGGGGACCTGAAGACAACTGCCGCCTTCAGGCGACGAGAAAGCGCGCCTGCCCGAGGAGTATTCGTTCCATGAGCGAGCACCGTCGCAAACCGCCACAGCCGCAGAGTGGCGGACGTGCCGCGGCCCGACGCGCCGCACAGCAGCCATCAGGGCGCCGTGCCGCCCCTTCCCGTGGCTCCGCTGCCGGTCCCGCCTCTCACTCCGAGTCGTCCGGCTACGAGCCGCGGCAGGGCGGGCGCGCCGACGCCCGGAGAGCCGCCCAGCGCGGCGGCCGCCGGCGGTCGTCCGATGCCGCGATGGCCTCCGGTGATGGCGCCGGAGGCCGTGGTGGCGGTGGCCGTAGAGGCGGTGGCGGCGGTGGTCCCGAGGGAGGCCGCGGACGCGGTCACGGCGGCGGGAAGCCCGCCAAGAAGCGCTTCATCGATTACCCGCGTGCCAACCGCGTGGGCTGGCGGCGCTTTGTCCCGTCGTGGAAGCAGGTCACGACCCTGTGCATCGGATTCATAGGGTTGATCGTCGGTGCCTCCGGCGTCGCACTGGCCCTGGTGAACGTGCCCAGCGAGAGTGACGCCGCCAAGTCGCAGAACAACGTCTACCTCTGGTCTGACGGCAAGGTCATGGCGCGGGACGGTGAGACGAACCGGCAGAACGTCACGATCAACGAGATTCCGCTCGAGATGCAGAAGGCGGCCATCGCCGCGGAGAACGCGTCGTTCCGGACGGACTCGGGTGTGGACCCGATGGGCATCGCGCGTGCTGTGGTCAACATGGCCAGGGGCGGTGAGACCCAGGGCGGATCGACCATCACTCAGCAGTACGTGAAGAACGCGATGCTGAGCCAGGAGCAGACCCTTGACCGTAAGTTCAAGGAGCTGTTCATCGCGATCAAGGTCGGTTGGTCGAAGAGCAAGGACCAGATCCTTCAGGGGTATCTGAACACCAGCTACTACGGCCGCGGGGCGTACGGGATCCAGGCAGCGGCTCAGGCGTACTACGGAGTGGACGCCGGAAAGCTGAACGCGAACCAGAGCGCCTTCCTGGCCACCGTGCTCAAGGGCGCGGATCTGTACGACCCGGCGGGTGGTACCAGCCCGGGGGCCACGAAGGCGGCGAACACCAAGCGCGCCAAGGCGCGGTGGTCCTGGATTCTCGACCGGGAGGTCGAGAACCACCTCATGACCAAGGCGGAGCGGGATAAGTACCGGGGGCACTTCCCCATGCCGAAGCTGCCGAAGCCGGTCGCCGGCAAGAGCGGTCAGATCGGCTACATGATGGACACCGCGAAGAAGTACGTGCTGAAGCACTCGGGTCTCAGCGAAGCCCAGTTCGACAAGGGCGGCTACACGATCCGCACGACCTTCAGCTCGAAGAAGACCACCGACCTCGAAAACGCGGTCAAGAAGGTCAACAAGCGGTACATCAACCCCGATAAGCGTGCGAAGGACAAATTCGTCCAGTTCGGCGGGGCCTCAGTGGTGCCGGGAGACGGCAAGATCGTCGCCCTGTACGGCGGTGAGGGCTACGACAAGGGGCACTTCAGCAACAACGCGGACACCTTCGGTGTGCCGGTGGGCTCGACCTGGAAGCCGTTCGTGCTCGCGGCGGCGATGAAGTACGGAACGGTCAAGAGCCATGGGGTACCGGTCAGGCAGGACAGCCGGTACAACGGCGATGACCACCTCAAGGTGAAGGACGCCCTGGGGAATTACGTCCGGAGGCGGGACAACTCGCTCTTTTATCAGGAGAACGAGAGCAACCATCCCTGGGGCTACATCTCGTTGACCAAGGCGATGGAGCAGTCCGTCAACACTCCGTTCGTGCAGCTCGGTATGGATGTCGGGATGAAGAAGGTCCGGGACATGGCGGAGGCCGCCGGTATCTCGGAGGCCAGCTTCGACAAGAACCTGAACCCGTCCTTCGCGCTGGGCACCTCCACACCGAGCGCGATCCGTATGGCCGATGCGTATGCCACCTTCGCCCAGTCCGGGACGAAGGTGGAGCCCTATTCGGTGACGAAGGTGACGTACAAGGGCCAGGACCTCGAGGGCTTCGACAAGCCCCAGAGCGAAACGGCGATGGATGCCAACGTCGCCAACAACGTGACCAAGGTGCTGGAAAACGTCATCGACAACGGCACGGCGACGGAAGCCAAGCGGCTGGGCATGCCGGCCGCTGGGAAGACCGGTACCACCGACGAGAACAAGTCGGCCTGGTTCGTGGGCTACACCAAGCAGCTGTCGACGGCCATCACGATGTTCCGTGAGGACGCGGGGAATCCGCGCCAGCTGTCCATGAACGGTGTCGGCGGCTTTGACTCGATCCATGGTGGTGCGCTGCCCACCGAGGTCTGGACCGAGTACATGCTCCAGGCGATGAAGGGCGTCACCCCGGAGTCCTTCCCGCCGGCCACGCCCGTCGGACAGCGGCTGGACCAGGAGGGCATGCCGACGCCGACGCCGACTCCTACGCCGTCGGACACGCCGTCGAGCTCGCCGTCGGAGTCTCCCAGCGAGTCCGCTCCCCCGACGAACTCTCCGAGCCCGACCCCGACCGACAGCTGTTCCCCCTGGGACCTGAACTGCCGGAACAGCGGTGGGGGCGGCAATGGCGGCGGTAACGGAAATGGCGGAGGTGGCGCCGGTGGCCCTGGTGGCACGAGCCCGACGCCTGAGCCGACGGAGCCGACGGACAGTGGAGGCTGGCTCGGCGGCCCGACCGGCTGACCGTTTCACGTGAAACGCGCTGAAAGTTTCACGTGAAACGGGGAGCAACGAAGCCCTCGCCCGGATTGACCGGGCGGGGGCTTCGCCGTTTTCTGGCCACGGTCGTACGGCAGGATGGGGCCATGACGAGCGTGCGACGGGATGATCCGGTACGGCCGACGAAGCAGGATGAGGTGGCGGCGGCCGGCAGCGAGCTGATCGGGGGGCCGATCGGCCGACACGCACTGCTCGGGGTGCACTGGCTGACGCCGGTGCGGATCATCGCGCTTGTCGCCATCGGCATGTTCGCGCTCGGCATGGTGCAGAAGCTGCCCTGCTACAACGGCGGCTGGTTCTTCGGCGCCACGAGCCAGTACACGCACGCCTGCTACTCCGATATCCCGCATCTCTATGCGGGGCGGGGCTTCGCCGACGGTCTGATCCCGTATTTCGACCGGCTGCCGGGCGATATGGAGTATCTCGAGTACCCCGTGCTCACCGGAGTCTTCATGGAGGTCGCCTCCTGGATGACTCCGCACGGCGGGGGAATCCAGCACCGCGAACAGATCTACTGGCTGGTCAACGCCGGCATGCTGATGATCTGTGCCGCTGTCGTCGCCGTGTGTGTGGCCCGCACCCACCGCCGCCGCCCCTGGGACGGCCTCCTGGTCGCCCTGGCGCCCGCCGCCGCCCTCACCGCCACCATCAACTGGGATCTCCTGGCGATCGCCCTGACGGCCGCCGGGATGCTGATGTGGTCACGCAGCCGCCCGCTGGCGGCCGGCATCCTCATCGGGCTGGCCACCGCGGCGAAGCTGTACCCGGTGCTGCTGCTGGGCCCGCTGCTGGTGCTGTGCTGGCGCGCGGGCGCCTGGCGTGCGTTCCGGAAGGCGTTGACCGGTGCCGTCGCGTCCTGGCTGGTGGTGAACCTGCCGGTAATGATCACGCATGATGCCGGGGGCTTCCACATTCGGGAGGGCTGGGCGAAGTTCTACACCTTCAGCCAGGAACGGCCCATCGACTTCGGTTCGATCTGGCTGCTGATCTCGCAGCGCACCGGGAACCCCTTGGAGAACGCCAATACCTACGCCACGCTGCTGATGATCGTGGGCTGTGGCGCCATCGGCCTGCTGACGCTCTACGCACCGCGCCGTCCGCGCTTCGCACAGCTCGCGTTCCTCGTCGTCGCGCTGTTCATCCTCACCAACAAGGTCTACTCGCCGCAGTACGTCCTGTGGCTGACCCCGCTCGCCGCGCTGGCCCGGCCGCGCTGGCGGGACTTCCTGATCTGGCAGGCCTGCGAGGTCATGTACTTCATCGGGATCTGGACGTACCTTGCCTACACCGGAAGCGGCGACAAGCACCAGGGGCTGCCGACGGAGGGCTACCAACTGGCCATCGCCCTGCACCTCTTGGGCACGCTCTACCTGTGTGCCCTGGTCGTACGGGACATCCTGATGCCCGAGCGCGATGTGGTCCGCAGGGACGGGGACGACGATCCCTCGGGTGGCGTGCTGGACCGCAGCCCCGATGTGTTCGTGCTCGGGCGGGCCTACCACCCGCCCCGGCATGCGGTGCAGTTCCAGGCGACGCCACAGGTGCGCTGGGGCGTCGTACGGGACTGAGCGGCCCCCCGCCGGCAACGCACCGGGCCCGGTGCCGCAGAGAAGGTCTGCGGCACCGGGCCCTTGGCTTGTCTGCGTCGTGGCTCGGCCGGGTCAGCGGTCCACGAGGCGGTCGAACTGCGTGGTGGTGTGCCGCAGATGGGCCACCAGCTCCTCGCCGACCTGCGGCTGCGGGGCATCCCCCGGCACGAACAGGATCGACACCTGCATGTGCGGGGGCTCCGCGAACCAGCGCTGCTTCCCGGCCCACACATAGGGCGCGAGATTACGGTTCACGGTCGCCAGGCCGGCCCGGGCCACGCCCTTGGCGCGCGGCATCACACCGTGCAGCGCCTTGGGTGACTCCAGCCCGACACCGTGCGAGGTGCCGCCCGCCACCACGACCAGGTAGCCGTCGGAGGCCGCCTTCTGCTGGCGGTAGCCGAAGCGCTCGCCCTTGGCGACCCGGGTGACATCCAGCACCGCACCGCGGTACTCGGTGGCCTCGTGGTCGCCCAGCCACAGCCGGGTTCCGATCCGCGCGCGAAAGCGCGTCTGGGGGAACTGCTGCTGGAGACGGGCGAGCTCATCGGCCTTGAGGTGGCTGACGAACATGGTGTGCAGCGGGAGGCGGGCGGACCGGAGCTGGTCCATCCAGCCGATGACCTCCTCGACCGCGTCGGACCCGTCGGTGCGGTCCAGCGGCAGGTGGATCGCGAAGCCTTCGAGCCGGATGTCCTCGATGGCCGCGGCCAGCTTCGGCAGGTCCTCCGGCTTGACGCCATGGCGCTTCATGCTGCTCATGACTTCAATGACGACCCGGGCTCCGACCAGGCCGCCCACACCCTCGACCGACGACACCGAGCGGATCGCCCGGTCGGGCAGCGGCACCGGCTCCTCACCGTGGCGGAACGGGGTCAGGACGAGCAGATCGCCGCTGAAGAAGTCCTTGATACGGGCCGCTTCGTAGGTCGTTCCGACCGCGAGGATGTCGGCACCGAGGCGGGTCGCCTCGTCGGCAAGGCGCTCATGGCCGAAGCCGTAGCCGTTGCCTTTGCAGACCGGGACCAACCCGGGGAACTGCTGGAGAACGCTCTGCTGATGCGCCCGCCAGCGCGCGGTGTCGACGTAGAGGGTGAGCGCCATGGCCGGGCCCGGAACCTTTCTCGTGGCTGGTGTCTCAGGGGGACGAACGGTGCGGTGGAGCGTCAGCGGCGCGCCATGTAGTAGTCGAATGCCTTGTGCAGCAGCTTGTTGAGCGGGAAGTCCCACTCACCGAGGTACTCCGCTGCCTGCCCACCCGTGCCGACCTTGAACTGGATCAGGCCGAAGAGGTGGTCGTTCTCGTCGAGCGAGTCGCTGATGCCGCGGAGGTCGTAGACGGTGGCGCCGAGCGCGTAGGCGTCCTGAAGCATCTTCCACTGCATCGCGTTGGAGGGCCGGACCTCACGGCCGATGTTGTCCGAGGCACCGTAGGAGTACCAGACGTGTCCGCCGACGACGAGCATCGTCGCGGCCGACAGGTTCACGCCGTCATGACGGGCGAAGTACAGCCGCATGCGGTCGGGGTCCTCGGCGTTGAGGGCCGTCCACATGCGCTGGAAGTACCCCAGCGGACGCGGCCGGAACTGGTCACGCACCGCGGTGATCTCGTAGAGACGCTGCCACTCGGCCAGGTCGTCGTAGCCGCCCTGGACCACCTCGACGCCGGCCTTCTCGGCCTTCTTGATGTTGCGGCGCCACAGCTGGTTGAAGCCCTTGTGGACCTCTTCCAGCGAACGGTCGGCCAGCGGCACCTGGAAGACATAGCGGGGCTGTACGTCGGCGAAGCCGGCGCCGCCGTCCTCGCCCTGCTGCCAGCCCATGCGGCGCAGCTTGTCGGCCACCTCGAAGGCGCGCGGCTCGATGTGGGTCGCCTCGACGTCCCGCAGCCGCTTGACGTCCGGGTTCTGGATGCCGGCCTTGATCGCCGGGGAGTCCCAGCGGCGGATGATGACCGGCGGGCCCATCTTCACGGTGAAGGCACCCTGGTGCTTGAGATGCGCGAGCATCGGCTGCAGCCAGTCCTCCAGATTCGGCGCGTACCAGTTGATGACCGGGCCCTCGGGGAGGTACGCGAGGTAGCGCTTGACCCGGGGGACCTGGCGGTAAAGGACCAGCCCGGCGCCGACCATCTCACCGCTCGGGTCGAACCAGCCCAGGCTCTCCGAACGCCATTCGGCCTTGACGTCCGCCCAGGCAGGGACCTGCATGTGGCTGGCCGCGGGCAGACTCTGGATATATGCCAGATGCTGCTCTCGGCTGATGGTCCTCAGGGTCAGGCTCATGCGGGGCGCTCCTCGGCAGGTGTGTCCCCATGGTCGGGGCTCCGGCTCTCGCGCCGAAGCCTACTGTGACCGTGGAGCGCCCCGTCTGGGCCATACGGGCTGGGGCCCCGTATGCCGCATCGGCTAGCCGATGAGACCGCCGAAGAGGCCGCCGTGTGCCAGGCCGAGGTAGAAGCCGACGGCCGCTGCCCCGAGGCCGATGATCAACAGGAAGCGTTCGCCGGTGGTCGACGAGATGAACTGGCCCCACAGGCCGGTGCCGATCCCGATCAGACCGACCCAGGAGCTGACCAGGTGCAGGCTGGGAGAGAGCGTGGTGAAGATGGCGATCGCGCCGAGCACCACGGTCACGATGGCGAAGGTGTTCTCGACGGGATGCTCCTTGCCGTCGCTGTTGAGAAGCGACAGCAGACTGCGCTGGGTCCGTGCCTGTGCCATGCGGCACCTCCGATGACAAGGCGGCGCACTGTAACGCCGCTCACACCCGTTGTGTTCCAGATTGCGGGGTGGAGCGGACGGATTTCAACCGGAAGGCATCAGCCAGGTACTCTGTACGGTCTGCGCCTATGTCTGTCCGGAGCACCGGACGGGCCGGGTGCGGAACGCATACGACCCTCCTGCCACGGAACGACCGTGGCCGCTGAGTCCAAAGGAGGTGGGTTCTACATGCGTCACTACGAGGTGATGGTCATCCTCGACCCCGATCTCGAGGAGCGCGCTGTCTCCCCGCTGATCGAGAACTTCCTCTCCGTCGTCCGTGAGGGCAACGGAAAGGTCGAGAAGGTCGACACCTGGGGCCGTCGTCGTCTCTCTTACGAGATCAAGAAGAAGCCCGAGGGCATCTACTCGGTCATCGACCTCCAGGCCGAGCCTGCGGTCGTCAAGGAGCTCGACCGTCAGATGAACCTGAACGAGTCGGTCCTCCGGACCAAGGTCCTCCGTCCCGAGACCCACTGAACGCGTCAGCGTCCAGCGGTAACCGGGTTCGAGTAGCAGCAACACCAGCAGCCAGCAGCACACCCGCCGAGAGGTTCCCCTAATGGCAGGCGAGACCGTCATCACGGTTGTCGGCAATCTTGTCGACGACCCCGAGCTGCGCTTCACCCCGTCCGGTGCGGCGGTCGCGAAGTTCCGCGTCGCGTCCACTCCCCGCACCTTCGACCGTCAGACCAATGAGTGGAAGGACGGCGAGAGCCTGTTCCTGACCTGCTCGGTGTGGCGTCAGGCGGCGGAAAACGTCGCCGAGTCCCTTACGCGGGGTACCCGCGTGGTCGTCCAGGGCCGCCTCAAGCAGCGGTCGTACGAGGACCGCGAGGGCGTGAAGCGCACGGTCTACGAGCTCGACGTCGAGGAAGTGGGCGCGAGCCTCAAGAACGCCACGGCCAAGATCACCAAGACCAGCGGTCGTGGTGGCCAGGGCGGCGGCTTCGGCGGCGGTCAGCAGGGTGGCGGCCAGGGTGGCGGCGGCTGGGGCGGCGGCCCCGGCGGCGGTCAGCAGGGCGGCGGAGCTCCTGCCGACGACCCGTGGGCGACCGGCGGCCCGGCCGGCGGTGGCCAGCAGGGTGGCGGCGGCGGTGGCTGGGGCGGTGGCTCCGGCGGCGGCTACTCGGACGAGCCGCCCTTCTAGGTCCGCAGCGGCCCGCCGGGCGCGGTTTCACGTGAAACCGCGTCGTGCGACGGCCGACGGCCTTGAGGGCGTCAGCACAAACTTCTTGAACTCATTGGAGAGAGATAATGGCGAAGCCGCCTGCTCGCAAGCCTAAGAAGAAGGTTTGCGTGTTCTGCAAGGAGAAGATCTCCTACGTCGACTACAAGGACACGAACCTGCTGCGGAAGTTCATCTCCGACCGCGGCAAGATCCGTGCCCGCCGGGTCACCGGCAACTGCACTCAGCACCAGCGTGACGTCGCCACGGCCGTGAAGAACAGCCGTGAGATGGCGCTGCTGCCCTACACGTCCACCGCGCGATAAGGGAAGGGTGACCGAATCATGAAGATCATCCTCACCCACGAGGTCTCCGGCCTCGGCACCGCCGGCGACGTCGTTGACGTCAAGGACGGGTACGCCCGTAACTACCTGGTCCCGCGTGGTTTCGCGATCCGCTGGACCAAGGGTGGCGAGAAGGACGTCGAGCAGATCCGTCGCGGTCGCAAGATCCGCGAGATCGCCACGATCGAGCAGGCCAACGAGATCAAGGGCCAGCTCGAGGGCGTCAACGTGAAGCTGGCCGTCCGTGCCGGCGACGCGGGCCGCCTGTTCGGCTCCGTCACCCCGGCCGACGTCGCCTCGGCGATCAAGGCTGCCGGTGGTCCGGACGTCGACAAGCGCCGTGTCGAGCTCGGTTCGCCGATCAAGACCCTGGGCGCGCACCAGATCTCCGTGCGTCTGCACGCCGAGGTCGTCGCGAAGCTCGGCGTCGAGGTCGTCGCCGCGTAATCGCAGCACCCAGCCGAAGGGCCGCATCCCGTCACCGGGGTGCGGCCCTTCGCCGTGTGCGGAGCGCGGACGGACTGCGTCAGTCCTCGTCCTGGGCGCGTTTGTAGAGCGTGGCGATGTCGTCGTCGAAGTATGCGGCGTAGGAGACATCGTCCTCGTCGCCGCCGCCTTCGTGGCCGCCCAGGACGCCGATGACCGTGCCGGTGTGGCTCCTCGGGTCGTAATCGGCGAGCCAGGGGCTGCCGCTCGTACCGCCCTCGAAGTTGGTGCACCGGATGCGCAGCTGGGTGTTGCTGTATTTCGTGGTGCGGTTCTGGCAGGAGATCGGGGTCTCGCGGCTGGTGGGGTAGCCGGTGATCTTGACCTCGTTGTGGAAGCCACGGTCGATCCCGAGGGTGTTTCCGCCGAGGACGTCCTGGATCTGCTTGCCCTTCTTCTTGTCGAGGATGAGGAAGGCGACATCGAGATCTTCGTCGTTGGACTTGGCCCAGCGGTCGTCAAGGACCACCTTCCTGACCTTCCACAGGCCGGTGGGCTCCTCACCGTTGCGGTAGTCGGGGGCGAAGACCAGGTCGTCCACCGGGGTCTTGCCATCGCTGTCGAAGGCACAGTGCGCCGCGGTGATGAGCATGTTCCGGCCCGGACTCTGCACCACGCTCGCGGTGCAGAAGTGGTCGCCGGTGTCGTCCTTCTCGAAGACCGCACCGACCCGGGCGTTCTGCTCGGTCCGGCGCGGGGTGTAGGCGTTGCCGTCACCGGCCGGGGCCGTCGCGGCGGGATCCTGGTCCTGGGGGTCCTGGCCCGCCTCGCCGGATTTGCCGAAGCTGCTGCGGCCACCGCTGCCGCTGCCGCTGTTCGTATCGGCTTCCTCCGTGGCGTACCCCACCACAGCAGCAGCCACCATGACGACGAACGTCAGGGGCAGCACGGAATTCCTGGCAAGCGAGCGCACAGGGTCATTATCAGCACGCGCTGCGTGTTACGGGAGATGCTTCAACGAGAGGCTCCGGTCACAATCCACCGGCCGGACCGGGTGCGGAGCCACAGGGTCAGCATCCGGACGGTCATCATCAGGGCCATCGCCCACCACAGGGCGACCAGTCCGCCGCCGAGCAGCGGGACGGCCAGCGCCACCGGCGCGAACAGGGCCAGCGTCACGACCATGGCCCAGGCGAGATAGGGCCCGTCCCCCGCGCCCATCAGCACACCGTCGAGGATGAAGACGATGCCGGAGACCGGCTGGGTCACGGCCACCACCAGGAGCGTGCTGAGCAGCGGTCCCTGCACCGCCGGGGCTGCGGTGAACAGCGGGATGAACAGCGGGCGGGCGAGCGCGACCAGCGCACCGAGGACCAGGCCCGCGGCGATGCCCCACTCGACCATGCGGCGGCACGCGGCCCGGGCACCGTCGCGGTCCCCCGCGCCGAGGTAGCGGCCTATGATGGCCTGCCCGGCGATGGCTATCGCGTCCAGCGCGAAGGCCAGCAGGGACCACAGTGTGAGCACGATCTGGTGGGCGGCGATCTCCGCGTCGCCGAGCCGGGCGGCTACCGCGGTGGCGATCATCAGTACCGCGCGCAGCGAGAGCGTACGGACCAGCAGCGGCACGCCGGCCTGGGCCGAGGCACGGATGCCTGCGGCGTCGGGGCGCAGCGTGGCCTCGTGCCGTCGCGCACCGCGGACGACCACGACAAGGTAGGCCGCGGCCATGCCGCACTGGGCAAGGACCGTGCCCCAGGCGGAGCCGGCGATGCCCAGGCCGGCGCCGTAGACCAGGCCGATGTTGAGCGCGGCGTTGGCGGAGAAGCCGCCGACGGCGACATAGAGCGGGGTCCGGGTGTCCTGGAGGCCGCGGAGCACGCCGGTGGCGGCGAGGACGACGAGCATCGCGGGGATGCCGAGCGCGCTGATGCGGAGGTAGGTCGTGGCGTACGGGGCGGCGGTGCCGGACGCGCCGAAGGCCCCGACGAGCCAGGGCGCGGTGGGCAGCACCGCCGCGATGACGGCGGCGCCGAGCAGCAGGGCGAGCCAGATGCCGTCCATGCCCTGGCGGATGGCGGCGGGCAGGTCGCCGGCGCCGACCCGGCGGGCGACCGCGGCGGTGGTGGCGTAGGCGAGGAAGACGAAGACGGAGACGGCGGTGGTCAGCAGGGCGGCGGCGACGCCGAGGCCGGCGAGCTGGGGGGTGCCGAGGTGGCCGATGACGGCGCTGTCGACCATGACGAAGAGGGGTTCCGCGACCAGGGAGCCGAAGGCGGGCAGCGCGAGGGCGATGATCTCGCGGTCATGGCGGCGGCCGGTGCGGCGTGGTGTCGCGGGAGCCTGGGTCATGCGCGCAATCTAATCTTCCACAGGTAAGAGATGCAAACCTTGTGCACTCCTTACTTTCCGCTGTGTGGAGTCCGCTCCCCTGCGCCGTTTGTCGCGATCTTGAACCGCTGGCAGAAGTTTTTCTCCCCCACAGGCTATGGATGAGAAAGGTGCAGGTCAGAGGGTTGAGGGTGGGGTGATTGTGTGCTTGTCCACAGCAGTTTCCCCCGGGCCGTGCACAGGATCCGGGGACTTCTCCACAGCTGAAGGGCAGTCATCCACATGGCCTGTGGATAACCAGATTGGCGGACGGTGCCCACGGGCCTACCGTGGTCCGGCACCCGCCGCCTGTTCCGGCTTGAGAAATCGTCCGAACTCGACGCGCCGTAACCGGAGTCGGGCGTCTCGATTGTCAGAGCTGTGCCGTAAGAAAGAACAGCACAGCAAGGTCCGCGTCGCGGACGGGAGGAGGTGCCGGGGTGAGCATTCCCGAGCCCATGGAAGACCCCTGGGCGGACTCCGGTCCCAGCGACCTGCTGCCGGCCGCCCGCTCCCGGCGCGGCGAGGGCAAGGGCCGCGGCCGCGGCGACCGGCAGGACCGCGACGACGACGGCGGCGGCTCCTGGACCGGTGGCTTCGAGCGGGTCCCCCCGCAGGATCTGGACGCCGAGCAGTCCGTGCTCGGCGGCATGCTGCTGTCCAAGGACGCCATCGCGGACGTCGTCGAGGTCCTCAAGGGCGAAGACTTCTACCGCCCCGCCCATGAGCTCGTCTACCAGGCGATCCTCGACCTGTACGCCAAGGGCGAGCCGGCCGACCCGATCACCATCGCCGCGGAGCTCACCAAGCGCGGCGAGATCGCACGGGTCGGCGGCGCCTCGTATCTGCACACCCTCGTCCAGTCCGTACCGACCGCCGCGAACGCCGAGTATTACGCCGAGATCGTCCATGAGCGTGCCGTGCTGCGCCGCCTGGTCGAGGCCGGCACCCGGATCACGCAGATGGGATACGCCGCGGACGGCGATGTCGACGAGATCGTCAACAGCGCCCAGGCGGAGATCTACGCCGTCACCGAGCAGCGGACCAGTGAGGACTACCTTCCGCTCGGCGACATCATGGAAGGCGCCCTCGACGAGATCGAGGCGATCGGCTCCCGCCAGGGCCAGATGACGGGTGTGCCGACGGGCTTCACCGACCTGGATTCCCTGACCAACGGCCTGCACCCGGGCCAGATGATCGTGATCGCGGCCCGTCCCGCCATGGGTAAGTCGACCCTCGCGCTCGACTTCGCGCGGGCCTGCTCGATCAAGAGCAATCTGCCGAGCGTGATCTTCTCGCTGGAAATGGGGCGCAACGAGATCGCGATGCGTCTGCTGTCCGCCGAGGCGCGGGTCGCGCTGCATCACATGCGTTCCGGCAGCATGACGGACGAGGACTGGACGCGGCTGGCGCGCCGGATGCCGGATGTCTCGGCCGCGCCGTTGTACATCGACGATTCGCCGAACCTGTCGATGATGGAGATCCGCGCGAAGTGCCGCCGGCTCAAGCAGCGCAATGAGCTCAAGCTGGTCGTCATCGACTATCTCCAGCTGATGCAGTCCGGCGGCTCGAAGCGTGCCGAGAGCCGTCAGCAGGAGGTCTCGGACATGTCCCGAAACCTCAAGCTGCTGGCGAAGGAGCTGGAGCTCCCCGTCATCGCGCTCTCCCAGCTGAACCGTGGCCCCGAGCAGCGCACGGACAAGAAGCCGATGGTCTCCGACCTCCGTGAGTCCGGGTCGATCGAGCAGGACGCGGACATGGTCATCCTGCTGCACCGCGAGGACGCCTACGAGAAGGAGTCCCCGCGCGCCGGCGAGGCCGACCTGATCGTGGCCAAGCACCGTAACGGCCCCACGGCCACGATCACGGTGGCGTTCCAGGGCCACTACTCGCGGTTTGTGGATATGGCGCAGACGTGAGGGTGATCGGGGAGATGTCTCCGCCGGCCGAGGCCGTGGACGCTCCTACGTGCCCTGCCCGACGGCCCGTTCCGCGCAGCCTGGCTCCGGCCTGGGCCGCCGCACCGCGGTCCTGGTTCTGATGAGCGGCGCGTTCCGTGTGAACTCCCGGAAGCCGACGCTGTAGTACAGCCCGCGCGCCTGGGGATGCCCCGGCGCACCCAGGCAGGCCACCGTCATATGAGTGGCCCCGGTCGCCCGCGCCAGATGCATCCCGTGCAGCAGCATCGCCCTGGCCAGCCCCAGACGCCGGTAGTCCGGATGCGTCCCGACCGGCTCGAACTCAGCGGTCCTGTTCACTTCGTCGAGCCACATGATCGTCGAGGACGCCATCGTTCCGTCCGGCGCCTCCACCAAGAGGTGCAGGTCGCCGCGGTACCCCGCCGTCTGCCGGACGCCCTGGTAGCCCTCGGCCGTGTACGTCGAGGGAGCCCAGGCGTCCACATGGGCCTGGACCGCGGCCGCCGGCCCGGCCTCGTCGGCAGTGCGGAACCGGAATCCGTCGGGCAGTACCGGCTGTTCCAGGTCGGTGAGGTCCCGCTCGTTGAGCTGGATCCAGGAACCGGTGTCGCCCAGCGAGGCGGGGTCGGTCTCATAGCCGTGCGCTGCCCATCGCTGCAGGGCGAACTCATCGGCGGCGCTCGGCATCACCGTACGCGCGATGCCCGCTGCCGTACCGCCGTACCAGTCGATCACCTCGTCAACCAGCCCGGAGTGGTCGGGATGGACCTGGTACGCCAGATAGGCGCCGGTGACGTCCTGCACCGACCCGTCGCTCCGCCTTACCCGGTGCGGAAGATGGGCCCAGCTCCACGCCACCAAATCCCCGCCGGAGAACCACAGCCGACGCCGCCAGCTCGCGCCGTCGCTCGCGTGCCCCTTGCCCCAGTTCCAGGCCAGTTCGCCGTACGTCGCGTCGCCGTTCACCAGGTCCGGGCGGGTGGCGGTGACACGCTGCGCCAGACCCTGCATCAGCTGCACGTCCGCGGCGGTCACCCGCTCTGAGTTCGCCATAGCGCGCCACTGTGTCAGGACCCTGCAAAGCGGTCGAGCCGTTTTCCGGGGTGATGGCCGGTCGAAGGGCTGAAGCCGGCCGTCGCGGCCGTGGCGGGAAAGCGCCACAACAGCGGGCGTTCGTGGGGCCGCAGTGTGAAGCTCAGGGCATGCCTTCGAAGCCCGAGTCGTCCCCCTGGCCCACGACCCTCAGCACGCCCAGGCTCCTGTTACGTCCTGCGGAGCCCACCGACGTGCAGGAATTCAGCCGGCTCTGGACGGACCCCGAGGTCCGGCGGTTCCTCGGCGGGCCGGTGGCCGAGGAGAAGCTCCGCCTCTACCAGCAGCATTTCGCGAGCCGCCCCAACGTGTTCGCCGTGACCACGCGCAAGGACTTGGCCGTCGTTGGCTCTGCGCTGATCGATTCGGCGTCGCGGTTCGACGACCGGCGGGAGGTCTCCTATGGACTCCTGCCCGAACACTGGGGCCAGGGGTATGCGCGGGAAGCCGTGGCCGCCGTAGTGGAGTGGGCCTTCGTGAACGTCCCCTCGGACGACCCCTCCATCATCGCGGTCACCCAAGAGGCCAACACCCGCTCATGCCGCCTCCTGGAAGCCATCGGTATGCGGCGCATCGACAGCTTCGTCGAGTTCGGTGCACCTCAGGCGCTGTTTTCCGTCGAGCGTCGGAGGCTCCGCAGGGGGCGGTGAGTCCGCAGCGGCGGTGAGTCCGCGGAGTGGCACCCTCCGGTCGCCTCGGTGATCGCCGCGCCCTTGCCGTCAAGTCGTAGCCCCGTCACAGGGGTTGTCCTCCCGGACGATGTCCCCCCCGCGCCTGGACGCGCGGGAAGCCGGTGACCAGGACGCTTCCTGCCTGGGTGTCACACACCCAGGCAGCCCCCCGCTCTCCTCCCTAACCTGGGGGAATGCCCGACAACACCCTGGGAGACTTCCTGCGCGCCCGGCGCTCCGGCCTGCGGCCCGAAGACATCGGTATGGCGAGCTACGGCGTCCGCAGAGTCGCCGGGCTGCGCCGTGAGGAGGTCGCGGTGCTGGCCGGAGTGAACGTCGACTACTACACCCGGCTCGAACAGGGCCGTGAACGCCACCCTTCGCCGCAGGTCCTGGACGCCCTCAGCCGGGCCCTCCACCTCGACACCGACGCTCGCGCCCACCTCCACCGGCTGGCCGGAATCGCGCCGAACGACCGCCCGGCGCGGCAGCGGAACGTGGTCAGCCCGGCGCTGCGCCGGCTCTTGGACGGCTACCCGCACACCCCGGCCTTCGTCGTCAACGGCGCCTTGGACATCCTGGCCGCCAACGCCCTGGCCGACGCGTTGTACTCACCCTTCGACCCGGCGGACAACCTCGCCCGTATGACCTTCCTCGACCCGGCCGCCCGGGACTTCTACACCCGCTGGGACCGGACCGCGCAGGCCACCGTGGCCAACCTTCGTCAGGCGGCCGGGTTCGCTCCCGACGACCCCCGGCTGAACGCGCTCGTCGCCACCCTGACCGAGCGGAGTCCCGCCTTCGCGGCTCTGTGGCAGGCCCATTCCGTGCGCGGCAAGACCCAGGACGCCAAGCTCTTCAACCACCCCGATGTCGGGCCGCTCACCCTCACCTACCAGGCCTTCGACGTCCGCGACGCACCCGGCCAGCAACTCGTCATCTACCACGCCGAACCCGGCAGCCCCGGTGCCGAAGCGCTGTCCCTGCTGGGCGCCCTCAACGCCACCCGACGGCAGACGGCACAAGAACCGCGCTCCTAGGGCGAGTCCGCTGAGGGCGGGGGCCGCCACGACGGCTCTCGCCATGAGCCCGTTGCCGCTGGGCGAAGTGGGGCCTCGATCCCGTCGTCAGGGCGCGACCGTCAGGACGATCTTGCCGGTGGTGCGGCCTGTCTCGCCCAGGGTGTGGGCCTTCGCGGCCTCTTCGAGCGGGAGGACCGTGTCGATGTTGACCTTCAGTTCTCCGGAGGCCACCAGGCCGGCTACGGCTTGCAGGCCGGACCGGTCGGGCTCGACGAGGACGAACACCGCGCGTACCCCTGCCTCGCGCGCCCGGTCGGCGGGGAAGGCGTCGTCCAGCGGCAGGATCGAGACCAGCGAACCGCCGGGACGCAGGGTGCGCAGTGAGCGGGCGCCGTAGTCGCCGCCGATGGTGTCGAGCACGACGTCGACCTCGCCTACCGCGGTCGCGAAGTCCTCTTCCGTGTAGTCGATGAGTTCATCGGCGCCCAGACCACGCAGGAAGTCATGCTTGGCCCGCCGGGCGGTGCCGATCACATACGCGCCGCGGGACTTGGCGATCTGCACCGCGAGATGGCCGACGCCGCCCGCCGCGGCATGGATCAGCACCCGCGCGCCGGGCTGCACGTTCGCGGTGTCGACCAGGGCCTGCCAGGCGGTCAGTGCTGCCAGCGGGAGGGCGGCGCCCCGGACGTGGCCCAGGCCCTCGGGGAGGTGGGCGAACTGGCGCGCCGGAGCGGTGACGTACTCGGCGTAGGCCCCGGCGGGGTGCGGGAAGTGCGGCATGCCGAAGACCTTGTCGCCCGGCTCGAAGAGGGTCACACCGCGGCCGACGGCCTCGACCACACCGGAGACATCGAAGCCCAGGATGAACGGCGGCTCGCTGCCGTTGAGGAACCGGCCGTCGTTCCGCGTCTTCCAGTCGGCCGGGTTGACGCCCGCGGCGTGCACCCGGACCAGGATCTCCGTGGGGCCCGGCACCGGCCGGGCGGTCGTGATCACCTTGAGGACCTCCGGGCCGCCGGCGGTGTCCTGGCTGACGGCCCGCATCTGCGGGGTCCCGGTCTCGGACATGGTGTCTCCTTCATCTGTGCCAAGGGCGGGGGCGGGTGCACGCGCCGCCTGGCGGCCGCGTTTCCCGAGGTGCCGCCAGCTTTCCGCGGCGGCCGGGAGCCCGGCGATGTCCTGATGGCCAACGTTTGAAAGAATCGGGTCATGCATCGCGTCGGAGTGCTCGCCCTGGATGGTGTCGTCCCCTTCGAGTTGGGGATTCCCGCGCGGATCTTCGGCGCCGCACGGGATGCCGCCGGCGAGCCGCTCTACTCCGTCGTCACCTGTAGCCCGCACGGGCGTCCGGTGCGCACCGATGCCGACTACGACATCGCGGTCTCCGCGGACGCCTCCGTCCTCGCGCACGTCGACACCGTCGTCATCCCGCCGGCTCACTCGCCGGACACGCTCCGGGAGGACGGCCGGCTGTCCGATGACGTGCGGGCGGCGCTGGAGCATGTCCGGCCCGGCACCCGGATGGTGGCCATCTGCACCGGTGCCTTCGTCCTCGCCGCGGCCGGGCTGCTCGATCACCGCCCGGCCACCACGCACTGGCGGGAGGCCACCCAGCTGCAACGGCTCTTCACGACCGTACGAGTCGACCCCAATGTGCTGTTCGTCGACGACGGCGATGTCCTCACCTCGGCCGGTGCCGCCGCGGGGGTGGATCTGTGTGTGCATATCGTGCGCCGGGACCACGGCAGCGCCGTCGCCAATGAGGTGGCCCGGCTGTGTGTGGTGCCGCCGTGGCGTGACGGCGGACAGGCACAGTTCATCCGGCAGCCCGTGCCGGAGCCCTCGGCGGGTGGCACCGCCGCCACCCGTGCCTGGGCCCTGGAGCGTCTCGGTGAGCCGCTCACCCTGACCGACCTCGCCGGGCACGCCCGGGTCAGCGTGCGCACCCTCACCCGGCGTTTCCGTGACGAGGTCGGTATGAGCCCTGGTCAGTGGCTCGCCGGACAGCGCATCGAGCGCGCCCGGCATCTGCTGGAGACCACGGACTGGTCGATCGACCTCGTTGCCCATCACGCGGGCTTCGGCACCGGGACTTCTCTGCGCCAGCATCTGCACAGTGCGGTGGGGGTGGCACCGCTGGCCTACCGGCGGACGTTCCGGAGCGCCACGGCGCTGACCGCCTGAGGCGCCGCCGTGGCGGACGAGCAGACGGAACTGGGTGCGGTGGCCGGGTCGGCAGTGCTCCGGTGATGCGGCGAGGATGGGGCCCGCCCGAGCCGGATCCGCTGTTGAGGAGCGCCATGACCATCGCAGAGTCCACGGAGTTTCGCCCTTCCCAGGCCGTCGGCCGGGAGCCGGGCACGGCCGGTGCACCCGATGAGTGGGCTGAGCTGCTGCCGCAGACCAGGCGGGCGTTGCTGCACCGGCTGGCGGTCGGGCAGGCCGAGGGGCGGGCACCGTCGATGACGGGCGCGGTCGTCCGTGGCGGGCGAGCGGTGTGGAGCGGGGCCCGGGGCTCGGTGGAAGGGGAGGCACCGCACGGCGATGTGCAGTACCGGATCGGTTCGCTCACCAAGACCTTCGTCGCCGTGCTGGTGCTGAGGCTGCGGGACGAGGGGCTGCTGCGGCTGTCGGACCCGGTCGGCGCGCATCTGGCGGACACTCCGGTGCCGGACGCGACGATCGTGCAACTGCTCTCCCACAGTGCGGGGTTGGCGGCCGAGCCGCGGGGGCCGTGGTGGGAGCGGACCTCGGGCGAGCTGCGGCCCGAGCCGGCCGACCTCTTCGACGAGCACCCGCAGCGGCATCCGGCCGGCCGGCGGCACCATTACTCCAACGTCGGCTACGCACTGCTCGGCGCGCTGGTCGAACGGCTGCGGGGCGGTCTGCCGTGGGGCGAGGTGCTGCGGCGCGAGGTGCTGGAACCGCTGGGCATGAGCCGTACGACGCTGCGGCCCGAGCGGCCGTACGCGAGTGGCTGGGCGGTGCACCCGTGGGCCGATGCGCTCCTGCCGGAACCGGCCGCGGATACCGGCTTGATGGGCCCGGCCGGGCAGCTGTGGTCGACGCTCCAGGACCTCTGCCGCTGGGCGGCATTCCTGCTGCGGGGCGACGGGCGGGTGCTCGACGCGGCGAGTCTGGCGGAGCTGCGGACACCGGCCGTGCCGCCGGAGAGCGGTGCGTGGGATGCGGGGTACGGGCTGGGAGTGCAGCTCCTGCGGCGGGATGGACGGATGCTGGTCGGGCATCACGGCTCGATGCCCGGGTTCCTCGCGGCGCTGTGGGCCGATGTCGAGGAGGACGTGGCCGCGGTCGTCCTCACCAACTGCACCTCGGGCGCGGCTGCCGGGGCCGTCGCCACCGATCTCACCGGGATCGTCATCGCGCACGAGCCGCGGATCCCCGAGACCTGGCGCCCGCTGCCCGGCCCGCTGGATCCGGAGCTGCTGGCGCTGACCGGACCCTGGTACTGGGGCGCTAACCCCCATGCCCTGCGGCTGCGGGCCGAACGCGGGCTGGAGCTCACCCCGCTGTCCGGGGCGGGGCGCGCCTCGCGGTTCCGGGCAGAGAAGGACGGCACCTGGACCGGACTGGACGGCTATTACGCGGGCGAGACGCTGCGGGTGGGGCGGGGCCGGGACGGTGCGGTGAGCCATCTGGACCTCGGCACCTTCGTGTTCACCCGGGAGCCGTACGAGCCGTCGGCGCCGGTGCCCGGCGGGGTGGATCCGGCCGGCTGGCAGGTCTGAGGCCCGTACGGCGGCGGTCCGGCGCACGGACGTACAGTCGAATCCGATGTCAGGAGCCGCACCGAGTCGGCTCGCTACCGCTGGAAGGCCCTGTGACTGCTGTGTCTGACCCGAGCGCGAACCCCGCCACCCCGGACCTGCTCGACCTGCCTGCGCTGACCGCGGCCCACTTCGCGCGGATCGAGGACAAGGTCGCGGCCCTGATGCGCACCCGCTGCGATGTCGTGGCGATGCAGGGCGAGGCACTGCTGCCGCTGGAGGCCTGTATCCGCTCGGCCGTGCGGCCCGGCAGCACCGCGCTCAACATCATCACCGGTCCGTACGGCGAGACCTTCGGCGGCTGGCTGCGCTCCTGTGGCGCCGAGGTGGTCACCATCACCGCGCCGTTCACGGGCGCGGTCACCCCGCAGCAGGTGGCGGAGGCGTTGCGCGAGCGCCCCGAGATCGACTTCGTGAGCCTGGTGCACGCCGAGGCGGCCACCGGCAACACCAACCCCGTGGCCGAGATCGGCGCGGTGGTGCGGGAGCACGGTGCGCTGCTGATGCTGGACGCGGTCGCCTCGGTGGGCGCCGAGCCGCTGCTCACCGACGAGTGGGGCGTGGACCTCTGCGTGATCGGCGGACAGAAGGCGATGGCCGGACCTGCCGGGGTGTCGGTGGCCTCGGTCAGCGCACGCGCCTGGGAGCGTATCGCCGCCAACGAGCAGGCGCCGCGGCGCTCGTACCTCTCGCTGCTGGACTGGAAGGAGCGCTGGGTCGACGGCGGACGCGCCGCGCTTCCGCATGCTCCGGCGCAGCTGGAGATGCTCGCACTGGAGCAGGCCGCGGACCGTCTGGAGGCCGAGGGCCTGGAGGCGGTCCTCACCCGGCACCGGGCGGCGGCCGCGGCGATCAGGGCCGGTGTGCGGGCGCTGGGCGGGCTGGCTCCGTATGTCCTGCGCGACGAGGACGCGGCGCCGGCCGCCACGACGCTCCGCGCCCCCGAGGGAGTGGATGCCCGGGAGATCGTGACCGCCGCGGTCGCGGTGGACGCGGCGGTGCCGGTGCAGGCCGCGGCGGGCGCACTGGCCAAGGAGATGATCCGGGTGAACCACTATGGCCGCGCCGCCGACCGGGCGGTGGTCACGGCATCCCTCGTGGCGCTGGCGGGTGGGCTGCGCGCCCTGGGCGTGTCCGTGGACGCCGAGGGAGCGGCGCAGGCGGCGGGTGCGGCGTGGGACGCGGTGGTCGCCGGCTGAGCCGAGTGAGCGCCTGACCGCGGGCGCAGTGCCGACGTGGGGTCGTGTTTCACGTGAAACACGACCCCACGCGTATGTCGGGACGCGGCACCGTTTCACGTGAAACGCCTTGTGTGCAGGGGCTGTTGGGGGAGAGCGGGCGAGCTGTCGTACGCCGCGGAGAGGGGCATGGCGACGGT
Source organism: Streptomyces sp. NPDC029466 (assembly GCF_055574515.1). Classification (NCBI taxonomy): domain Bacteria; kingdom Bacillati; phylum Actinomycetota; class Actinomycetes; order Kitasatosporales; family Streptomycetaceae; genus Streptomyces; species Streptomyces sp. NPDC029466. Next base: position 59,734 of record NZ_JBVHZH010000011.1, read on the forward strand.
ATTGCGGTCGGCGGGACTCTCGTCCCCGTCAGGAGTCGTCCGGTGGCGCGCCCCGGGCTCCGGGGTCAGGCTGGACGCTGGAGACGCCCATCGCGCCGTCGGTCGCGGGTTCCGGGGCGCCGGAGTCGGTCGGTCGCGCGCCGGCTGTCCGCCGGTTGGTGATTCCGGCCGCCGCCGCGACGGCCGAACGCGCTTAACGATCTTGCTCAGGGCTGCCCCTAGAATCGGAATGAGCGACCCGTTTAAAGCACCGGGCGCTTGACCCGGTATCCAGCTCGTTCCCAGGAGGCCCGGCAGTGACGGACGGTGGTGTGACGCCTGCCCGCGCGGATGCGCGGCGCAATAGGGCGCTGGTGCTGCAGGCGGCCCGATTCGCCTTCGAGGAACAGGGGTTGGGGGTTCCGCTCGGGGAGATCGCGCGCCGGGCGGGGGTCGGCGCCGGGACCGTCTATCGCCATTTCCCGTCCAAGGAAGCGCTGTTCAGGGCGACGATCGTGGACCGGATCGAGCTGTTCACGGACACCGCAAGGGACTTGGCCGAGGTTATGGATCCCGGTCCGGTCTTCTTTCGCTTTCTGTCCTCGGTGGTACGGCTCGCGGCACGGAACAAGGCGCTGTGTGACGCGTTGGAAGAGGCCGGCGCGGGCCGCTTCGAGCCGTCACCGGGTGTCGGACAATGTTTCGACGAGGCGCTGGAAGTCCTGCTCAGAAGGGCCCAAGAGGCGGGCGAAGTACGGCCGGACGTCGGGATAACGGAGCTCAGGGCGCTGCTGGTCGGCTGTCTTTCGATGGAGCGGGCCGTGTCGGGAGCCGGTTCCGGGGGCGCGGCTCCGGGCCGGATGACGGCGCTGATGTGTGATGCCCTGCGGACGGAACGCGCCGTAACGGAACTCGAAGCAGAGTCGGTGAAACGTAACGAAGCGCGGTGTGAGGTGTGCGGTGCGTCGATCGCGGCGGCGCGCACGGGGCGGCCCGCGCGCTACTGCGGTGGTGCCTGCCGGCAGAAGGCACACCGAGCGCGGGAGCGTACGCGCCGGACGTGACCGGACCCGGTCGGGCGGCGGCCGTCCCGTTTCTCAGAGCGGGAGCTTGAAGCCCAGGTGAGAGGCCTCGAACCCGAGGCGCTCGTAGAAGCGGTGCGCGTCGATCCGGGTCGCGTCCGACGTCAGCTGCACCATGTGGCAGCCGAGCGTGCGGGATTCGGCGACCGCCCATTCGATGAGCTGGGTGCCGAGTCCCCCGCCGCGCTCGTCGCGGTGGATCCGGACGCCCTCGATGATCGAGCGGGTGGCGCCGCGCCGGGACAGGCCGGGAATGACGGTGAGCTGAAGCGTGCCGACCGTCTGCCCCGCGCGGACCGCGACGACCAGGTGCTGCTGTGGGTCGGCGGCCAGCGTGGCGAACGCGGCACGGTACGGAGTCAGGTCGTCCGGTGACTCGCGGGTGGCGCCCAGGGGGTCGTCGGCGAGCATCGCGACGATGGCGGGAAGATCGGATTCGGTCGCGCGGCGTATCTCGATATCGCTCATGGGCGCGACCTTATGCCGTGCGATCACAGAGGCGGCAGGGAGGCGCTCTTGGCGTCCGTACCGCCGTACGCCCGTCCCTCATGCGCCCGTCGGTGTCACTCCGGTGGCGCGAGGGTCTCGACGGCGGTGACCAGGGGGGCCAGCTCGGGGCGCTGGGCGGCGTCCTTGAGGGCTTCGCGCAGGGCGCCGTTGTGGGTGGGCCGGGCCTCCACCAGGAGCGCGAGGCCGTCGGGCGTCACGTTGGTGTAGATGCCGCGCCGGTCGTCGGGGCACAGATAGCGCGAGAGCAGGCCGCGCTCCTCGAGCCGGGTGACCAGGCGGGTCGTGGCGCTCTGGCTGAGGACGACGGAGTCCGCGACCTGGTGCATCCGCAGATGACCACCCGGCCCGTCGTGCTGCTCGCTGAGCACATTGAGGACCGAGAACTCCCGGACGCTGAGGTCGTGGGCCGACTGAAGCGCGCGTTCGATGTGTGACTCGATACGGCCGTGCAGTGCGGACAGGGCGCACCAGCCCTGCGCCAGGCCGGGGGGCTCCGTCGGAGGGCAGTCGGTCGCGGCCGCTGCCGGCTGCGGGGCCGCCGTCTCCTGCGTGTCCCGCTTTTCCCGTGTCCGCTGCGTCATCCAAGACCTCCTCATGGGGCGCACGACCAGGATAGGCCACCTCCGAAATATACGGCGCTTGCAATTAACCCGCGTCTGCAATTATTGTGAACGCCCGTAAGGGTCGGACGCAATGATCTGAAGGGATCCGTCATGCCACTCGCACTCCTGGCTCTCGCCATCGGTGCCTTCGGGATCGGAACGACGGAGTTCGCGGTCATGGGCCTGCTGCCCGACATGGCGGCCGGCTTCGGGGTCTCCATCCCCCTCGCCGGATACGCGACCACCCTCTATGCCCTCGGCGTGGTCGTAGGAGCGCCGCTGATGACCGCTCTCGGCACGCGCTTCACCCGCAAGCAGATGCTGATGCTGCTGATGGGTCTGTTCATCGTGGGCAATCTGCTCACGGGCCTCGCGCCGAACTTCGGGATCATGCTGGCCGGGCGGATCGTGGCCGCGTTCACGCATGGCGCGTTCTTCGGTATCGGCGCGCTGGTGGCCGCCGATCTCGTCGCGCCCCAGAAGCGGGCCGCCGCCCTCTCGCTGATGTTCAGCGGTCTCACCGTCGCCAACGTCGTGGGCGTGCCGGCCGGCACCATGCTCAGCCAGCATGTCGACTGGCGCACCACCTTCTACGCCATCACCGCGCTCGGCGTGATCGGCCTGCTGGGGATCGTGAAGCTGGTCCCCGCACAGCGGGCGAAGGCGGCCTCTCCCATAGGCAGTGAACTCGCGGTGTTCCGCAACCCGCAGGTCGGCCTGGCGATGCTGATGACGATCCTGGGCTTCGGCGGAGTCTTCGCGGCCCTCACCTACCTCGCCTCGATGATGACCGAGGTCACCGGCTTCGCACCGTCCTCCGTGATCTGGCTGACGGCCCTCTTCGGTCTTGGCATGGTCGGCGGAAACCTGGTCTCCGGCCGCTTCACCGACCGCGCCATGATGCCGATGCTCTATGTCTCGCTGACCGGTCTCGCGCTCTCACTGGCCGCCTTCACCTTCACCGCGCACGACAAGATCGCCGCCACCGTCACCCTCGCGCTGATCGGCATCTTCGGCTTCGCCACCGTGCCGCCGCTGCAGAAGCGGGTGATGGACCAGGCGGCCTCGGCGCCCACCCTTGCCTCGGCCGGCAACATCGCGGCCTTCAACTTCGGCAACGCACTGGCCGCTTGGCTCGGCGGGATCGTCATCTCCGCAGGCCTGGGCTACACCGCGCCCAACTGGGTCGGTGCGCTGATGACCGTCGCGGCGCTCGGGGTGGCGATATTCGCCTCCGCCCTGGAGCGGCGTCAGGCGAGCCGTGGCCAGGTGGTCGCCGCCGGCGAACCCACCGTGATCGCCGACGAGCCCGTACCGGCAGCACACGGCTGACGGCTACGTCCGTCCCCCCCCGAAGCACCCGCACCACCCCGAAGCGTGCGCACGACCCGAGCCCGCACCACCCGTACCACCGGCGCTCCGCGCTCCACCGGCGCGGCCGTCGTCACCACACCCCAAGGACCACGCTCATGAGCACCCCTACCGCCACCCCCACCACCGCACTTACCGTCCGCCCCCTCACCACCCGCGAGGCCGATGCCCTGATCGAGGCCGCCGTCCGTGCCGCCGAGGGGCTCGGTGTGCGGGGCAGCGTCACCGTCCTCGACGCGGGCGGCCAGCTGCTCGGCTTCCGGCGGGACGACACGGCCGTGCTGATCTCCGGCGAGACCAGCACCCGCAAGGCGTACACCGCCCTCCAGTTGGACGCGCCGACCACCGACCTCGTCGACCTCGTACGCCCCGACGGCCTCTTCCACACCCTGCCCACGGCGCTGGACCGGCCGCTGCTCTTCCTCGCGGGCGGTGTGCCGCTCCACCGGGACGGCCGGCTGATCGGCGCACTCGGCTTCGGCGGCGGCGCCCCCGAACAGGACCACCGGATCGTCACCGCAGCGATAGCGGAGACCGACCTCGCCTGACCCTGGCCCTGGCCCTGGCCCTGGCCCTGACCCTGACCCCGGCCCCGCCCGTCGCTAGCGGACGCCCGCGCCCTCGATGCCGTTCCGTCGTGCCCGGCCGGCGCGGGCCTCGGCCCTCTGTGCCCGGCGCAGCCGGCTGCCGCGTGCGGTCGGCCCCCAGGGCTTGAGGACGGAGATCGCGGTGATGAAGAGATAGGTGGCCGTGGCGACCGACGGCGCGACGACGAGGCTGATGTCGGCGACCGGCGTGCCCGCGGCGGCCTCGGCGGCGAGGCGGTTGATGCCGGGCCGGAGCGAGAAGACCGACAGCAGCACGGTGATGAGCGTCAGCCAGAACTTCACGACGACCCAGCGGTGCCGGGCCAGCCCCCAGGCGGTGCCCAGGGACAGCACCAGCCCGCTGACCAGCGAGGCAAAGGCGAGCGGGAGGACCAGCCAGTCACCGAAGATCTTCATCGCACGGTAGGCGACCGCCGTCATCTCGGAGGAGCCGGTGGTGTAGCCGGTGATGCCGAGTGCGAGCAGCCCGAGGGTGAGACCGAGCCAGCTGACGGATACGGCAAGGTGAAGGACGAGGACGGCCCGGCGGGCGGGGCGGTTGAGCTGCTGCATACCGACACGGTCCCGCCCCGCGCGGCGCGATACATCTGCCGGCGGGAGTATCCGCGGGTACGCGGCCTTGAGTACGTACCCGCTCACGCCGCAGAGGGGCCCTCGCTTCGCCGGATTTGGGGATGTACGAACCCAGTTGCACCCATACCCCCTCCCGCCCACGCCTCCCTGCGCCGGGCGCCCTAGGCTCCGGGGGCATGAGCAAGCTGCATCTGTTCGACATGGACGGGACCCTGCTCCACGGGTCCGCGGCCGCGGTCGAGATCTCCCGGCAGCTCGGGCTGGACCGGGAGATCGGCGAGCTGGAGCGCGGATTTGCGGCGGGGCAGTTGACGCCCGTGCAGTTCGCACAGCGGGCGTGTGAGCTATGGGCCGCCGAGCTGACCGAACGTGAGGTGGCCGCGGCCTTCGACGGTGCGCCGTGGCTGACCGGTATCCGGGAGGTCTGGGCGGACATCCGGGCACGTGGCGAACGGTGCGCGGTGATTTCCCTGTCGCCGGCCTTCTTTGTCGAACGGCTGCTGGCCTGGGGCGCCGACGCGGCGCACGGTTCCCGCTGGCCGCTGGTCCCGATACGGCAGGCGGTGGAACCGGCCGGCATCCTCACCTCGGCGGCGAAGGTGCGTATCGCAGATGAACTCTGCGTGCGGTACGGGCTGACCCGCGCCGACTGCGTGGCGTACGGCGACTCCCTGTCGGACACCGAACTGTTCGCGGCCGTTCCGCGGTCCGTGGCCGTGAATGCGGATCACCATGTCAGTGACCTGGCCTCATATGCGTATGCGGGACGTGATCTGCGCGAGGCATACGCACTGGTGCGTACTGGCCAGTAATTCCGTATTTTCCACGGAGGATTCGTCCGCTGTGTGCGCTGAAATTGCAGTCTGTGGGGAGGATCACTGTTATCGGAAGGGCCGCCCACAGTGTTCCAAGATCAGGACTTGTGGTTTCAACTACTGCCGGTATGGTCGAGTCCGGCTTGGCGGAGTGAGGGCTTCCGCGGGTACGCGAAGGGCGGGCAAAGCTCGTCAGCCTAGCGGCGAAGCGGCCCGCGACACCCGCACTTCCGACTATTTGTCCATCGTCGTGAGCAGGGATGGCATGCTGCTGACGCGGCGTCTGCTCCACAATGTCGCAGGGAAGTGAGATTTGTCCGCTTTGGAGGATGTTGCCGGAATCGCTTGAGTCGATGAAGAATTCCGGGGCAGGCGGGGGAATTCCGGGCAGTTCCGATCCACGGAAGTGCGAAGACGACTGAAAGACGTTCGAGGCGAGGCAGACCATGGACGCTCCGACCACTACGTCGGCCGATAACGGCTCTTCCGATGGGAGCAGTGGCGATTGGGGTTGGTTCACTCCGCCGGCAAAGAAGTCGTCCGGAGAACAGCAGGAGCGGCAAAACAGCCAGGACCGGCGACAAGGCCAGGACGGCCGGGCCGAACCGGACGACCGGAGTGCGCACCCCGACCGCGGTGACTACAGAGGCCACGAGGCGACAGGCGAGCCGAACGACCGGGAGCAGATACCCAGTCGGCCGGTCAATCCGATCCGGCCGGTAGGCACCGCCGCCGAGCGGGTGCGCGAAACGGAGCCGTCGCAGGTCCCGTCGGCAGGGCACCCGGGCGCAGCGCCCCCCGCACCCGCCGCCACCGGACAGCCCGCGGCCGCCTCCGGGTACGCCGCCCCGGCCTCCGCACTGCCACATCGCGAGGCCGAGCCCTCCTGGGAACGTCAGCCGGCCCAGGGAGGTCAGCCGACCTGGGAGCGCGCGTTCGTCCACGACCTGGAGCCCGAGCCCGTACACCAGGAGCCCGAGCCCGTACACCAATCGGCGCGCGTCACGGGAGCGCCCACGGGGAGCGCTGCCCCGGTGCCGCCCGCCCAGAGCGCTGCCCCGGCGCCGCCCGCCCAGAGCGCCGCCCCGGCGCCGCCCGCCCAAAGCGCGGCCCCCGCGCCCCCCGCTTTCACCCCCAGGGCCCGCCCCGCCGCTCCCGCACCGGAGCCTTCTCTCGAGGCCGTGACCGCCTCGGCGTCCTCCGCGGAACCCGCCTCTCCCGACGCGGTTCTCATCCGTCGCACGATGGCGGAGATCGAGCCCGTGGCCGACAAGGTCACCTCGTACTTCTACGCGCTGCTCTTCGTCCAGTATCCCGATCTGCGGGCGCTGTTCCCCGCCTCGATGGACACCCAGCGCGACCGTCTCTTCAAGGCGCTGCTCACCGCGGCCCAGCACGTCGACGACGCCGATGTGCTCACCGCGTACCTCGCGAACCTCGGCCGCGGGCACCGCAAATACGGCACCCAGCCGGACCACTACCCGGCGGTCGGCGAATGCCTGCTCAGCTCGCTCGCGCGCTATGCGACATCCAGTTGGGGGCCGGAGACCCAGGCCGCCTGGGTGCGTGCCTACACGGCGATCTCGCAGATCATGATCGACGCGGCCGCCGAGGACGAGGCCGTTGCCCCCGCCTGGTGGCAGGCCGAGGTCGTCTCGCATGAGCTGCGTACGCCCGATATCGCGGTGGTCACGGTCCGTCCCGACCAGCCCTACCCGTTCCTCGCCGGGCAGTACACCAGCGTGGAAACCCCCTGGTGGCCGCGCATCTGGCGGCACTACTCCTTCGCTTCGGCACCCCGCTCCGACGGTCTGCTCTCCTTCCACGTCAAGGCGGTCCCGGCGGGCTGGGTCTCCAACGCCATGGTCCATCGCGCCCGCCCCGGCGATGTCATCCGGCTCGGGGCCCCCGGCGGCTCGATGACCATCGACCACACCACGCGCAGCGGTCTGCTGTGTGTCGGCGGCGGCACCGGCATCGCACCCATCAAGGCCCTGGTCGAGGATGTCGCGGAACACGGTGTCCGGCGCCCCGTCGAGGTCTTCTACGGCGCCCGCAGCGACCAGGACCTCTACGACCTCGACACCATGCTGCGGCTGGAACAGACCCACCCCTGGCTCTCCGTACGCCCGGTCGTCGCCACCGGACCGGCGGCCCGGGGCGGGACGAGCAGCGAAACCGGCCAACTTCCGGACGCAGTACGGCAATACGGTCCTTACCGGGAATACGACGCCTATCTTTCCGGGCCGCCGGGGTTGATCCGCAGTGGTGTGGACGCTTTGGTGGGGGTAGGCATCCCGACCGACCGCATACGGCACGACTCCATCGAAGAGCTGGTCTCAGCAGCAGATTGAAGTCTTGGCAGTGCAGGGCGACGACGGTCCAACAGGGGAGGGGTGGGGTATGCCGAGGCAGGAGCGCCCCGGGAGCGACGGCGAGCACTTGGTGCAGCAGCGACTCGGCACGACCGAGCGCGCCGACCGCTTCTACGAGGATCAGGTCCTGGACCATCTCAATGTCCGGATGCGGGAGTTCGTGGCCCGGCAGGAGATGTTCTTCCTGGCCACGGCCGACCGGCACGGCGACTGCGACTCGACCTTCCGGGCCGGCCCGCCGGGCTTCGTCCGGGTGCTCGACGACCGGACGCTGGCATATCCGGAATACCGTGGCAACGGTGTCATGGCGTCCATCGGCAATATCTCGGAGAACCCGCGCCTGGGCATCCTGATGATCGACTTCACCCGGGACCGCATCGGCCTGCACATCAACGGCCGCGCGCGGGTCGTCATGGACGAGGAGATGCGGGCACACCACGCCGATCTGCCGGTCGACCCGATCCCCGGGCGGCGCGCCCAGCTGTGGGTCACGGTCGAGGTCGAAGAGGCGTACATCCACTGCGCCAAGCACATTCCGCATCTCCAGAAGGTCCCGGCGCACCAGCGCGGGGCGCGGGCGTGGGGCACCGACGACAGCAAGCGCAAGGGCGGCGACTTCTTCGGCGCGGCGGCGGAGGCGAGTGAGCGTCCGCCGTTCCGGCGCGCGGCGCGCACGAACGAGCATCTGCGGGGCGGACTGCATGAGGACACGGGCGAGGCGGCCTACCAGGGCGCGGCTGCGGTGTACGACGGCGACCCCGCGCACGCCCGCGTCGGCCTGCCCCACGCCTCACGACCTGAGCCCGGCTATGGCGCCGGGACCGAGGTCGACGGCCGGCGGGATTTCGTGGAGGAGCTGAACGCGGAGTTCCTCGACCGCGTCGAGCGGGTGCTCGCCCGCGCCCAGCCCCGTCGTGCCGCGGAGGACGAGGCCGGCTTCCGCGGATGGTTCGACCGGCGCGACGGCTGACCCGGCGCCCGAGGCAGCGGCCGTCGTGGTGGTGACTCGGTGGCCGCCTCAGCCCAGGTCGGGGGCGTGCATGGCCCGTACGCCCTCGATGTTGCCGTCCAGGTAGTGCCGCAGCGACAGCGGTACGACCTCGACGGAGGCGATACCGACGCGGGTGAAGGGCACCCGCACGATTTCGTAGTCCCCGCAGGGCTCCTCGACCTCGGGGCCGTGCCGGCGTGCGAGGTCCATCGAGTCGAGCCGGCAGACGAAGAAGTGCTGGACCTTCACGCCGTCCACCCCGCCGTCGCTGAAGTGCTCGACGGTGTCCACGAAGACCGGCACCACGTCCTTGATCTTCGCGCCCAGCTCTTCGTCCAGTTCACGGTGGAGGGCGTCGATGACGGTGGCGTCCTCGGGCTCGACGCCGCCGCCGGGAGTGATCCAGTACGGGGCGCGGCCCGGCTTGGTCCGCTTGATCAGAACGAGGTCCGCGCCGTCGAGCAGGATCGCGCGGGCGGTGCGTTTGACGACTGGCCGTTCGTTCATAGGGGACAGATGCCGCAGTCACGGCCTGGTGAAACCCTCGCCCCTCGGTCACCAGTCGACAGCGGTGCGCAGCAGCCATTCCTGCGCCCGCGCGATATGCGGCAGGCCGAGCGTCCCGGTCCGTACGGCCAGGAAGTAGGTCCGCAGTGGGGGTACCGGCGGATCGAGCAGGGTGATGACGTCGCCGTCCGCGAGCGCGTCGGCGCACAGATAGCGGGGCAGGACGGCGAGCCCCGCGCCGGCCGCGACGCACGCCAGCACCGCCCGCAGATCGCCGGTGATCACGGCCGCGGAGGCCGTGGGCTTCGTATCGAAGACCGTGGACCAGTAGCGGGCGATCAGCGGCAGACTCTCGTGCACCTCGACGATCGGTATGGGGTCCAACAGACGGACGCCACCGGCCTCCAGTACCGCGGAGCCGCCCAGCTGATCCGCCCAGTGCGGTGCGGCGATCAGTACATGTTCCTCGTCGCACAGCGGGGTGGCGGTGAGGAGCCCGCCGCGCGGCCGGGTCGTGGTGACGGTCAGATCGTGGTGACCGTCCGCCAGACCGCTCAGCATCTCCTTCGCGGGCCCGAAGGAGGTGCGGATGGACAGGCCCTGGGATATCAGCGGGGCCAGCGCCGGGAGAGCGCGCTCGGCGAGGAACTCCGGGGGGCCGGAGAGATGGAGAGTGCGGGTGACGGAGTCCCGGTCCAGGCCCGCCTCGGTGATCTCGGTGAGCGCGTCCAGGTGCGGCGCCACCTTGTGGGCGAGTTCGTCGCCGATGGTGGTCGGGGTGACACCGCGGGCGTACCGGAGGAAGAGCGGGCGGCCCAACTGGCGTTCCAGCGCCCGGATCTGGCTGGTCACCGCGGGCTGGGACAGGCCGAGTAATGCTGCGGCCCGGGTGAAGGAGCCGGCGCGGTGCACCGTGACAAAGGTGCGCAGCAGAGCCAGATCCATCGTGTACCTCCTGCGCCCCTCGGAAGCCTGGTCGCGGGCCAACTATAAATTTGTCGATAGGGATGTGTCGCTAGCGTGATTGGACACTGACGCTCGGTCAACTAGCCTTGTTCGAGCGGTTGGTTTCACGTGGAACATCTGGTTTCACGTGAAACGCGTGGACTCGGGGCCATGTGGAACCGCAGGCCGGCAGGGTGACGAGGGGGGATACCCTGCCGGCCTTCCTTGCGTCTTCAGGCGTGCCGGACGCGGCGATGCGTCCCGCTTGTTCGACTCCTGTCGGTCATGCGGTTCATCCCGGTCTGTCGGTTCAGCTCCGTGCGGCCAGGTCCAGCGCCCGGAGGACATCCGCGACCAGATCCTCGGGCTCCTCGACGCCGACCGAGAAGCGGATGAAGCCCTCCGGCACCGCGTCTCCGCCCCAACGGGCCCGCCGCTCCGCGCTGGACCGTACGCCCCCGAAGCTGGTCGCATCGTCGACCAGGGTCAGCGCGTCCAGGAACCGCTCCGCGTAGGACTTGTCCGGCAGCACGAAGGACACCACGGAGCCAAAGCGGCCCGCGCGCATCTGCCGGGTGGCGAGCTCATGGGACGGATCGGACGGCAGACCCGGGTGGCGCAGGCCGGTGACCTCCGGGCGGTCGACCAGGGCCGTGGCCAGCGCCAGTGCACCGGTCGACTGCTGGCGGATGCGCAGCGCGAGAGTGGCGAGTGAGCGATGCGCGAGCCAGCTCTCCATGGGGCCGGGGATCGCGCCCACGGTCTTGCGCCACAGCCGTACGGACTCGGCGAGCGCGGCATCACGGGTGCTGGCATACCCCAGCAGGACATCGCCATGGCCGGTCAGCGCCTTGGTGCCGCTGGCCACCGAGAAGTCCGCGCCCAGGTCGAGGGGGCGCTGGCCGAGCGGGGTGGCCAGGGTGTTGTCGACGGCGACCAGCGCGCCTTGGCGGTGCGCCGCGTCGGCCAGCCGCCGGATGTCGCAGACATCGAGGCCGGGGTTGGAGGGCGTCTCGATCCACAGCAGTCGGGCGCCGTCCAGCGCATCGAGCTGGGCGTCGTGTGCGGTCGGCGCGGTACGGACCTCGATGCCATAACCCTCCAGGCGGGTGTGCACAGCAGGCAGCAGCTGATAGCCGTCGCTGGGGAGCACCACCGCGTCACCGGAGCGCAGGTGGGAGAAGAGCACCGCGCTGATCGCCGCCATCCCGGAAGCGAAGGCGACGGTGTGGGCGCTCTCGTCGGGCGATTCGAGGGTGCTGATGGCCTGTTCCAGACGGGTCCACGTCGGGTTGGCATCGCGGCCGTAGGTGTAGGGACCGACGGCGTCGCCGGGGAGGTGGTAGTGGGCCGCGAAGACCGGCCCGGGGAGGGCCGGCTCATAGGCCTCGGGCCCCGGGAGCCCGGCTCGTACGGCGCGGGTGCCGTCGCCCGTCATGCGCTCTCCTTCTCCTGCGGCTGCTGTGGTTCCTGGGCAGCGCGCCGGTGGTCGTGGTCGGGGACGCGGGCCGTGACGACGGTACGGGCCGGGAGCGTGGCCCGGACCGCGGCCAGCAGGCCTTCGCTCGCCGTCTCGACCATCTCCAGGCACTCCTCGAAGCCCTCGAAACCGCCGTAGTACGGATCGGGGACGTCGAGATCGTCGGAGAGGCCGGAGGCGGCGGGCACCGGGCCCGAGGCGCCGCCCGCCACCGGGCCTGTGGCCGCGCCCGTCCCGTACGCACGCAGCAGCTGGACCTTGGCGGCGTCCCGTGCGGTGGGGGCGAGCCGGCGCAGCTCGCGCAGATGGCCGGAGTCGAGCGCGATGACCAGGTCGAGGCGGTCGAACCAGGAGGCTTGGAACTGCCGGGCGGTGTGAGCGTGTTCATAGCCGCCCGCGCGCAGTACGGCGACCGTGCGCGGGTCGGCTCCATCGCCCTCGTGCCAGCCGCCGGTCCCTGCGCTGTCGGCCTCGACCAGGCCGTCGAGCCCGGCCTCCGTGAGGCGGGCACGGAAGACGGACTCCGCCATCGGCGACCGGCAGATGTTGCCGGTGCAGACGAAGCAGATGCGGAAGGGAGCGGTCACGGGTCAGTCCTCGTCGGGAAGGATCACATGCATCGCCCAGGCGACGATGGAGATGATCACGCCGCCGAGCAGTGCCGTCCAGAAGCCCTCCACATGGAAGGCGAGGTCGGCCTGGCCGGCGAGCCAGGAGGTCAGCAGCAGCATCAGCGCGTTCACGACCAGCGTGATCAGGCCGAGCGTGAGGATGAACAGGGGGAAGGAGAGCAACTTCACCAGGGGCTTGACCAGGAAATTGACCAGCCCGAAGATCAGCGCGACGAGGATCAGGGTCAGTATTTGGCGGCCGGTGTTCTCACCGGTGAGCGTGATGTCCTTGAGCAGCCAGATGGCCACGGCAAGCGCCGCGGCATTGGCGATCGTCTTGACCAGAAAATGCTTCATGGTGAGATCGTCGCAGACGAGTCTGAATCATCGAGGGGTGCGAACGGCATGAAGGCTTTCCGACTGGAAGAGCTGGAAGCGGAGCGGGCCGCGAACGACGGTGCGTATCTTCAGTTCCTCCGGGAACGCAACATGTCGGTCGGGCTGTATGCGCTGGATGCCGGCAGCGTCGATCCACAGCAGCCGCACGCGCAGGACGAGGTGTATTTCGTGGTCAGCGGCCGGGCGGCGATCACGGTCGGGCAGGAGACGCAGTCGGTGGCCCGTGGCAGCGTGGTCTACGTGCCGGCGGGGGTGCCCCACAAGTTCCACCACATCAGCGAGGACCTCCGGGTGATGGTGGTCTTCTCTCCTCCTGAGAGCTAAGGGTCGGACCCCGGAACCCGTAGGGGAAGGGTCAGGGGAGGACCGGGGCTGCGAGGCCCCCATGGCCGTGTGCCGCGTCCTAGCATCGTTGGTGAAGGGAAACCTGAGGCGTGAGGCGGCAGGCCGGCAGCGCGCGGACGGTGCCATCAGCGCCGCGGCGGACGGATAGCGCGGTACGGACAATGACAGCGCGAAAGACAGAAAGCAGGGGAGAGCAGTGGCCGGTAAGGGGATATTCGCAGGGCTTCCGTGGTGGGTCACCTGGGTCGTGGTGCCCGTCGTCGTGATCGTCGTCTTCGGCGGACTGATCGCCACCGCACTCGGTTTCCTGATCGGCGTGCTGTTCAAGGTCCTCATCGCGGCGGCCCTGATCGCCGGAGTCATCTACCTCGTCCGCAGGGCCAGCGGCTCGTCCTCCTCCTCGCCGAAGAGCGACTGGTAGGCCACCGCCGGTACGACCGGCCGCCGGTGCTCGACCGCCGGTGCTCGACCGCCGGCGGTCGTCTGCCGTGGTCCGCTCGGCCCGGCGAGGATCGCGGAACAGCTCAACTCGCAAATCCCCCAAAAACACCTCATCGGTACGTAGTTGGGGCCGGTGTCGAACCCAGCCCGCACAGCGCCGCTCGGCGGTGCGCGGGCGGGGTAACTCCGCCGGCTTTCGGGCTTTCGCCCCGACCTCCCGGGCTAGAGTGCCGCTCGCAGCCGTCTTCCGGACGGTGGCGTTCCGGAAACCCGAGCGAGACGAGCTTGGTCCGGGCGCCATCGGGTGCCGGGGAGGCGTGCGCGGTCACGGGAGTTGGTCCCGGGGCCGGGGCCCGTGCCCCGCGGCGAGCGGACCTGGGGGTTGGCGTTGGCAATCGTGAACGGCGAATCCTCCTCCCACCCCACCTTGATCGGATCGGTGCAGCGGGCGCTCCGGCTGCTGGAGGCAGTGGGTGCGCATGCCGATGGTGCGCCCGCCAAGCAACTGGCCAGAGAGGCGGGGCTACCGCTGCCGACGGCCTATCACCTGCTGCGCACGCTGACGCACGAGGGCTATCTCCAGCGGGAGAACGGGGTCTTCGTACTCGGTGCGGCGGCCGAGGTCCTCGGTCGGGCCGGGGCTGAGCGCCGGCAGCGGGCTCATCTCTCCGAAGCGCTGGCCGTGGCGGGCCAGGAGCTGGACGCCGCCGTCTACTTCGCTGTCTACCGGGAGGGTGAAGTCGAGGTGGTGGCGGTGACCGATGACCCGGCGCGGCCGCCGGTGGTGGAGTGGGTCGACTTCCGTACCACCGCCCACACCCATGCGATCGGCCAATGTCTGCTCGCGCAGCTTGACGAGGCGGCGAGGAAGGAGCATCTGGCGCGTCATCCCGTCCAGTCGATAACGCCCTTTTCCGTGCGAACTGAGGACGATTTGCTGCATCGTTTGGATACGGTGCGTCGCGGCCATGCCGCTTATGAGCGCCAGGAATATGCCCTGGGCACGGTATGCGCCGCCATTCCCGTCCAGGTGGGGGCGGCTGCGGCGGCGTTGGCGGTCTCCCTGCCCGTGGACGAACTGCGTCGATTGCGGTCCGTTACAGACCGACTACGGAAAATGGCGGAGGCGACACTAACGACACTCGCCTTCTCTATCAGTATCTGAAAACTCACTCCTTGTGATCTGCTGGCACGTGGCAGACGATGGCGCCAACAGGGCTACGGGCGTTGTTTCCCGGCCATCTCCGATCAAGTGCGGGGCAGTGGTTGATGACCGACACAGTTCAGGCAGAAGTGATCATGAGCTTCGTCGTCTCGGAGGAGCTTGCGTTCCGGATCCCGGTGGAGCTGGACTTCGCCAGCGCCGATCCGTACGCCGTCCGTCTCACCTTCGATCTGCCCGGCGATGCGCCGGTGACCTGGGCGTTCGGCCGGGAGTTGCTGCTGGACGGGCTGAGCCGGCCGTCCGGTGAGGGCGATGTGCGTATCGAGCCGGCCTCCCCCGAGCACCTCAGCGATGTCCTCATCAGCCTTCAAGTCGGCGCCGAGCGTGCGCTGTTCCGGGTGAGCGCGGCGCCGCTGGTCGCCTTCCTGGACCGTACGGACCGGCTGGTGCCGCTGGGTAAGGAAGAGGTCTGCGACACCCTGGAGGCCGTACTCGACCGGATCCTCACCGAAGCCCCCGCCGGCTGACCCCGCCCGTCGTTCCCCTCCCCTGTTCCCGCCTCTCCGTCATCCCTGCTTACGTCGCTTGCCGCGTCCCCCACGGCGTCCCGGTCGGCCACCCGTGGGGCTCGTCGGCACGCCACCGCGGACCCCGGCCCCGGCTCCCCGTCCCGCTCCGGTATCGCCGCTCGCCGGCACGGTCTGCTCCTTCCGGTCCGCCGAGACGACCAGCGCGGCCAGGAGTGTGGTCAGCGGTACCGCGGCGACCAGCCCGATGCTGCCCACGAGCGTGCGGATGATCTCCTCCGCGACCACCTCGCTCGAAGCGACCGTCCCGATGCTGCTCTGCGCGATCGAGAACAGCAAAAGCAGCGGCAGTGCGGCACCCGCGTAGGCCAGCACCAGGGTGTTGACGACGGACGCGATGTGATCCCGGCCGATGCGCATCGCGGCGCCGTAGAGCTTGCGCCAGCCGGCCGACGGGTCCGCCTCCTTGAGCTCCCAGACCGCGGCGGTCTGGGTCACCGTCACATCGTCGAGCACGCCCAGCGAACCGATGATGATCCCCGCCAGCAGCAGACCGCGGATCTCGATGTCCGGATACAGGCCGTGCACCAGCCCGGTCGTGTCGTCCGTATTGCCGGTCAGCAGCGCCCAGCCGATGAAGACCGATCCGAGCAGCCCGATCAGCAGCAGTGACGCGAGGGTGCCGAGGACGGCCACGGACGTACGGGCCGTCAGCCCATGGCACAGGTACAGCGCGATCAGCATGATCGCGCTGCCCCCGACCACCGCCACCACCAGCGGATTGGAGCCCTGCAAGATCGCCGGAAGGATGAACAGCGTCAGGACCACGAAGCTGGCCGCCAGTGCCACCAGTGCGAGTACGCCACGCAGCCGGCCGACGATCACCACTGCGAAGGCGAAGATCGCGGCCAGCAGCCACATCGGGAGCGACCGGTCGACATCGCTGACCGAGTACTGCAACTCCTTCGGTGCCTTGGGGGAGTACGCCACCACCACCTCCTGGCCGGTGGTGTAATGCCGCAGCGCGTCCGGGGTCACCACCGTCTGGAAGGTGCGCCCCTTGTGCTCCCCGGTGGTGACTTCGATCGTCGTCTGCTGACAGGGCTTTCCCTTGTTTGACCCCTTGGCCGGTGGCTGCCCCGTCGGTGACGGGGGCTGGGGCTGCTGCTCGGCATGGACATCCGCGCAGTTCACCTCCGCCACTTTGACCACTCGGGCGCTCTCCGTGGGCTGATCGAAGCCGACCCCGGACGGTTTGTGCGGAGGTGCACCGCCCGGCCAGAGCACGACCAGGCCGACCGCCACTGCGGCCGCGAACGGGATCAGTACGGCTGCGATGACCTTGCGCAGATGCCGGGAGACGGGCGCAGCAGGGCCATGGCCGTGCCCATGGGAGTGCGCGGCGGGGTGGTGGTGGGACTCGTGAGCGGACACCGCCCGATCATCGCAAGAACTCCAGGGGCCCACTGTTCACCGCGCCACATCGGCCGCTACCGTGGTGGCACCTTTGCAATCGCGGGAGCTCGGAGCACCGGGCTGAGAGGGCGCTGACCTCCGTCCCAGCGGCGTTTCACGTGAAACGCCGGCGGACGGAAGCCGCTGCGTCGACCGCCGAACCTGTTACCGGGTAATGCCGGCGTAGGGAGTTGGGTCTCATGACTCTGCAGGATGCACGCACGCCCGAAAACGGTGCCAACGGTGGCGAAAAGCCGCAGATCGGCTGGCACAAGGGCTATGTCTCCGGATCGCGCCCCGATCTTCGGGTCCCGGTCCGGCGGGTGCACCTCACCAACGGCAAGGACGTGACGCTCTACGACACGTCAGGGCCGTACACCGACCCGAACATCGATACCGACGTCCGCCGTGGTCTGGCACCGCTGCGGGAGAACTGGATCATCGGCCGCGGCGACACCGAGGAGTACGCGGGCCGCCCCATGCGGCCGGAGGACGACGGCCTCAAGCACACCTCGCCGCGCGGCGGACTCAAGAACCTCGACGCGGTCTTCCCGGGCCGCCCCCGCCAGCCGCGCCGCGGCCGCGCGGGCACCCCGGTCACCCAGCTCGCGTACGCCCAGCGCGGCGAGATCACCGCGGAGATGGAGTACGTCGCGGTCCGCGAGAAGGTCACGCCCGAGTTCGTCCGTGACGAAATCGCGGCCGGCCGCGCGGTGCTGCCGGCGAATATCAACCACCCGGAGATCGAGCCGATGATCATCGGCAAGAACTTCCTGGTGAAGGTGAACGCCAACATCGGTAATTCGGCGGTCACTTCCTCCATCGAGGAGGAGGTGGAGAAGATGACCTGGGCGACCCGCTGGGGCGCCGACACGGTGATGGATCTGTCCACCGGCCGCAATATCCACACCACCCGCGAGTGGGTGCTGCGCAACTCCCCCGTCCCCATCGGCACCGTCCCCCTCTACCAGGCGCTGGAGAAGGTCGACGGCAAGGCCGAGGAGCTGACCTGGGAGATCTACAAGGACACCGTCATCGAGCAGGCCGAACAGGGCGTCGACTACATGACGGTGCACGCCGGTGTGCTGCTCCGCTATGTGCCGCTCACGGCCCGCCGCAAGACAGGCATCGTCTCCCGCGGCGGTTCGATCATGGCCGCTTGGTGCCTCGCTCACCATCAGGAGTCGTTCCTCTACACGCACTTCGAGGAACTCTGCGAGATTCTCGCCTCCTACGACGTCACCTACTCGCTGGGCGACGGTCTGCGCCCCGGCTCTATCGCGGACGCCAACGACGAGGCGCAGTTCGCGGAGCTGCGGACGCTCGGTGAGCTGAACACCATCGCCAAGCGGCACGGCGTCCAGACCATGATCGAGGGCCCGGGGCATGTCCCGATGCACAAGATCAAGGAGAACATCGACCTCCAGCAGGAGATCTGCGAAGAGGCGCCGTTCTACACGCTCGGCCCGCTGACCACCGACATCGCGCCCGCCTACGACCACATCACCTCCGGTATCGGAGCGGCGATGATCGCCTGGTGGGGCACCGCGATGCTCTGCTACGTCACGCCCAAGGAGCACCTGGGCCTGCCGGACCGCGACGACGTCAAGACCGGGGTCATCACGTACAAGATCGCGGCCCATGCGGCGGACCTGGCCAAGGGCCATCCGGGCGCCCAGGAATGGGATGACGCGCTCTCCGACGCCCGCTTCGAGTTCCGCTGGGAGGACCAGTTCAACCTGGCCCTCGACCCGGACACGGCCCGCGCCTTCCACGACGCGACGCTGCCCGCCGAACCGGCGAAGACGGCGCACTTCTGCTCGATGTGCGGCCCGAAGTTCTGCTCGATGAAGATCAGCCAGGACATCCGCCGCGAACACGGTGGCGACCTGGCCCTCGACCCCGAGGCCGGAATGGCCGAGAAGTCGAAGGAGTTCGCGGCGGCGGGCAACCGCGTGTATCTGCCGATCGCGGACTAGCCGGGCCGTCCGGACGCACCCGGCGGAAGGCCCCTGCCCGACGGGCGGGGGCCTTCCTGGTCCCGCCCGCACCGGCTCTGACCTCGAAGGAGCCCCACTAATCCGTCCGGTGGTCCGGCCCGCCGTAATCCGGGCTGGTGAAGTCCGGGCTGGAGTAGCGCGGGCGGGACCCCGAGGAGCCGCTGTCGGGGCTGGTGAACTGGGGGCGGGTGTAGCCGAGGGTGGGGATCCGGCTCTCCGGGGACGTGGTGCTGCGGGGGACGTAGCGGGCGGGGTCGTCGTCCGGGGTGGCGGTGGGGTCGGTGAGGGCCGCACGGAGAAAGGGCAGCAGACCGCGTTCCAAAAGGGCGCGGCGCCATGCCTCGTGGGCCTGGTCCAGCGCCTCGGACGGCTCATCCGCTCTGGCGAGCTGTGCCGAGGCGCCGTTGCGCAGTGCCGTGATGAGCAGGCCGGCCATGGCGACGAGGGCGCCCGCCGCGGTCAGCGCCGCGAAGATCCAGCCGACGCTGATCAGCGGCTGGGCCAGGGACTTGTCGGGGCTGACGGCGCGCAGCACGTACCCGAGGAGGAGAAAGAGCACCGCGGCGATACCCGCGAGCACGGGAGCGAGCACGGCGATCATGGCGGTCAGCCCGGCGCCGGTGGTTTCGGCCTCGTCGAGGGCCGGTGTGCTGGCCGGTCCCGGTCTCCCGTCGGCGGCCGCGTTCTGCTCCTCGCCGTCCGCATCGGTGAGGGCCGCGAGGGGCGTCGGCGCGCGCAACTCGGCGCGGAGCTGCACATAGCGTTGGTATTCGGCCGCGGCGCAGGCGGCGATGGCGGTGGTCGCGCTGAGCGCCATCGTGCGCAACTGCTCGGTGTGGAAAGGGTGTCCCGCGGCGGTGGTCAGGTCGTCCGGGCGGTATGGGGCGGTACGCAGCGCCTCATCGAGGAGCCGCGCGAATTCCGCGCGATCCTCGTTCAGCAGGTGCGGAGCGCTGTTCATGTGCATCCCCCGATGCTCCGTAGGGCCGTACGGCCGGCGTTGGCCGGGCAGTGGGCGGAAACGGAGGAGAGCCTGCTACGGATAGACCGATGGTAGAGCGACTCCGGCACGGCGTGACAGAGAGTTTGCGGAAATTGAGTAATGCCACGACCGGTTTCCGCCGGTGCCGCTCCCCGTTTTCGTGCTGACTGCCCGTAGGCCGGACAGGCGTACGACTATCGGGCCAACCCTCAGCCGGCCAACGGAAGTTGCACGACCAACAGCTTTCCGGCCATCGTGACACCGCCGTCCATGGCGATGGCCAGACCATCGGCGTAGACATGCGGGCCGTCGACCGCGACGCTCTCGCTCTCGCCGTCCTCCGTGCCGACCTCGCCCAGCAGATACGGGATCGGGCTGTGGCCGTGGACGACCCGGTCGCCGCCATAGGCGTCGAGGAGTTCCCGGACGGCGTCCGAACCGGCCTCGTCGCGGAAGGCGAAGCGCTTGGTGAACTTGCGGAAAAGATCCCAGACTTCATCCGCTTCGCTGCGGGTGAGCACGTCATGGACGGTGTCGTTGACCGCCTCGATGGAGTCGCCGTATTCGAGGTAGGCGGTGGTGTCGGAGTGCACGAGCAGATGCCCGTCCTCTTCCATCACCGCGTCCAGCCGGGCCATCCACTGGAGGTGGTGGTCCTCCAGGCGGTCCATATCGCTCTTCTGGCCGCCGTTGAGGAGCCAGGCGGCCTGGAAGGACGCGGTGCCGGCGCCGGACTGTACGGGGGTGTCGCCGAACCGCTTGGCACCCAGCAGCAGGAGTTCGTGATTGCCCATCAGGGCTTTGCAGTAGCCGCCGGCCGCCGCCGCCTCGGCCGAGAGCTGCATGACGAGGTCGATGACACCGATCCCGTCCGGGCCGCGGTCGGTGAAGTCACCGAGGAACCAGAGCCGGGCGTTGCCCGCCGCCCAGTTGCCGTCGGCGTCGATCAGCCCCTCGGCGGCCAGCGCCTCGCGCAGCTCGTCGTAGTAGCCGTGCACATCGCCGACGACGTACAGCGGGCCCATGCCCTCGGGCGCGTCGGGGTCCAGGGCCGGCTCGGGCACCGGGACGACCGCCGGGCTGTCGATGAGGGTGTCCGTACGGCCCGGCGTGATGACCGGGAGGTCCCGCGCGGTCGGGGTGTACTCCTCGGGCAGCTCGACCGGCGGCGCCGCGGGGGGCGCGGCCGGAGGTGCGGCAGGGGCACCGGCGGGCAGATGCAGCGGCGGGCCGGCGGGCGGCACGGGGGACCCGGCGGGCGTGCCGGAAGGCACTCCGGGCGGCGGAGCAGGCGCCGGAGTTTCTCCCGCCATGGTCCGCACCATGGGTCCCAGACTGGCCCCCTGAGTCATCGACCCCTCCACCGTCGCGCTGCCGTGCACCTCTCGGACCTTTGCCTGGTCGACGGCGGTCCGCGGTGTCGTGCGCCCATCATAGGAATGCTGGTCGCGGGTTGTGACGCACCCGGGGGTGGTCAATCGGCCAGAGCCCGGCGTTCGCGGATGATTTGCCCCGGAATCGCCCTGTTTTTTCCGCGGAGAAGGGAACGCCCGGTCGTCCGTATGTGGGAGCACCCTCAGTCGCCGGTCGGTGCCCGTGGCGGGCTGACGGTCGTTCTCGGTGACCTTCGCTGGGACGAGGCGCGGACGATGAGATCGGTAGGTATCACCTGTTCGATGGGCCGCCCGTTGTCCAGCCCTTCGATGGCGTCGATGAGGATCTGGATGACGGCGGTGCCGATGCGGCGCGGTTTGAGGGACAGCGTGGTGATCGGCGGTTCGGTGGCGGCGTAGAGGGTGGACTCGCTGCAGCAGACCAGCAGCAGGTCCTCCGGAACCCGCAGGCCGTAGCGCCGGGCGGCGGCGAGCAGGTCCGTGCCGTTGGGGTCGAAGAGCCCGTAGACGGCGTCCGGGCGGTCCGGGCGGGCCAGCAGCCGGTCGGCGGCGACGGCTCCCGCGCACGGGTCGTGTGCCGGGTAGGACTCGTAGACCGGATCCTGGCCGACCCGCTCGCACCAGTGCAGATAGGCGGTGGTCGACAGCCGTGTGTAGGTGTCGGTGGTGTTGCCCGTGAGGAGTCCGATGCGGCGGGCGCCGGCGTCGGCGAGATGGTCGAGCAGGCCGAGGACGGCCGCCTCGTGATCGTTGTCGACCCAGCCGGTGACGGGCAGCGCGCCGCCGGGGCGGCCGTCGGAAACGACGGGGATGCCGTGCCGGACGAGTTCGGTGACGACGGGGTCTCCGTCGGCGGGGTCGATGACGACCGTGCCGTCGAGCGCGACGTTGGACCACACGTCGTGGCGGGAGGTCGCCGGGAGGATGACCAGCGCATATCCGCGGGCCAGGGCCGCGGAGGTGGCGGCTCTGGCCATCTCGGCGAAGTAGGCGAATTCGGTGAAGGTGAAGGGTTCGTCCCCGTATGTGGTCACGGTCAGGCCGAGGAGCCCTGACTTGCCGGTACGGAGCGTGCGGGCGGCTGCGGACGGGCGGTAGCCCAGCCGGTCGGCCACCTCGCGGACATGGCTACGGGTGGCATCCGGAAGCCGGCCCTTGCCGTTGAGCGCGTCGGAGACAGTCGTGATCGACACACCGGCTGCGGCGGCCACGTCCCGGATGCCCGCCCGCCCCAGCCGGCGACCGGTCGACCGGCTCACCTGGTGCTTCCCTGCTGCTGTCATGGCGAGCCGATAGTAGGGCTCGTCACGGCAATTCACGGGGGTCGACCAACGGCTGTGGAAAGGCACGTTTCTGCACGGTGATCAGTCAGCAATTCCCTGCAAAATAAAGGGAGTTGGCGTGCACGGTGATCATTCCGGGGGAGAATTTTCGCCTTCACCTGTCGATCCGTTCCGGTCCCGAAGTGGTCTCAAGTCACCTTGACGGGGGATGCGCGCCACGGCGTAAGCCACCGGCGTGCGTCGTCCCGGGGAGCGCTCCCAGGAGGGATTGCGCGGGGCTCGCCGGAGGCCCGTCCAAGCGGTGGAGAGGCGTCGCCGGCAGGTCGGGGCTGCCGCCGAACGGGTTAATCCTCATAGGGTGTGCAGTATTGGAGATGAGTGGACGGTCGAGGAGGACCTGCGGTGAGCGAGAAGACCCCGAAGCTGCGTGCTGCGCTGGACGGCGTCCCCACCTACAAGCCGGGTCGGCCGGCGGCGGCCGGCGGCCCCGTCACGTACAAGCTGTCCTCCAATGAGAACCCCTATCCGCCGCTGCCGGGGGTCCTGGAGAGCGCGGTGACCGCTGCCGGGTCCTTCAACCGCTACCCGGACATGGCCTGCACGGGCCTGATGGCGGAGCTGTCCGAGCGGTTCTCGGTGCCGGTGGAGCATCTGGCGACGGGTACCGGCTCGGTCGGGGTGGCGCAGCAGCTGGTCCAGGCGACGTCCGGGCCCGGTGATGAAGTGATCTACGCCTGGCGTTCGTTCGAGGCGTACCCGATCATCACCCAGGTCTCCGGGGCCACGTCCGTGCAGGTCCCGCTGGACTCCGGCGAGGTGCACGACCTGGACGCGATGCTGGCCGCGATCACCGACCGGACCCGGTTGATCTTCGTCTGCAACCCCAACAACCCCACCGGCACCGTCGTACGCCGTGCCGAGCTGGAGTCCTTCCTGGACCGGGTGCCGGCCGATGTGCTGGTGGTGCTGGACGAGGCGTATCGCGAGTTCATCCGGGATGCCGAGGTGCCGGACGGAATCGACCTCTACCGCGACCGCCCCAACGTGTGTGTGCTGCGGACCTTCTCCAAGGCGTACGGCCTGGCGGGGCTGCGGGTCGGTTTCGCGGTGGCCCATGAGCCGGTGGCCGCCGCGCTGCGCAAGACGGCGGTGCCGTTCGGGGTCAGCCAGCTCGCGCAGGAGGCGGCGGTGGCGTCGCTGCGCAGCGAGGGCGCGCTGCTGGAGCGGGTCGATGCGCTGGTGGCCGAGCGGGCGCGGGTGGTCGACGGGCTGCTCGGGCAGGGCTGGACGGTCCCGGAATCGCAGGCCAACTTCGTCTGGCTGCGGCTGGGGGACCGAACGGTCGACTTCGCCGCGGCGTGCGAGCGGGCCGGGGTGGTCGTGCGGCCGTTCCCCGGTGAGGGGGTGCGGGTGACGATCGGCGAGAGCTCGGCAATGGATCTGTTCCTGCAGGCCGCGGAGGAGTTCCGCAAGGCGCTGTAGGCCGTCGTCAGGACGCCGTACCGAGGCCGTGGGTCTGCCGACCCGCGGCCTCGGGGCGTTTTTGCGCCGACGTGACCGCAGTCACGTACCCCCCGAGGATTGGCCGAAAAGTCATAGGAGATAATTGCTTGTGAATGTGAACGCGTTCACAAGCCCATCCGTTATGCGTCTTTTATTGGGTGCATAAGGGGCATTGCCGTGGTTCCGCACGGCGACGTAAGGAGCACGACATGGAACTGGCGTTGGCGCCAGAGACTCTGGCGCGATGGCAATTCGGCATCACGACCGTCTACCACTTCCTGTTCGTCCCCCTGACGATCTCCCTCGCCGCTCTGGTGGCCGGACTCGAGACCGCATGGGTGCGTACGGGTAAGGAGAAGTACCTCAAGGCCACCAAGTTCTGGGGCAAGCTGTTTCTGATCAACATCGCGATGGGTGTCGTCACCGGCATCGTCCAGGAGTTCCAGTTCGGTATGAACTGGTCCGACTACTCGCGGTTCGTCGGCGACGTCTTCGGTGCTCCGCTGGCCTTCGAGGCGCTCATCGCGTTCTTCTTCGAGTCCACCTTCATCGGCCTGTGGATCTTCGGCTGGGACAAGCTGCCGAAGAAGATCCACTGCTTCTGCATGTGGATGGTCTCGATCGGCACCCTGCTGTCCTCGTACTTCATCCTGGCCGCGAACTCCTGGATGCAGCACCCGGTCGGCTACAAGTACAACGCCGCGAACGGCCGTGCCGAGCTGACCGACTTCTGGAAGGTGCTGACCCAGGACACCACCCTGGTCGTCGTCTTCCACACGCTGACCGCGGCCTTCCTGACCGGCGCCGCGTTCATGGTCGGCATCTCCGCCTACCACCTGATGCGCAAGAAGCACATCAAGGTCATGCGGACCTCGCTGCGGCTCGGGCTGATCACGCTGGTCATCGCCGGTGTCCTCACCGCGATCAGCGGTGACTCGCTCGGCAAGGTCATGTTCAAGCAGCAGCCGATGAAGATGGCCGCCGCCGAGGCGCTCTGGGAAACGGAGAAGCCGGCGCCGTTCTCGGTCTTCGCCTACGGGGACGTCGACAAGGGGCACAACAAGGTCGCCATCGAGGTTCCCGGTCTGCTCTCCTTCCTCGCTCACAACGACTTCACCTCGCCGGTCCCCGGCATCAACGACGTCAACAAGGCCGAGCAGCAGAAGTTCGGGCCCGGCGACTACCGGCCCAACATCCCGGTCGCCTACTGGGGCTTCCGCTGGATGATCGGCTTCGGGATGTCGTCGTTCGCCATCGGGCTCGCCGGGCTGTGGCTCACCCGGAAGAAGTTCTGGCTGGCGCCGGGGCTGCGTACGGGGGACGAGGAACCACCCCGGCTCGCGCTGACCAAGAACAGGGAGCTCGGTGCCCGGTTGAGCAAGTGGTACTGGTCGCTTGCCTTCGTCACCCTCGGCTTCCCGCTCCTCGCGAACTCCTGGGGCTGGATCTTCACCGAGATGGGCCGCCAGCCCTGGGCCGTCTACGGCGTGCTGCGCACCTCGGACGCGGTGTCCCCGGGCGTCTCGCAGGGCGAGGTCCTCACCTCGATGATCGTCTTCACCACGCTCTACGCGATCCTCGCCGTGGTCGAGGTCAAGCTGCTGGTGAAGTACGTCAAGGCCGGCCCCCCGGAGCTCAACGACTCCGACCTCAACCCGCCCACCAAGATCGGCGGCGACAGCACGGACGCCGACCGGCCGATGGCCTTCTCGTACTAGGAGGCGACTGTGCAACTCCACGACGTCTGGTTCGTTCTTATCGCCTTTCTCTGGACCGGGTACTTCTTCCTCGAAGGATTCGACTTCGGAATCGGCGTTCTCACCAAGCTCCTCGCCCGTGACCGGCAGGAGAAGCGGGTACTGATCAACACCATCGGGCCGGTCTGGGACGGCAACGAGGTCTGGCTGATCACCGCGGCCGGTGCGACCTTCGCCGCCTTCCCTGAGTGGTACGCCACCCTCTTCTCCGGCTTCTACCTGCCGCTGCTGCTGATCCTCATCTGCCTGATCCTGCGCGGTGTCGCCTTCGAGTACCGCGTCAAGCGGCCCGAGGAGCGCTGGCAGCGGAACTGGGAGCACACGATCTTCTGGGCCTCGCTGCTGCCCGCGGTGCTGTGGGGCGTGATCTTCGGCAACATCGTGCACGGGGTCAAGATCGACGCCCACAAGGAGTACGTGGGGAGCCTGCTCGATCTGCTGAACCCGTACGCGATCCTGGGCGGTCTGCTCACGCTGACGCTGTTCACCTTCCACGGCGCGGTGTTCGCCTCGCTCAAGACCGTGGGTGACATCCGGGAGCGGGCGCGCAGGATGGCGGCCGTGCTCGGGCCGATCGCCGCGGTGGTGGCGGTCGGGTTCCTGGGCTGGACGCAGGCCGACAAGGGCGACAGCAGCAGCCTGGTCGCCATGATCGTGGCGGTGGTCGCGCTGGTCGCGGCGCTCGGGGCCAACCGGCTCGGGCGCGAGGGCTGGGCGTTCGCCTTCTCCGGCCTCACCGTCGTGGCCGTGGTCACGATGCTCTTCCTGACGCTCTTTCCGAACGTCATGCCGTCCACGCTGAACGAGAGCTGGAGTCTCACGGTCAGCAACGCCTCCTCCAGCCCCTACACCCTGAAGATCATGACGTGGGGTGCCGGTTTCGCCGCACCGCTCGTGATGCTCTACCAAGGCTGGACGTACTGGGTGTTCCGCAAGCGCATCGGCACCCAACACATAGCCGAAGCACACTAGTTGAGCCGCCGCCCCTCGGGGCGGCCTCAGCAGGAGGACATGTTTCACGTGAAACCCGTCGACCCGCGTCTGCTCCGCTACGCCCACGCCACCCGCGGCTTTCTTATCGCGGTGGTGGTGCTCGGGCTTGCCGGAGCGGGCCTGGTCGTGGGCCAGGCGATGCTGATCGCCGAGGTCGTGGTCGGAGCGTTCCAGCACGATCTCGCCCTCGGCGCCCTGACCACACCCCTGGTGCTGCTCGCCGCGGTCTCCGCAGGACGCGGACTGGTCTCCTGGCTGACCGAACTGGCCGCCCACCGCGCCGGTGCGGCGGCCAAGTCCGAGCTGCGGATGCGGCTGATCGAGCGGGCGGCGCGGCTGGGGCCCGGCGCGGTGATCGGCCGCACGGGCGGTGGCGCACAGGCTCCGGAGGCGGCCGGCGCGGGCGGCGCTTCCGGTGCGGGCACCCTGGAGATGCGCACCGGCGAACTCACCGCCCTCGCCACCCGGGGTATCGACGCCCTGGACGACTACTTCGCGCGCTATCTGCCGCAGCTGGGGCTGGCGGTCGTCGTTCCCCTCGCGGTGCTGGTCCGGATCGTCACCGGCGACTGGCTCTCGGCGCTCACGATCGTGCTCACCCTTCCGCTGATCCCGCTGTTCATGGTCTTGATCGGCTGGGCCACCCAGTCGCGGATGGACCGTCAGTGGCGGCTGCTCGCCCGGCTGTCGGGCCACTTCCTCGATGTCGTCGAGGGCCTGCCCACCCTGAAGGTCTTCGGCCGGGCCAAGGCTCAGGCCGCCGCCATCCGGTCCATCACCGGGGAGTACCGCCGGGCGACGCTGCGCACTCTGCGGATCGCCTTTCTCTCCTCCTTCGCGCTCGAACTCCTCGCCACCATCTCCGTCGCACTGGTCGCGGTCGGCATCGGCATGCGGCTGGTGCACGGTGAACTCGACCTCTACACCGGCCTGATGGTGCTGGTGCTGGCGCCCGAGGCGTATCTGCCGCTGCGGCAGGTCGGGGCGCAGTATCACGCCGCGGCCGAGGGGCTGTCGGCCGCCGAAGAGATCTTCGCTGTCCTGGAGACCCCGCTGCGGACGCCTGGCACCGCGCCCGCGCCCCGGGGCACCGCGCTGGCCGTCGAGGACCTGGTGGTCCGCCACCCGGGACGGACCGCCGACTCGCTCCCGGCGACCTCCTTCGAGGTCCGGCCCGGGGAGACCGTCGCGCTGGTCGGGCCCTCCGGCGCCGGTAAGTCCACCCTGCTGAGCGTGCTGCTCGGCTTCACCGCGCCGTCCGGGGGCCGGGCCCTGGCCGACGGCCACGACATCGCGTCCCTCTCCCCCGAGAGCTGGTGGCAGCGGATCGCCTGGGTGCCGCAGCACCCGCATCTGTTCGCCGGCACCATCGCCGAGAACGTACGGCTGGCGCGGCCGGACGCGGAGGACGCCGCGGTGCGCACCGCCCTGGGCGACGCGGGCGCGCTGGACTTCGTCGACGCGCTCCCGGACGGGATGGCGACCCGGCTCGGCGAGTCCGGTGCCGGGCTTTCCGCGGGCCAGCGCCAGCGCCTCGCGCTCGCCCGCGCCTTCCTCGCCGACCGCCCGATCCTGCTCCTGGACGAGCCCACCGCGAACCTGGACGGCGCCACCGAGGAGGCGATCGTGGCCGCGGTCCGTCGCCTCGCGGTCGGCCGTACGGTCCTGCTCGTCGTCCACCGGCCGGCGCTGCTGGCGGTGGCGGACCGGGTGGTGCGGCTGCCGGGGCCCGCGGTCGGGGCCGCGGCGGTCGAGGCGGCAGGCGCGGTGCGGCGGGCCGGAGCGGACGCGGCGGTGGCGGTGCGCCAGGAGACGGCGGAGGACGCGGTTTCCGGGGACGCCGGGGCCGCTTCCGCGGATCTCGCGTCCGAAGCCGCGCATGGGACCGCTGCTGACTCCGCCCGTGGTGCGGCGCTCACCCGGCTGCGGCGGCTGGCCCGTGCCCACCGGGCGCGGTTCGCGCTGGCGCTGCTGCTCGGCAGTCTCGCGCTGGGCAGCGCGGTGGGCCTGATGGCGACCTCCGGCTGGCTGATCTCGCGTGCGGCGCAGCAGCCGCCGGTGCTGTATCTGATGGTGGCGGTGACCGCGACCAGGGCGTTCGGCATCGGGCGCGCGGTCTTCCGGTACGCCGAGCGGCTGGTCGCCCATGACACGGTGTTCCGGATGCTCGCCGACGTGCGCGTCGCCGTCTTCCGGCGGCTGGAGCGACTGGCGCCCGCCGGGCTCAGGGAGCGCAGCCGGGGCGATCTGCTGTCGCGGCTGGTGGCCGATGTCGACGCGGTGCAGGACTACTTCCTGCGCTGGCTGCTGCCCGTCGGTGCGGCGGTGCTGGTCGGCGCGGGTGCGGTCGGTTTCACCGGATGGCTGTTGCCGGAGGCCGGGGCGATCCTCGCCGGCGGGCTGCTGCTCACGGGGGTGGCGGTGCCGCTGCTCTCCGGTGCGCTGGCCCGCCGTGCGGAGCGTCGGCTGGCGCCCGCCCGCGGACGGCTCGCCACCCGGGTCGTCGATGTGCTCACCGGTACCGCCGAGTTGACGGTGGCCGGCGCCCTGGGGGCCCGTACGGAAGCGGTGCGGCGCGCGGACCGGGAGCTGACCCGGATCGCCGCCCGCTCGGCCACCGTGGCCGGGACCGGCGCCGGGCTGTCGGCGCTGCTGTGCGGGCTGACGGTCGCGGCATCGGCGGTGGCCGGCGTCCAGGCCGTGCACGCGGGACGGCTGACGGGGGTGGCGCTGGCCGTCGTCGTGCTGACGCCGCTGGCCGCGTTCGAGGCGGTGGCGGGACTGCCGCTCGCGGTGCAGTACCGCCGGCGCACCCGGCACGCCGCCGAGCGGGTCTTCGAGGTGCTGGACGCGCCGGAGCCGGTGTCCGAGCCGGCCACCCCGGCCGCCGCTCCCGCGACGCCGTTCCCCCTGGCCGTACGCGAGTTGACCGCGCGCCACCCGGGACAGGACCGGCCGGCGCTGGACGGCATCGGGTTCACCCTGACGGCCGGGCACCGGCTCGCCGTCGTGGGCGCGTCCGGCTCCGGGAAGACCACACTGGCGCAGGTGCTGCTGCGCTTCCTGGACGAGGAGTCGGGCACCTACACGCTGGGCGGCACGGCCGCCCGGGAGATGGCCGGTGACGCGGTGCGGCGGCTGGTGGGGCTGTGTGCGCAGGACGCGCACCTCTTCGACAGCTCGCTGCGGGAGAACCTCAGGCTCGCCCGCCCCGAGGGGCGGGATGCCGCGGACGCCGACCAGGACCTGTGGGAGGCGCTCGGCCGGGCGCGGCTGGCGGACTGGGTGCGCGGGCTGCCCGCCGGGCTGGACACCATGATCGGGGAGCGTGGCGCCCGGCTGTCCGGTGGCCAGCGGCAGCGGCTGGCGCTGGCCCGTGCGCTGCTCGCGGACTTCCCGGTGCTTGTCCTGGACGAGCCCGCCGAGCATCTCGACCTGGCCACCGCCGACGCGCTGACCGCCGATCTGCTGACCGCGACCGAGGGCCGTACGACGGTTCTGATCACCCACCGGCTCACCGGCCTCGACGCGGTCGACGAGGTGCTGGTCCTGGACCGCGGGCGGGCCGTGCAGCGCGGGACGTACGCGGAGCTGGCCGCGGCCGACGGGCCGTTCCGGCGGATGCTGGAGCGCGAGCGGGCGGTGGACGCGGCGTACGGCGAGGCCCAGCCGGTGGGGTAGCCCGCCGTGGCCGCGCGGCGGCGTGGAGCGTAGGCCGGACGGTGGCCCGCTGAGCCCGGCCGGTGGCGTGCGCGAGCCGGCCGGTAGCCGTCCCCGCAAACTGGACTTTCCCCGGAAAACCGCCCTTATTAGGCTCATGGCATGGCAGCCACGGCAGGACCACCACCCTCAGACCCCAGGGACCTCGGGAGCGGTGGCCCGGGTGCGGTTCCCGACCCCATGGACGCCGCCACCGAGGCGACCCGCAGTCTGCGCGGTCTGTCGACCGAGCTGACCGCCCGGGTGCCGCAGTTGCTGGAGGCGATGCGCACGGTCGGCGCGGGGCTCGATCTGCACAGCACCCTCGACCGGATCGTGGAGACCGCCGCCGAGCTCGCCGACGCCCGCTATGCGGCGATCGGGATCATCGACGAGGCCCGTGAGGGGCTGTCGGACTTCGTGACGTACGGCGTGACCGCGCAGCAACACGAGCGGATCGGCGCGCTGCCCGATGGCCACAAGGGGCTGCTCGGTGCGCTCATTCACGATCCCAAGCCGCTGCGCCTCGACGACCTCACGAAGGATGCCCGCTCGGCCGGTTTCCCGCCGGGGCATCCGCCGATGCGGACGTTCCTCGGGGTGCCGATCCGCGTCCAGGGCGACATCTTCGGCAACCTCTATCTGACGGAGAAGCGCGACGGCGGGGTGTTCAGCGAGGAGGACCTGCACATGGTGCGGGTGCTGGCCACCGAGGCCGGGATCGCGATCGGCAACGCCCGGCTGTACGCGGCGACCCGGCAGCGGGAGCGGTGGATCGACGGCTCCGTGGCGGTGACCACCGAACTCCTCGCCGGCAGCGATGTGGACGATGCGCTCGCCGTGGTGGCCGAGCATTCCCGGAAGCTGGCGGACTCGGCGGCCGGCATCGTGCTGCTGCCCGATGAGGAGGGCGGTCTGGAGATCGTCGCGGTGTCGGCGGACGAGCCCGCCGGGATCATGGGGACGCAGATTCCGACCGACAGCCCGGTGGTGGAACAACTCCTCGCCGGGGAGCCGGTGTTCGTGGACGACTCGGCCACCGATCCGCGTATGGTCACCGACATCGCGCAGCGCTTCGGCCCCAGCATGATGCTGCCGCTCAAGAGCGGCGGCCGGGTGCTGGGCACCCTCGCGACTCCGCGGTCCCGGGGCGCCCGCCCGTTCACCGCCGCGGAGCGGACGCTGGCCACCCAGTTCGCGGCGCAGGCCGCGCTGGCGCTGGTGCTGGCCGACGCCCAGCGCGACCGCGAGCGGCTCGCGGTGTACGAGGACCGCGACCGGATCGCCCGTGACCTGCACGATCTCGTCATCCAGCGGCTGTTCGCGACGGGCATGATCCTGGAGAGCGCACAGCGCCGGACCATCGTGCCGGAGGTGTCCCAGGGCGTCGGCAAGGCCGTCGACGAGCTGGATGTGACCATCCAGGAGATCCGCACCGCGATCTTCGCCCTCCAACAGGGCCCGGCCGAGGCGCCGTCCGGGCTGCGGACCCGGGTCCTGCGCGAGATCGGCACCGCCGCCGTACCGCTCGGCTTCCAGCCCTCGGCCCACTTCATCGGCCCGGTCGACACCCGGGTCGGCGAGCTGACCGGCAAGAACCTGATCGCCGCGCTGCGGGAGGCGCTGTCGAACGCATTCCGGCACGCCCAGGCATCCCGCATCGAGGTCGTCGTCGATGCCACGATCAGGCTCCCGGACGGCACCGACGGCGTCCGTCTCACCGTCGCCGACGACGGCATCGGTATCCCGGACAGCGGCCGTCGCAGTGGCCTGAAGAACCTCGCCAACCGGGCGGAGGCGCTGGGCGGCTCCAGCACATACGGCCCAGGGCTGGGCGAGGGCGGCACGGGCACGATGGTGCGGTGGGAGGCGCCGCTGTAAGACGGCGCGGGGGCGGCGGTCCGGACGCCGGACAAGCCCTATGGCGTGTCCTAGAGACGGCCGTCCTGAAGGATCCGCTCGATGACCGCCGCGACACCGTCGTCGTTGTTGGACGCCGTACGGCGCGTCGTGGCGGCCAGCACATCCGGGTGCGCGTTGGCCATGGCGTACGAGGTGCCGGCCCAGGACAGCATCGCTATGTCGTTCGGCATGTCCCCGAAGGCGACGACCTCTTCCGGCGCGATACCGCGCTCCGCACAGCAGCGGGCCAGGGTGCCGGCCTTGCTCACGCCGGGTCCGCTGATCTCCAGGAGGGCGGTGGGGCTGGACCGGGTGAAGGTCGCGAGATCGCCGGCCGCCGTATGGGCCAGGGCGAGGAAGGCGTCGGGGTCCAGCTCGGGGTGGTGCGCGAGCAGCTTGATCACGGGCTGGTCGGGGAAGGCTGGCTCGGCGCCGCCGTCCGGGCCGTCCGGCTCGGTGTCCTCCGGGCCCAGCGGCGGGACGAAGTCGTCGGCGAGCAGCTTCTCCGCCGGGGCGACGACCGCGGCCGGATCGAGGAGCAGCGGCGGGTACTGCGGCTCGTAGTGGATGCCGCCGGTCCGCTCGACCGCGAACGAGGTGCCGGGTGCTGCGCTGCGCAGCGCGTCCACGACCTGGCGGGCGGCGGTCCGCTCCAGGGGGCTGACCTCGACGATCCGGCCGCCGCGGTGCAGATCGACGACGGCCGCGCCGTTGGCGCAGATCGCCAGGCCGTGACCGTGCACATGGTCGCTGACCACGCCCATCCAGCGGGCCGGGCGTCCGGTGACGAAGAAGACCTCCAGACCGGCCCGCTCCGCGGCGGCCAGCGCGGCGATCGTGCGGTCGGAGACCGTCTTGTCGTCGTGCAGCAGGGTGCCGTCGAGATCGGTGGCGATCAGCCGGGGCGTAACGGCCGTTTCGGGCGCCCGGGACGGTGGGGCGAAGGCATCGGTCACGGGGCCATCTTCCCGTACCGCTGTGCACAGGAGTGCGGTGGGTTGCGCGCATGAGCCCGCGCGCCGCCGGTCCGGGACGTACGGGCAGGTGGACCGAGCCGTCCGGTGCACCGAGGAGAATCGTCGGCTCCTCCGGACGGCCGTACGCTCGGAGCATGCGACTGAGCACCCTGATACTCCCCGTCCACCGCTGGTCCGAAGGCGGGCGGGAGGTGTGGCAGCGCGCCGAGGAGCTGGGCTTCCACGCCGCGTACACCTATGACCACCTCTCGTGGCGGAGCTTCCGCGACCGGACCTGGTTCGGCGCCGTGCCGACGCTGACCGCGGCGGCGGGCGTCACCTCCCGGATGCGGCTGGGCACCCTCGTCACCTCGCCGAACTTCCGGCACCCGGTCACCCTCGCCAAGGAACTGATCTCGCTCGACGACATCAGCGACGGCCGGATCACCCTGGGCGTCGGCGCCGGCGGCAATGGCTTCGACGCCACCGCGCTCGGCCAGGAGCCCTGGGCGCCGCGCGAACGCGCCGACCACTTCGGCGAGTTCGTCGCGCTGCTGGACCGGCTGCTGAGCGAGGATGTCGTCTCCCACGAGGGCGTGCACTACTCCGCGCACGAGGTGCGCAACATTCCCGGCTGTGTGCAGCGGCCGCGGCTGCCGTTCGCGGTGGCGGCCACCGGCCCGCGCGGGCTGAATCTGGCGGCCCGGTACGGCCAGGCCTGGGTGACGACCGGCGATCCCAAGGTGTCCAACGGGGGCGGCACCCCGGCGGAGTCGCACGAGGCGATCCGCGGGCAGTTCGAGCGGCTGGGGAAGGCCTGCGCCGACCAGGGCCGCGATGTCGCCGACCTGCAGAAGATCATGCTGACCGGTTTCACCCCGGACCGTCCGCT
This sequence comes from Streptomyces sp. NPDC029466, assembly GCF_055574515.1. Taxonomy (NCBI): domain Bacteria; kingdom Bacillati; phylum Actinomycetota; class Actinomycetes; order Kitasatosporales; family Streptomycetaceae; genus Streptomyces; species Streptomyces sp. NPDC029466. The sequence goes on from NZ_JBVHZH010000011.1 coordinate 93,876, forward strand.
GGATTCCGTGGACGCCTTCGTCGACTTCGCCGGCCATCACGCCGAGCTGGGTATCGACGAACTGGTCCTCCACTGGCCGATCGCCGATTCGCTCTTCGAGGCCGATGTCGCGGTCTTCGAGCGGATCGCTACAGAGGGGCTGGCGCAACTCGCCGCCCGGTAGACAGATCCCGGCCCGGCGCTCCTTACGGGGCCGGTGCGCCCCACTGCTCCCGTGCGTCCGACGCGCCGGGCTGTCCCCTGACCTGGGCTTTACCCCACATATAGCCCTGAAGAGGGAGAATCGGGACAGCGGCGCAGTGGGTGGCACGCGACGCGCGGTGCAGAGACGGCGCGCGGGCGGGCCGGCGCACTGCGCGAAGTGCGGCGTGTGTGGAGGAGCCATGGCACGGACCCGATTCGCCCCGGATCGCGGGCTGACCTCACGCATGGTCACGACGATGTTCTTCATCGGACTGCTGTACGTCGTGGTCGTCGGCGTGCTGGTGGTGCTGCTCAAGGGCGCCTGGGTGGTGGTGCTGGTGATCGCCGGTGCCCTGTTCGTCGCGCAGTTCTGGTTCAGCGACCGGATCGCGGCATTCAGCATGGGCGCGCGTGAGGTCACCCCGGAGCAGGCGCCCGAACTGCATGGCGCCGTCGACCGGCTGTGCGCGCTGGCCGACATGCCCAAACCACGGGTCGCGATCGCCGAGTCGGATGTGCCGAACGCGTTCGCCACCGGCCGCGGCCAGAAGAACTCGCTGGTGTGCGCCACCACGGGGCTGCTCCGGCGGCTGGAGCCGGCGGAGCTGGAGGGGGTGCTGGCCCACGAGCTCTCGCATGTCGCGCACCGCGATGTCGCCGTGATGACCATCGCCTCGTTCCTCGGCGTATTGGCCGGGATCATCACCCGGGCCGCCCTGTGGAGCGGTATCGGCCGCAACAACCGGGACCAGAACGCGGCCATCGCCGTGCTCATCGTGACCGCCGTCAGCGTGGTCGTCTACGCGATCAGCTTCCTGCTGACCCGGCTGCTGTCCCGTTACCGCGAGCTGTCCGCGGACCGGGCCGCCGCCCTGCTGACCGGCCGGCCGTCCGCGCTGGCCGCCGCGCTGACCAAGGTCACCGGCCAGATGGCGAGGATCCCGACCGAAGATCTGCGCAAGGCCCAGCCGTTCAACGCCTTCTACTTCGCCCCCGCGTTCAACAAGGAGAGCTTCAGCAGGCTGCTGTCCTCGCACCCGACGCTGGAACAGCGGCTGGACCAGCTGGCCCGGATCGCGACAGAGCTGGGACGGGCGTGAGGCACGGTGCGCGTGGGGTCCCGCTGGTGACCGGCCGGCCGTGACGATCAAGGAGTAAGTGGCACATGGGATTTCTGGACGTCATCCTCGGCCGCAGCAAGCCGGTCCGACCCGACCTCGACCAGCTTTTCGCGCTGCCGTCCGCCGCGGTGACCCTCCAGGCCGCGGCCGGTTTCGTACCCACCGGACGGGGATCGGTGTGTTTCGCGAGCGTCGAGGGCGGGGCGTTCGCCCGTATCCAGGAGGAGGCCCGGTCCCTGCTGGACGGCTCCGTGGAGTTCACCCAGGACGCGTACGGCTATACCTGGCTGCTCGTACGGCATCCGCCGGAGGACGTGGCGGGCTTGGTCAACGATCTGCACGCGGTCAACACGTCCCTGGAGGAAGCGGGCTTCGGCCCCCAGCTGCTGTGTTCGCTGGTCGGCTTCCGGGAGGAACAGCAGCGGTCGCTGGCGCTGGTCTACCTCTACAAGCGGGGCACGTTCTACCCCTTCGCGCCGCAGCGGGAGGGCGGCGAGAAGCGCGACAACCCGCTCGAACTGCAGGTGCGGGCGATGCTCGGGGACGATCTGACGATCGAGAGGGATCTGGCGCGGTGGTTCCCGGTGTGGGGTGCGCCGGGGCTCTGAGCCGGGCCCTACGGGCGTGGTGATCAGCCCGGGAAACGCAGAAACCGGGCCGGTACCCGGCTGGTGAGCCAGACCCCGTTGGCGCTGACCCGGAAGACATGGCCGGCGCGGTGCATGGCGCCCGCGTCGACGGTCAGGACCACGGGCTTGCCGCGTCGCGCGCCCACCCGGGTCGCGGTCTCGCGGTCGGGGGAGAGATGGACGGCATGCCGCGACATCGGCCGCAGCCCCTCTTCCCGTATGGCCGCCACGCTGCGGGCCACTGTCCCGTGGAAGAGATGGGCGGGAGGCACGGCCGGCGGCAGATCGAGGTCGACCGGTACCGAATGGCCCTGGTTGGCGCGGATCCGGTCGCCGTCGAGGGCGTAACGCTGCTTGTCGTTGCCGGCGACCACGGCCGCCAACTCGTCCCGGGTGAAGGGGAATCCGTGCCGCGCGGCCGCCGCCATCAGCTCGGCCACGGGCACCCAGCCCCGGGCGTCGAGGGTGATGCCGATCCGTTCCGGTTCATGGCGCAGATGCTTCGCCAGGTACTTCGAGAGGCGCACCGAGCGCTGGTTGTTCATGTCTCCAGAGTGCCGCGCGGGGCGTGGGGCGGCACCTGAATTCCCGGCGGGGAGGCGGCGTCGCGGCCGGCCGGGAGTCTTGGGGGCGGGAGTCCTACGGCGGGGGAGCCGTGGTGCCGGGAGTCCGGTGGCCGGGAGTCCTGCGGTGCTCCGGCAGGGCTCCCGGCGCGTCACTCCCCTTCGCCCGGCCGGACTTCCTCGTCCCGGCCCTCCTGCTCCTTGTGCTGCGCCCGAACGAGTTCGCTCGCCTTGCGCGCCTTTGCGCTGGTCACCTCGTCGGCGGCCCAACGGGCCCACTCCTCCTGCATCGCCGATATCCGCAGGCCGTACTCCAGCGCGATCCGTCCGTAGACGGAAATCATCTCCTCGTCCCACTCGGTGCTCTCTTCGAGGTGCTCGAGCGTGGCGCGGGTACGCGCGGCGCGCTCGGCCTGATGCAGGAGGAACGTCTGGGCCTCAAGCGGCGTGACGATGCCGAGGAAGAAGACGCGCAGCAGGCCGTCATGGCGCTGGGGACCGCTGGGCTCGACCTCGGTCAGCCAGTGGCGCAGCTCCGCCAGGCCGTCACCGGTGATCGCGTACTCCTTGCGGCCGCGGGGGCCGTGGGCGGCGACCTCGACCAGGCCGGCGGTCGTGAGTTTGGTGAGCTCGCCGTAGACCTGGCTCTGGGTGGCCGGCCAGGCGCTGGCGAGCGAGGCGTTGAACAGCTTCATCAGGTCGTAGCCGCTCGCGGGGGATTCGGCCAGCAGGCCCAGCACGGCATGTTTCAGGCTCATGACCCGCACTTTACCTTCCACTGTTGACATGTCAAAGGTGGAGCTTCTATGTTCGACATGTCGAAGTTGGAATGTGGCGCGGTGTGCGGGCGACGGCCGCGAGTGAAGAGGGGGAATCATGAACTATCTGCGGGGCTTCATCCCGTGGCTGGTCTTTGCGGGGGTGTCCTCGATCGGCTGGCAGTGGGGCGCGCTCGCCGGTCTGGCATCGGCCGTCGCGCTGCTCATCGCCGACCGCGCCGGCGGACTCTCGCTCGACCTGCGCCTGCTGGAGTACGGCACGATCGTGTTCTTCGCGGCCCTCGGCCTGCTGGCCTTCATCCGCCCCGACAGCGGTCTCAAGATGTACGGCAGCGCCCTGTCGATGGGATGGCTGGCGCTCATCGCCTGGCTGTCGATCGCCGTGCGACGGCCCTTCACGATGGGGATCGCGCGCCGGATGGCCCCGCCGGAGGTCTGGCACACCCCGCTGTTCCGCCACATCAACGTGGTGCTCACGGCCGCGTGGGCGCTTTCCTTCACCCTCACCGCGCTCGCCCAGACCGCCGCCTCCGCCTACGGGTGGCATATGGCCGTCTCGATCGTCCTTCAGCTCGCCGGATTCATCCTTCCCGCCCGCTTCACCGCTTCGTACCCGGAGCGGGCCCGTGCCCGCTTCATGGAGACCTCCGGCGTGCGGACCGACATCCAAGGAGACCTGGCCTCATGACTCCCACCTCCCCGACCACCGCATCCGAATCCCACGCCCCCGCACCGCACATGGCCGGCAACTTCGCCCCGGTGACGGACGAGCTGACCGCCTACGACCTGCCGGTGACGGGCGCGATCCCGCCCGAACTCAGCGGCTGGTTCCTGCGCAACGGTCCCAATCCGAAGGATGCCGCCACTCCGCACTGGTTCTTCGGCGACGGAATGGTCCACGGTCTGCGCCTGGAGGGCGGCCGGGCCGTCTCCTACCGCAACCGCTGGGTCCGCACCGCCACCTTCACCGACGGCGTGCGTCCGGTGGACGCGCAGGGCCGCCGCAATCTGACGGCGGGCGTGGCCAATACCCACGTCGTCCGGCATGCCGGACGCACCCTCGCCCTGGTCGAGTCGTCGTTCCCGTACGAAATCGACTGCCGCCCCGGCCACGAGCTGGAGACGCTCGGCGCCCATGACTTCGGCGGCCGGCTCACCACCGCCATGACGGCCCATCCCAAGACCTGCCCCACCACCGGCGAGCTGCATTTCTTCGGATACGGCGGCCCCACTCCGCCCTATCTGACCTATCACCGCGCCGACGCCGCAGGGGAGTTGGTGATCAGCCGCCCCATCGATGTTCCGGGGCACACGATGATGCATGACTTCCATCTGACCGCCGGCCATGTCATCTTCATGGACCTCCCGGTCGTCTTCGACCGCAGCCGCCCCGGTATGCCGTATCAGTGGAACCCGGAGTACGGGGCCCGGCTCGGTGTGCTGCGCCGCGATGATCCCTATGGGGAGGTCCGCTGGCTGCCCATCGACCCCTGCTATGTCTTCCACGCCCTGAACGCCCACGACGACGGTGACCAGCGAATCGTTCTCCATGTCTCCCGCTACGCCGACTACGGCGGCCGGACCCCGGCCCATCTCTGGCGCTGGACGATCGACCTGGTGACGGGCACGGTTGTCGAAGAGCAACTCGACGACCAGTTCTGCGAGTTCCCCAGGGTGGACGACCGCCTCACCGGACAGCCGGCCCGCTTCGGCCATGCCACCGTCGGCGAGTTGCCGGGCACCGGCCCTATACCCGGCGCCCTGCTCCGCTACGACCTCCAGACCGGTGCGGCCGTCCGGCATGACTTCGGCCCGGGACGCACACCGGGCGAGGCGGTCTTCGCCCCGGCGGACGACCGTCCCGGCGGGCCGGGCTGGCTGATCACCTATGTCTACGACGCCTCCACCGACACCAGCGACCTCGTCGTACTCAACTCTGAGGACATCTCCGCGGACCCGGTCGCCACGGTCCACCTTCCGCAGCGGGTGCCGTATGGATTCCATGGCAACTGGCTGCCGGATGCGGTCGGTTGAGGTGAGGAGAGGACGCGGCAGGGGGCCGCGCATCGCTTGATCCTTGATAGCTGAAGAGTGGGCATGGGTGGGGGCGGGCTCGACTCGGGCGGTACGCGCGCGTGGCCGGGGGCTGCGTTGCAGACCGGAGCGGGGTCAGTCCCTGCGGTGCCGGGAGCTGGTGCCGCTGGCGCGGTCGGCGGGGTGGTCTGGGGCCTGGTCCGGGGTCCGGCGGGAGGGCTGGTCTGGGGCCCGGTCCGGGGTCCGGCCGGAGGGCTGTTCGGAGGCCTCGTCTGTGTCCCGGTCCGGGGTGAGTGCCACCAGGGCGTCCATGGTGCGGGCCTGTACCTCCCGGTGTGCTGCGGCGGCGATGAAGGCGGCCGTGTTCTTCGCGCCGACCAGATCCCGCACGGCCTGCACTGCCTCGGCGGGTAGCAGCACCGTCTCCGGGCCGGCCGTCGAGGCGGGCGCCGGGGCGGCCACGGTACTGGGGTCCGTGACCGGCCAGTGGGCGGGCAGCGGCGCGGGCGGCAGGCCGGAAGCGGCCCTAGGCGTGGGGATGCTCCTGGGCCCGGCCCCTGCCCCTGCCCCTGCCTCGGCTGCTGTCCCTGCCCCGGCTCCGGCCGCTGTCCCTGCCCCGGTCCCCGGCACCGCAGGGACTGCCCCCGCCCCGGCTCCGGCTGCTGTCCCTGCCCCGGCTCCGGCCGCTGTCCCTGCCCCGGCTCCCGGCACCGCAGGGACTGACCCCGCCCCGGCTCCTGCCCCTGCCCCGTCCGCTGCCCCTGCTTCCGCAGCCGTTTCGGTGGGTCTCCGTGCCTGGGTCGGCAGTGCCTCGCTGAGGTGATGGCGCAGAGAGCGGGTGGCCAGGGTGCGCATGGCGCGGGCGAGTTCGGCGTCGATGGTCTGCTGGGCCAGGGGGCGCAGCCGGCGTACGAGGGTGGCGGCCTCCGCGGCCTCGGCCTCGGTGGGCGGGTGGTCCAGGAACTGCTGGAAGACATGCTCGGTGGTGAAGTCCAAGAAGCGGGCGGCGATGTGCTCGACCTGGCCGCGCACCTCCCGCAGATGACCGGTGATCGCCGTCAGCGGGACGCCGGCGGAGTGCAGTTCGGCGGCGACGGCGAGTTCCTGCGGGCTGGGGACGAGGAACTCGCCGTCCCGGCCCGGGATGTGTTCCAGGACGCCCAGTTCGATGGCCTCGACGAGCGCTGTCTCATCGGTGCTGCCCCCGAAGGCGGCGTCCAGCTCCTGGCGGCTGATGCGGGACGCCTCCTCGTCCGTCCACGGCCCGTCGATCTCGGCGACCAGGCCCAGGACCCCGCCGAGGTCGCGGCCCGCGTCCCAGGCCTCAAGGAGTTCCTTGATGCTGGCGAGGGTGTAGCCGCGGTCCAGCAGATCGGCGATCTGGCGCAGGCGGGCCAGATGGGCCTTGCCGTAGACATTGGCTCGGCCCCGGCGTTCCGGGCGGGGAAGCAGCCCACGGTCCTGATAGGCACGGATGGTGCGCACCGTGGCGCCGCTGAGGTGCGCCAAATCCTCGATGCGGTACTCGGCGGTGCGGGCCTCGGCCGTCGGCGGCTGCTCGGTCACTGTGGTGCTCCTTACGAGATGGCCGCACGCTACGAGCCGGCCACGTGGCCCGCCGCGCCCGCCCCCGGCCCAGTGCGGTCGGGAAGGACGCCGAGCAGGCGACGACCGCGCGCAGCGACCCTTGCTGCGAGGGATGGTACGGCCGTCCTCGATACCGTCGGCTCTGCCGCATCCAGCTCTCCCTCAGGGCCCGGGCCGGGGCCGGCGCTCCGGCCCCGGAGGCCAAAGGGCGGCGTGATGGCCAGGCGGACCCTGCGTCCGGAGCCCCGGCACGCACGCCACCGCTCGCCCGCACGCGCCCTGCTGCTCCCTACATCCGCACGCACCCCGCCGCTTCCTACAGCCGTGGTGCGAAGCGGGCGAGGGCGCGGAGGGCGCGTGGAGCGAAGCGGGAGAGCAGATGGGCGCCGCGGGCTTCGGGGGTGACGGGTACCACCGCCTGATTGCGGACGACCGCGCGGAGGATGGCGTCGGCGACCTTCTCCGGCGGGTAGTTGCGCAGGCCGTACAGCCGCGCGGCCCTGGCCTGGCGGCGCTTCTCCTCGTCGGGCGAGACGCCGGTGAAGCGTGCGGTGTTGGTGATACCGGTGTTGACCAGGCCGGGGCAGATGGCCGTGACGCCGATGCCCTGACCTGCCAGTTCGGCGCGCAGACACTCGCTGAGCATCAGGACGGCCGCCTTGGAGGTGCTGTATGCGGGCAGTGACTTCGACGGCAGGAAGGCGGCTGCCGAGGCGGTGTTGACGATATGGCCGCCCTGGCCGCGTTCCGCCATCCGCTTGCCGAAGATCCGGCAGCCGTGGATGACGCCCCACAGATTGACGTCCAAGACCTTCTTCCAGTCCTCGGTCCCGGTCTGGAGAAAGGAGCCGGCCAGGCCGATGCCGGCGTTGTTCACCAGCACATCGACGGTGCCGTACTCCGCGTGCACTTTGTCGGCGAGCTTCTCCATCGCCGCCTCGTCGGAGACATCGACGACCTCCGCCCAGGCCTGTGGTGCACCGATCAGCCGGGACAGCTCGGCGGTCCGGGCCGCTCCCTCGGGGTCCCGGTCGACGGCGATGACCCGCGCGCCGGCTTCCGCGAAGGCGAACGCGGTAGCCCGGCCGATGCCGCCGGCCGCGCCGGTCACCAGCACCAGCTGGCCGCCGAACCGGTCGGCGTAGGCGCCGGCCGTCACGACCCGCCGCGCCGGATCGCCCTCCTCCTTGGCGGTGATGAACTCGCTGATCCAGGAGACGAGCTGGTCGGGACGGGTGCGGGGCACCCAGTGCTTGGCCGGGAGGGTGCGACGCACCAACTGCGGTGCCCACTGCTCCAGATCGTCGTACAGCCGCGGCGAGAGGAAGGCATCGCCGGTGGGGGTGATGAGCTGGACCGGGCAGTGCGCATAGGCGTCGGCGCGCGGGCGGCGGAGCCGGGGGAGCACATTGTCGCGGTAGAGCCAGGCGCCATGGGCCGCGTCGGTCGGCAGCGAAGCGGTCGGGTAGTCACCACCGGGCACCTTCTCCACCCGCTGGAGGATCTTCGGCCAGCGCTTGCCGAGCGGTCCCTTCCACGCCAGCTCGGGCAGCACGGGGGTGTGCAGCATGTAGATGTACCAGGACTTGGCGCTCTGATGGAGGAGTTGAGCGGCGCGCCGGGGGGTGGGGCGCACCGTCCGTTTCTTGATCCAGTGGCCGAAGTGGTCGAGGGACGGGCCCGACATGGAGGTGAAGGAGGCTATCCGGCCCTCCGTACGCGGCACCGTGGCGAACTCCCAGCCCTGCACCGAGCCCCAGTCATGACCGACCACATGGAGCGGGCGGTCGGGGCTGACGGCGTCGGCGACGGCCAGGAAGTCGTCCGTCAGCTTCTCCAGGGTGAAGCCGCCGCGGAGGGGCTGCGGGGCGGTGGACCGGCCGCAGCCCCGGACGTCGTAGAGCACCACATGGAACCGGTCGGCCAGACCACGGGCGACCTCGGACCACACCTCTTTGCTGTCCGGGTAGCCGTGCACCAGCAGCACCGTGGGCTGCGCCGGATCGCCCAGCTCGGCGACGCACAGCTCGATGCCACCGGTCCGCACCCAGCGCTCCCGCGCCCCGGCAAGCCCCGTAGCGACCCCGGCCCCGGCCTCGGGCCCGGCCCCGGCCTCAGCCGAGGTCCCAGCCCCGGCCGCCCCGGCCCCAGCCTCAGCCGAGGCCCCGGCCCCGGACGCCGCCCCGGATCCCGGCCGCTGCCCCCGCCCCGGGCCCCGCCCGTTCCCCGGACCCCGGCCGTCGCCCATCCCCCGGCCGTCTCCCGTTCCCCGTCCCCGTCCACGTCCCGTGTTCACGCGGCCTTCCCCTCCTGCCGGCGCCGCACATGCGGCAGATCGTCGTCCAGCCAAAAAGCGCTTTCCTGTGGGTCCTTGGAGTCCGTGACGACCAGGAGCTCCTCGAACTTCGCGCCCGTTCCCCGGAACCCGAGGTGGGGTTCGACCGCCCACAGTCCCGGCTGCGGCGGGTGGTCGGAGAAGCGGTACGGGCTCCACAGCGGGGACCAGCCGTCGCGGTGGCCGTGCAGTGCGTCGGAGGCCAGGCCCCTGAGGGACTGGGTGCCGAACCCGAAGAGCGTGGGGGACCAGCGGCGCTGCCGGACCCGGTCGACCTTGTGCGCGATGACGCCGAAGGGGTAGGCGCGGTGGCGGTTGGCATAGCCCTGCCGCACCATCAGCCGGTCGACATCCGCGTAGATCTCCCGCAGTGGGCGTCGTTCGCGCACCTCGCGCAGGATCAGCTCCCGGTGTGCTTCGAGGTCGGCGAGCAGCCGGTCGTGCACGGGGTTGAGGCCCAGACAGCCGGAGTAGCCGATATCGGCCGTATAGCCGTTGTGGATCGGAGCCAGGTCGAGGATGAAGGCCATCCCGGGCTCCAGCTCACGCCGGGTGGGGAAGAACTGGAGCGGCACCCGGAAGTTGACGAAGGCGGTGCGGTCGCCGAACCAGGCGAAGGGCAGATGGAACCAGTCCCGTACGCCGCGCTCGCGCAGCCACTCACGCAGCATCCGCGCCGCGGCGCGCTCGGTCACCCCGGGCTTGAGCTGGGCGGCCACCGCTTCCGCACAGGCATAGGCGAGCCGCTGGACCTCTCTGAACCCCCTTAGCCCGGCGCTGAGTTCTCCGGCTGCGCCTGGTGGGGGCGCTGAGGTGACTGAGGCCATCGCCAACCGTCCGTCCGTGAGACGTCCATCGCGGTACGTGCCCGTAACCTGACACTGATGAATGTGACAATGGCCGGCGGCTGCGTCAAGAGGCCCGCACACATGCACCGGCAGCCCTGAGGCCGGGGCAGCTCACAGCAGGAGACCCCTACGGGCACGTAATACCGCAGGGGGAGGCGCATCCCATCGTTTGGGTTGACGACCGGTGTGGCGGGGGCCACTACCGTCGATGACGTGACTGTGATCGTGACCGAAAGCCTGAGCAAGCGGTTCCCGCGGGTGACCGCCTTGGACCGGCTCTCCGTTGACATCGCCCCCGGCGTAACGGGCCTGGTGGGTGCCAACGGTGCCGGAAAGTCCACCCTGATCAAGATCCTCCTCGGGCTGGCCCCGGCGACCGAAGGAACGGCGCATGTCCTCGGCCTGGACGTGACCACGGACGGCGGCGCCATCCGTGAGCGGGTCGGCTACATGCCCGAGCACGACTGCCTGCCGCCGGATGTCTCGGCGACGGAGTTCGTCGTGCACATGGCCCGGATGTCCGGGCTGCCGCCGACCGCCGCCCGCGAGCGCACCGCGGACACGCTGCGCCATGTCGGCCTCTACGAGGAGCGCTACCGCCCCATCGGCGGCTACTCGACCGGCATGAAGCAGCGGGTGAAACTGGCCCAGGCGCTGGTACACGACCCGCAGCTGGTGTTCCTCGACGAGCCCACCAACGGCCTCGACCCGGCCGGGCGGGACGAGATGCTCGGCCTGATCCGGCGCGTCCACAGCGACTTCGGGATCTCCGTCCTGGTGACCTCCCACCTCCTCGGTGAGCTGGAGCGCACCTGCGACCATGTCGTCGTCATCGACGGCGGCAAGCTGCTGCGGTCCTCCTCGACCGATGAGTTCACGCAGGTCACCGCCTCGCTGGCGGTCGAGGTCACGGACACCGACACCCATCCGGACGGCACCGAAGCGCTGCGGGCGGCCCTGACCGCGGCCGGCGCCGCGGTGACCACCCGCGCGGCCGGCTCCGAGGGCCTCGCCGCCTCCGGCCACCTCCTGTATGTCGAGGCGGCCGGCGAGGAGACATACGACCTGGTGCGGGACACCGTCGCCGGACTCGGGCTCGGCCTGGTCCGAATGGAACAGCGCCGCCACCAGATCGCCGAGGTCTTCCGCGACGCGGACGCGGCGCAGGCCGCCACCGCCACCGCAGGCGCCCCGGGCGCCCCGTATGCCACCCAGGACGGAGGCGCCCACGATGTCGCCTGAGCCCATGACCTCCGCCCACCCGGCGTCCCCCTCCGGTGCACCGGACGGCGCCTATATCCACAACATCGGCTACCGCCACTACGACGGCCCCCGCCTGGGCCGCGCCTACGCCCGCCGGTCGCTCTTCGCACAGAGCCTGCGCGGCGCCTACGGTCTGGGCCGTTCGGCCAAGAGCAAGGTGCTGCCGCTGCTGCTCCTCGTCGCGATGTGCCTGCCCGCCGCGATCATGGTGGCCGTGACGGTGGTCACCAAGGCCCATGCTCTCCCGGTCGGCTACTCCCGCTACGCCGTCTACCTCCAGGCCGTCATCGGCCTGTATCTGGCCGCGCAGGCCCCGCAGTCGGTCTCCCGCGATCTGCGGTTCAAGTCCATACCGCTGTATTTCTCCCGGCCCATCGAGCGGGTCGACTACGTGGCCTCGAAGTTCGCGGCCATGGCCGCCGCCCTGTTCATCCTCACCGGCATACCGCTGCTGATCCTCTACGTCGGGGCGCTGCTGGCGAAGCTGGACTTCCTCGACCAGACCAAGGGCCTGGGGCAAGGACTGGTCGCCGTGGTGCTGCTCTCGCTGCTGTTCGCCGGGATCGGCCTGGTCGTCTCCGCGGTCACCCCGCGCCGCGGCTTCGGTGTCGCCGCCGTGATCGCCGTCCTCGCCATTCCGTACGCCGCGGTGAGCGCGGTCCAGGGCATCGCCTTCCTCCAGGGCAACGAGTCCGCCGTCGGCTGGCTGGGGCTGTTCTCCCCCATCACGCTGATCGACGGGGTGCAGTCGACCTTCCTCGGCGGCAGCAGCTCCTTCCCCAACGGCCTGGCCCCGACCACCGGCGCCGGTTTCGTCTATCTCCTCGTGACGCTGGCCGTCATCGTCGGCTGCTACGCCCTCCTGATGCGCCGCTACCGAAAGGCCGGCCTGTGACCTCCCACCCGTCACCCACCACCGCCCTTCCCGGGGATGGGCTGCGCCCATACGCCTTCCGTCTGTCGCCCACCACCGCCCTTCCCAGGGATGGGCTGCGCCCATACGCCTTCCGTCTGTCACTCCCCACTGCCCTTCCCGGGGATGGGCTGCGCCCACGCGCCTTCCGTCTGTCGACCGCCACCACCCTCCGAAGGAATGGGCCGCGCCCATGACGACTCTGCACATCGACCATGTCTCCCGCTGGTTCGGCAATGTCGTTGCCGTCAACGACATCACCATGACCATCGGCCCCGGCGTGACCGGCCTGCTCGGCCCCAACGGCGCCGGCAAGTCCACCCTCATCAACATGATGGGCGGCTTCCTCGCGCCCTCCAACGGCTCCGTCACCCTCGACGGGACGACGATCTGGCGCAACGCCGGCATCTACCGCCACATCGGCATCGTCCCCGAGCGCGAGGCGATGTACGACTTCCTCACGGGGCGCGAATTCGTGCTCGCCAACGCCGAGTTGCACGGCCTCGGGCGGACCGAGGCGGCCAGGGCGCTGGCCACCGTCGAGATGGAGTACGCCCAGGACCGCAAGATCTCGACGTACAGCAAGGGCATGCGGCAGCGGGTGAAGATGGCTTCCGCGCTGGTCCACGACCCCTCGGTGCTGCTGCTGGACGAGCCGTTCAACGGTATGGACCCCCGCCAGCGGATGCAGCTGATGGAGCTGCTGCGGCGGATGGGCGACGAGGGCCGTACGGTCCTGTTCTCCTCGCACATCCTCGAAGAGGTCGAGCAACTCGCCACGCACATCGAGGTGGTGGTGGCCGGGCGGCATGCCGCGTCCGGAGACTTCCGCAAGATCCGCCGGCTGATGACGGACCGCCCGCACCGCTATCTCGTCCGGTCCGACAACGACCGGGCGCTGGCCGGCGCGCTGATCGCCGACCCCTCGACGGCCGGCATCGAGGTGGACCTCACCGAAGGCGCGCTGCGCATCCAGGCGATCGACTTCGGACGGTTCACCGAACTCCTGCCGCGGGTCGCCCGCGACCACGGCATCCGCCTTCTGACGGTCTCGCCCTCCGACGAGTCGCTGGAATCCGTCTTCTCCTACCTCGTAGCGGCCTGAGGCCTGAAAGGAGCCCTGACGCATGTCCACGACCACTCCGGCGGCCCGGACCGCGCCCCCCGGCGCACCCAAGGTCTCGCTGTTCCACCCGACCGTCGCCCGGCTCACCTACCGCGCCCTGCTCGGCCGGCGGCGGGCCATGATCCTCTTCGCACTGCCCGCCCTGCTGGTGCTGCTCGCGCTGGCCGTCCGCGTGCTGACCGGCGCCGACGATGCCACCGCCGGCGGCATCCTGGGCGGCTTCGCGCTGGGCACGATGGTGCCGCTGATCGGCGTCATCGCCGGTACGGGCGCGATCGGCCCGGAGATCGACGACGGCTCGGTGGTCTATCTCCTGGCCAAGCCGGTGCCCCGGCCGACGATCATCTTCACCAAACTCCTGGTCGCGATAGGCGTCACGGTCGCCTTCTCCGCCCTCCCCGTCCTGCTCGCCGGCTTCCTCCTCAACGGCAACAGCCAGCAGATGGCCGTGGGGTACGCGGTGGCGGCGGCCGTCGCCTCGGTCGCCTACAGCGCGCTCTTCCTGCTCTTCGGCACGATCACCCGGCATGCCGTCGTGTTCGGCCTGGTCTATGCCCTGATCTGGGAGGCGTTCGTGGGGACGCTCATCCCGGGCGCGAAGACCCTCAGCGTTCAGCAGTGGGCGCTGGCGGTCGGCCAGAAGGCGGCCGCGGACGGTGCGCTCACCTCCGATGTCCAACTGCCGCTCGCCCTCTGCCTGCTGGTGGGAATCACGGGCCTCGCCACCTGGTATGCCGGCCGTCGTCTGAAGGCGCTCACCTTGGCGGGCGAGGAGTAAGGACATCCGGGGGACGGGGCGGGCGTTGACCCCCGCCCCGCCACTCCCGGCGCTTTTGCTGCTACCGGCGCCCCGCTGCCGCTTCGTTGAACTCCCGCACGTTGCGCAGATGCTTCTGGTAGTCGGCGGTGAAGCGGGTGTCGCCCGGTTTGACGGTGACGAAGTAGAGCCAGTCGCCGGCGGGCGGCGCACCGGCCGCCTTCAGCGCGTCCGCACCGGGATTGTCGATCGGCGTCGGCGGCAGGCCCGGGTAGCGGTAGGTGTTGTACGGGCTCTTGGTCCTGGTGTCGGCGTGACTGGTGTGGAGCGTGCTGCGGCCCAGCGCGTAGTTGATCGTCGAGTCCATTTGCAGCGGCATATGGTGCGTGAGCCGGTTGTCGATGACCCGGGCGACCTTGCCCATATCGGCCGGCCGGTCCGCCTCGGCCTGCACGATGCTGGCGATGACGACCGACCGGTAGGAGCGGATGCCGTCGGCGGCGAGGCGCTCCCTGGCGGTTTTGACCATGTAGGTGAGCAGCGACGCCGGGGTGGTGTCCGAGCTGATCGGATAGGTCGCCGGGAAGAGGTAGCCCTCCGGGTTGCCCTTCGCCTCGGCCGGCAGCGGCAGCTGCGCGCGCTTGGCCGCCTTGGCCGTGGACCCGGCGGGCAGGTGCAGGGCCTTGTCGGCGGCGGCGTAGACCTGGGTGGCCCGCTGCCCTTCCGGGACGGTCAGCGTCCGTTCGGGCTGCCCGCGCAGCAACCGCGGCAGCAGCAGAACGGCCAGCACGACCAGGACACACAGCAGGGCAACAAGAAGGAGCCGGCCGGTGCGGGGGAGCCGCGGTCCGGGCCGGCGAACGGTGTGCGGAACATCGCTCATGGGGAGCACGGTAGGCGACAGCGCCGGACGCGGGGCCGGCCGCCGCCGGATCGTTGCTCACCGCGAAGATCCTTCACGACCTCGCCATGCCCCCGCCACCTGCGACGTTGCCGTGCCACCCGCCGGAGGTCCACGCCCGGCGGCCGCCTGGCCGCACGCTCACCCGGCCCCTCAGCCGATCCGGCGATCCCGTCCCGCGCCCATGCCCAGCAGGGCCAGTCCGGCGCAGACGGTCAGGAGCAGGACGAGGGGGACGGCCCAGCCGTCGGTGGCCTGGTGGACGGCGCCGAGGGCCAGCGGGCCGGCGGCGGCCAGGAGGTAGCCGCCGGTCTGGGCCATGCCGGAGAGGCGGGCGGCGGTGTGGGCGTCGCCCGAGCGCAGGACCATCATCGTCAGGGCCAGGCCCAGCGCGCCGCCCTGCCCGATGCCGAGGAGGGCGGCCCACAGCCAGGCCCCGGCCACCGGTGCCACCAGCAGACCCGTGACGCCGCAGGCCATCAGCGCGGACACCGCCACCCCCAGCAGCCGCTGCTGCCGCATCCGCCCCGCCAGCATCGGCACCACGAACGAACCGGCCATCTGCACCAGCGTGCTGAAGGCGAAGACCAGGCCCGCCTCGCCCTTGCCCATGCCGTGATCGGTGAAGATCGTCGGCATCCAGGCGATGCTCACGTAGGCGATCAGCGACTGCGAGCCCATGAACAGCGTGACCTGCCAGGCCAGCGGGGAGCGGCTCAGCCGCGGCCCGTCACCGGCGAGGTGCGCGGGGGCGGTCGCGGCCGCGCCATGGCGGGTCCCGCGCCGGGTCATCAGCGTCTGCGGGATCCAGACGACCGCGGCGACGGCGGCCAGCAGCGCCCAGGAGACCAGTGCGCCCTGCCAGCTGCCGAGTGCGTTCTCCATCGGCACCGCGGAGGCGGCGGAGACCGTCGCCCCCAGGATCATCGCGGTCGAGTACAGCGCCGTCATACCCGCGGCCCGCTCCGGGAAGTCCCGCTTGATCAGGCCCGGCATCAGCACATTCAGCAGGGCTATGGAGCCGCCGACCACCGCACCCCCGGCGAACAGCGCGAGCACCGGCGGAGCGATCCGCAGCACGATGCCGCCGCACAGCGCCACCAGCGCCCCGCAGAGCGCCGTCTCGGTCCCCCAGCGCCGCGCCAGTTTCGGCGCGATGATCGAGCCGAGGCCCATGAAGATCAGCGGGATGGTCGTCACCAGGCTGCTGGCGGTCGCGGTCAGACGGTAGTGCGCGCCGATCTCGCCGAGCAGCGGTGAGACCCCGGCCAGCGCCGTACGCATATTGAGCGCGGCAAGCACGATCCCGGCCATGACCAGCACCGGGTGGGCCCGCAACCGGCGGCGGGCGGTGGCGACCGGCGGTGCCGGGACCAGATCCTCCTCGGCGTCGATCAAGGGTGCTTCGGACCGGGGCCCTGCCATACGCGCATACCTCGTCAGGTGTCGGGATCGGGATGGTGGATCGGGAAGTTGGAAGAAGAAAGAAGGAAGAAGAAGGGTGGTGTGGGGGAGGGAGGAGGGGCCGGGGCCGGGGCTGAGGGAGGGGCGAAGGGGGCGGCTTCAGTGGTCGGCCAGCAGGGCTTCCACGGCCCGCTTTGGCTTGTCCAGCAGGGCGCGGGTCGCGCGCTCCGCCGCTTCCGGGTCGCCGGCCGCGATGGCGTCCAGGACCGCGCGGTGATCGCCGTGCACGACCCTCGGCATCGCCTGGTCGTCGAGCGCGCTGACCAGGGCCTCCCGTACCGAGCTGCTGAACCAGCCGTAGGTCGCCGTCAGCGCGGTGTTGTGCGCGGCTTCGACGACGGCCTTGTGGAAGGCGACGTCATGATCGGCGTAGAGCTCCAGACTTCCCGAGTCGGGCTCTCCGTCCGCGTCCGCCAGCTCGGCCACGGCGTCCAGGGCGGCTCGCATCCGGTCCAGATCGTGGGGCCGGTGACGCAGCGCGGCCAGCCGGGCGGCCTCCGCCTCCAGCGCGATCCGCAGCTCCAGTACGTCGCGGATACCGGCCCGCTGGATGCCGCGCATGATGTCGCCGGGGTCCGTGGTGGAGACGACGAAGGTGCCCTCCCCCTGGCGTGCACGCAGCATCCCGGCGTGGACGAGGACCCGTACCGCCTCGCGAACGGTGTTCCGGCCGACCTGGAGCTGCTCGGCGAGCGCATGCTCGGTGGGGATCCGGGATCCGACCTGCCACTCCCCGGCCGTCAGCTGGGACCGCAGGGCGTCGACGACGGTGTCCACCAGGGACTGCCGTCCCGCTGCCTGAAGTGCCACGTCGATCCCGTCCGCGCCGATGAACCAGTAGGTGCCGTGGGGCCAGTAGGGGCCGTAGGACCCGTAGGACCCCGCCGGACCCGTAGGGACCCTGACTCCTGACTGTCGGTTCGGCCCCGCCCCGGCCAGTTGCCCAGTCATCCTACAACTTGGATTCATCGTACACGGATACGGGCGGGGGCACGGACAGGGGGCGGGGGCGCCTCGTGGCTCACCCCCGCCCCTGGCCCCGCCCCCTCACCCCACCCTCACACCCCGATATCCCGCTCCTGGATGTCCGCGAGGGATTCGCGCCGTACGAGAAGGCGGGCATGTCCTCCCGTGACGGCGATGACCGGTGGGCGGCCGACGAGGTTGTAGCCGGAGGCCATGGAGAGGTGGTACGCGCCGGCGACGGGGACGGCCAGGAGGTCGCCGGGGCGGATGTCGCCGGGGAGCTGGGCGTCGGGGGCGAGGACATCGCCGGCCTCGCAGTGCCGCCCCACGACGGTGACGGGTTCCGGCGCGGCCGCCGAGGCGCGCCCGACCAGCCGTGGCGCGTAGCGCACCCCGTACAGCGCGGGCCGCGGGTTGTCGCTCATCCCGCCGTCCACCGCCACGAAGGTGTGGGCGCCGGTCCGTTTGACGGACAGCACCCGGTAGAGGACGACCCCGGCCGGGCCCGCGATGGCGCGGCCCGGTTCGACGGCGAGCCGGGGCACCGGCAGGCCGGCCGCCGCGCAGCCGCGGGCCAGTTCGGCGCGGATCCTGGTGCCGAGGGCGCCGGGGTCGAGCGCGGGCTCGCCGGGGCGGTAGGCGACGCCGTGGCCGCCGCCGAGGTCCAGTTCGGGCAGTGTGCTGCCGTGGTGCTCCCGGATGCGGGCCAGCAGGCCGATCAGCCGTCGTACCGCCGACAGATAGGGCTTGACGGTGGTGATCTGCGAGCCCAAGTGGCAGTGCAGGCCCGTCAGTTCGAGGCGTGGCTGGCTGAGTACCCGGGCGATGGCGTGCTGCGCGGAGCCGTCGGCGATCGACAGGCCGAACTTCTGGTCGTCGGTCCCGGTACGGATCTTGGCGTGGCCGCCGGCGGCGATCCCCGGCACGACCCGGATCAGCACCTTCTGGCGGCTGCCCGCCGGGACCGCGGCGGCCAGCCGGGCGATCTCCGAGGTGCTGTCGATGACGATCCGGCCGACGCCCAGCCGCAGGGCGGCCCGCAGGTCGGCCGGGCTCTTGGCGTTGCCGTGCAGCACGATCCGCTCGGGCGGAAAGCCGGTGGTGACGGCCAGTTCCAGCTCGCCGGCGGAGCAGACGTCCAGTCCCAGGCCCTCCTCCTGCACCCAGTGCACCATCGCGCGGCACAGGAAGGCCTTGGCCGCGTAGTAGACCTCGGCGTCAGGGAAAGCCCGTAGGTAGGCGCGGCAGCGGTGGCGCACTTCGTCCTCGTCCAGGACGTAGGCGGGGGTGCCGAAGCGGTCGGCCAGCTCGGTGAGCGGGACACCGCCGACGGCGAGGTCGTCCTGGCCGACCGGTGCCGTGGACGCGGGCCAGATGGACCGCGGCTCGCTGCCGGACGGCGGCCGCGCCGTGGTGGGGGGCGGGGGCGCCACGGCGGTGGCCGGTGGCGGGGGCCCGGCCTCGTGGCCGGCCGGCGGCAGAGTGCTGTGACTCATCGCGGTCACCCCTCCCTCAGGCGGCCCGTAGGTGACGGCCACGGGGTACGTCGGGGACGTATCGGGGATCGACGGTCAGGGCCGTCGCCCCGACGGGTTCGGCCAGCGCCCGCAGCGCGGGCTCGGCGAGCCTGACCCAGGGCTGGCCGCCGCCGAGGGCCGCGGCCAGCCGCTGGGGGGAGGTGAAGGCGACGGCGGTACGGCCGCCGAGCGGGGTGCGGAACAGGCGGGCGGTGCAGCCCGCGGGGCCCGACCGGACGGGGACGAACAGCGGCCCGGCCGGCCCACGATCGGCAGGCTCGGGATCTTCCGCGTACAGATGGTGGGACACGGCGTTGCTCCTCGGACGGAACTCGGCCCCGGACCGGTGGGAAACGCGTACGCCGGGGCTCGGCTCTGACGCTATGCCCGGTGACCCGGACACTCCGCCGGTCGCTGACGCGTCATTGACGGGTTGCGGCCCCTACTTGACGCGATGCTGCCGCCCGGTGGCCGATTGTGCGGCGGCGGTGACTCCGGGCGTCCGGTAACCGGTATCCGGCTCCGGCTTTCGGTATCCGGCTAGCGGCCTCAGGCATCCGGCCCCCTCCGCCACCCGGTCCCTCACCCGTGGACCACCGCGCTTGACCTTGACACTGTGGAAAGCACTCCACTGGAAGGCGTCATGTTCACCATCGGAGACTTCGCCCGGTACGGCCGTGTATCGGCCCGCATGCTGCGCCACTACGACGCGATCGGGCTGCTGCGCCCGGCCCGTACCGACCCCGTCAGCGGCTACCGCTTCTACGAGGCGGCCCAGCTCGCCCGGCTCAACCGCATCATCGCGCTCAAGGACCTCGGATTCAGCCTCCAGCAGGTGGGGGCGATCCTGGCCGAGGAGGTGAGCGTGCCGGAGCTGCGCGGCATGCTGCGGCTGCGGCAGGCGGAGCTGGAGGCGGCGCGGACGGCGGCGGACGCGCGGCTGGCGCAGGTCGAGGCGAGGCTCCGGACGATCGAGAGTGAGGGACGCATGTCTGCCGACGATGTGGTGGTCAAGCGCACCGGAACGGTTCTGCTCGCCGAGCTGAGCGGGACCGCCGCCAGTTACGGGCCGGAGGACATCGGCCCGGTGATCACGCCGCTCTACGCCGAGCTGTGCCGGCTGCTGGAGACGGCGGGGGTGACGCCGGCGGGGCCGGGGCTGGCGTACTACGAGGACGTACCGGAGCCGGGCGGGGGGAGCGGGCGGCCGGCCGAGGGGAGCGACGGAAAGGACGCCGTCGTCGTGCACGCGGGGATGGTGATCACCGAGGAGGCGCTGGCGAAGGCGGGTGCGACGGTCGGCGATACCTCCGGCCGCCCCGGGACCCCCGCCGCCACCGGCCTCGGCTTCGACGTCGTCACCCTCCCCGGCCTGGACGGCGCCGCCACGGTGGTGCACCGCGGCCCGATGAGCCGGATTCTGCCGACCGCCCAGAATCTTGCGCACTGGATCGACGCCAACGGCTATCGCTCCGCCGGGTACGCCCGCGAGCTGTATCTGGAGTGCCCGCCGGACCAGGAGAAGTGGGTCACGGAGATCCAGGAGCCGGTGGTCAGGGCCTGAGGCGGCGGTCCCCGGCCGGAATCCGGACCGGGGCCAGGCCCTCAGCCCGTCACCTGCCCGCCCACCACCTGCCCACCCGCCGACGCCCCGCCCAGCCCCGCGGTGACCGTCTCCGCGAAGGCCACCGCCGCCGGGCTCAGCGCTGCCCACCGGCGGACCGCCCAGCCGGTGGCCAGCGGGGGCAGGCCGGCGATCGGGATCAGCCGCAGGGCCGGCCGGGCGGTGGCCTGGAGGCCGGGCAGCCGGGGAACGACCGCGTGGCCGACACCGAGTTCGGCCAGCAGCAGGGCGGTGTCCCAGTCGGCGACGCTGGTGGTGCTCGGCGGCGGCACGGGGCCGGTGTCCTGGTGACCGAGGTGGCCGTCGAGGCGCATCCGGGAGGTGGAGTTCTCCGGCAGCCTTATGTGCCGGATGCCGGCCAGCTCACCGGGCTCGATGCACTTCCGGTCGGCGAGCGGGTCGTCGGCGGGTACGGCGAGCACCCACGGCAGGCGGACCACCGGGTGCTGCTCGATACCGCGTACGGGTGGGCCGATGGTGATCCAGGCCAGTTCGGAGCTGCCGTCCGCGACCGCCTCGAAGCAGCGGCGGCTGGAACTCTCGGTCCGGAACTCCAGGTTGACGTGCGGATGGTGGGCGCGGAAGGTGACCACCGCGTCGGCCATGAAGTGCCGCACGGTGGTGGCGCCGGTGGTCACCCGGACCGTGCCGCCGTCGCCCGCGCGCAGATCGGCCAGCCGGCGCAGCGCCAGATCCAGCCCGCTGAGGCCGTCCGCGGCCGCGCGGTGCAGGATCCGGCCCGCCTGGGTCGGTGCCACACCGCGTGGCCGGCGTTCCAACAGGCCGATGCCCGCCGCCCGTTCGACGCGCTTGATGCGCTGGCTGACCGCCGATTGCGTACAGCCGAGATCACGGGCGACGGCGCTGAGATTGCCCGCCTCGCACACGGCCACGAAAGCGCGCAGGTCATCAAGGGTCACCGGCACACGGTAGCGCCAACCCAAGCCATTACTAAGGGATGTGAAAGGAGATCAGAGGATTGACTTGGGTGTGAGGGCGCGGCGAAGATCGTCACAGGGCCCAGGGCGGCAACCCGGAACCGCGTACGGCCGTACGGTTCCGGGTGCCGACCCGTATACCCGGCGGCTACTCCGCCCGGCCCCGAACCGTCCCTGACGCGGCCCCGAGCTGTCCCCCGAGACGGCCCTGATCCGCCCTGAGACGGCCCCGATCCGCCCAGGCCCGGCCCCGATCCGCCCCGGGACGGCCCCGCCGCCCGCCCGTCCCCGGCCGGTGATTCCGTACGACGGCCAGCACCAGCACCCCGCCCGCCGCCGCCACCGCCCCCGAGAGCAGCAGGATGTCGGTCAGCCCGGCGACATGGGCGGCTGCCACGGCCGCCCGGGAGGCCCCGGGCCGGACGCCGTGCAGCGCGTCGGCGAAGACGGTGCCGAGGGCCGCGATGCCCAGGGCGTAACCCAGCTGCTGGAAGGTGTTCACGGCGCCGCTCGCCATCCCCGCCCGCTGCGGGGGCGCCGCGCCGAGCGCCGCCGAGACCAGGACCGGCATCGCCGCCCCGATGCCCAGTCCGCTCACCGCGAGGCCGGGGACGAGTGCCGCCCAGCCGGCCCCGTCGTCCAGCAGCGCGTACTCCAGCAGTACCCCGGCGCCCACCAGCAACATGCCGATACCGACCGGGAGTTGGGGCGCCATCCGCTGGAGCAGCCGGCCGCCCAGCGCACCGACCAGCAGGGACATCAGCGCCATCGGCGTCCCCGCCAGGCCCGCCTGCACGGGGCTCAGGCCGAGGATGTTCTGCACCCACAGCCCCACGAAGGTGAGATACGGGAAGGCCGCGGCCTGGAGCAGCAGCGCCGCCGCCATCAGCGCCGCGAACGACGGGCGGCGCAGCAGCCCCAGGTCCAGCAGCGGCCGGTGCACCCGCCGTTCGACGACGAGGAACACCAGCAGTGCGAGCGCCGCGCCGCCGAGCGCGGTGAGCGTCCCGGACTCCGTCCAGCCCTGGTTGCCGCCGCGCATCAGCCCGTACGTCAGCGCGCCCGCGCAGGCCGTGAAGGACGCGGCGCCGGGCCAGTCGATCCGGGCGGTGGGGTCGCCGTGCGACTCGGGCACCCGGCGCACCGTGAGCCACACCGCGACCGCGGTCAGCGGCAGATTGACCAGGAAGATGGCCCGCCAGTCCACATACTCGGTGAGCAGGCCGCCCAGTACGGGGCCGATCGCGGCCGCGGCGCCGCTGGTGCCGCCCCAGATGCCGAAGGCCACGCCCCGGTCCCGGCCCTGATAAGCGGCCATCAGCAGGGGGGTGTTGGTGGCGAACATCGCCGCCGCGCCCACCCCCTGCACCGCACGGGCGGCGATCAGTACGCCCGCGTCCGGGGCCAGCCCGCAGACCAGCGAGGCGAGCGCGAACAGCGTCAGCCCGGCGATGTACAGCCGGCGCCGCCCGTAGAGGTCCGCGGCCGAACCCGCCACCATCAGCAGCGCGGCCAGCGCCAGCGCGTAGATGTCCATCACCCACTGGAGCGAGGTGAAGGTGGCGCCCAGGCCGTCGGCTATCCGGGGCAGCGCGGTGTTCACGATCGTCACATCGATCAGCAGCAGGACATTGCCCAGGGCGACGGCGGCCAGCGGCCACCACTTCCCGGCCGGTCCCCTGCTCGGTTCCCCGCCCGCGTCCGGCGCCCGGCCGCCCGCCGCGGTCCCCCGCTCGGGTGCGCTCCGCATGCTCTTTCCTCCGTTCGTAGCGGCCGGTACCGGCGGCCCGGCGCCGCCCGAAGGTCCGGCCCGGCCCGCCGGTTCGCCGGCCGGTGTCCCGTATTGCCGACGCCACGGTGCGGCCGGCCCCGTCCGCGCTCCCAGTCACCGCACGCCCGGCGGCGCAATCCGACACGGGTTAGCCTCGAACGGTGAAATCCGACGGGAAGCGGGAGGCGGCGGACCGGGGGAGCGGCACCGGTGCGGTTCCCGGCGCCCGCACCGGTTTCGACGACCTCGACCACCGGCTGATCCATGCGCTTCAGCTCGACGGCCGGGCGCCGTTCAGCCGGATCGCCGCCGTGCTCGGGGTCTCCGACCAGACCGTCGCCCGGCGCTACACCCGGCACCGCACCCACGGCACGCTCAGGGTGCTGGGGCTGCCCGGCGCGCGGGCGCTGGGCGAGGTGCAGTGGCTGGTGCGGGTCCAGTGCGCGCCGGACGCCGCGGTCGCCGTCGCCGAGGCGCTGGCCCGCCGCCCGGACACCTCCTGGGTCAGCCTGATGTCCGGCGGCACCGAGATCACCGCGATGTGCCGGGCGGCGAACCATGACCACAGCGAGGCGCTGCTGCTCCAGAAGCTGCCCCGCACCCCGAGCGTCATCGGGGTGACCGCACACTGTCAGCTGCACCAGTTCTTCGGCGGCCCCCAGGGCCTGATCAACAAGTCCGGCGCGCTGACCGGTGAGCAGACCGCCCGGCTGAGCCCCCCGCCGCCGGACCCGGCCGCCGCCCCCGTCACGCTCACCGACGCCGACCGCCGGCTCTTCGACGCCCTCGCCCGGGACGGCCGCACCCCCCTGGCCGAACTCGCCACCGCCACCGGCTGGTCGCCCACCACGGTCCGCCGCCGCTGCACGGACCTGCGGGCCACCGGCGCCCTGTATTACGACGTCGACTACGACCTGCGGCAGTTCGGGTACGGCGTGATGGTGGCCCTCTGGCTGTCCGTCGAGCCCGCCCGGCTCGCCGCCGCCGGCGAGGCGATGGCGGCCCACCCGGAAGTCGGCTACGCCTGCGCCACCACCGGCCCGCACAACCTCTTCGCCTCGGTGCTCTGCCGCGACGTCGGCGCCGTCTACCGCTATCTGACGACCCGGGTGGCGGCGCTGCCCGGCGTACGGGCGATGGAGAGCGCGCCCCGCATCCGGCACCTCAAGGGGCCCGGGCCGCTGTTCTCCGCCGTCCCGGGGCGCCGCCGGTGAGGCCGCCGGCCGAGCCGCCGCGGGGCGGCCGTCGCCCGCCCACCGTCAACCCCCTGACCTGGGCGAAGGACTGGGTACGCAGCAGCCCCGGCACCCATATCTGGCTGCTGGTCATCGGCATCACCAGCCTGGTCATCGCCGCCGCCTCCGAGGGGCTGGGGCAGTTCCTGGTCCACCGCACCAGCAGCAATATCCACGAGCTGAACGAGCATCCGCTGCCGTCGCTGCTCATCAGCGGCTTCTGGATCGAGCGTCCCGAGTCGTTCCTGCTCTACGCGGTGATGTTCGAGCTGCTGCACGCCAATGTGGAGCGCTGGACGGGGACCGCGCGCTGGCTGCTGACCGTCGGCGGCGCGCATATCGCCGCCACCCTCGCCAGCCAGGAGCTGGTCCTGCTGGCCATCGAGGGCCACCGGCTGCCGCGTTCGATGACCCATGTCGTGGACATCGGGGTCTCGTACGGGCTGGCGGCGGCCGCCGGGGTGCTGACGTACCGGCTGCGGCCGCCCTGGCGTTACGGCTACCTCGCCGGGGTGCTGGTCTTCTTCGGCGTTCCGCTGCTGACCGGCGCGACCTTCACCGACTTCGGCCATGCCATCGCGCTGGTCATGGGCTTCGCGGCCTGGCCCTTGACCCCGGCGGCTGCCGGGGAGCCGTCGCCGGAGGACGGGACGGGCCCCGCGGACCGGGCCGCCGGGCCGCCGCCGGAGCAGCGGCCGGAAAGCCCTCAGGAGAGGTAGAGCCGCTCCAGCACCACCGCGACGCCGTCGTCCTCGTGGGAGGCGGTGAACTCGTCCGCGACGGCCTTCAGTTCGTCATGGGCGTTGGCCATCGCCACCCCGTGCGCGGCCCAGCCGAACATCGGGATGTCGTTGGGCATATCACCGAAGGCGATGGTGTCCTTGGCGGTGAGGCCCAGCCGGCGGGCGGCCAGCGACAGTCCGGTGGCCTTCGACAGGCCCAGCGGCAGCAGTTCGACGATGCCCTCGCCGGCCACCGTCACCCCGACCAGATCCCCGGCGACCTGACGCGCGGCCAGGGCCAGCGCATCGTCGTCCAGGGTCGGGTGCTGGATGTAGACCTTGTTGATCGGGGCCGCCCACAGGTCGCCGGGGTCGTCCATGAGGACGTTGGGCAGCGGGCCTTCCTGGACGCGGTAGCCGGGGCCGACCAGCACCTCGCCCGCCAGGCCGTCCCGGCTCGCCGCCAGATACAGCGGGCCGACCTCGGCCTCGATCTTGGCCAGCGCGAGACCGGCGAGCTGGCGGTCGAGCGTCACCGACGTCAGCAGCCGGTGTTCCCCGGCGTGGTAGACCTGACCGCCCTGTCCGCACACCGCGAGGCCCCGGTAGTCCAGGGCGTCGAGGATGTGCCGGGTCCAGGGGACGGCCCGGCCGGTGACGACGATGTGGGCCGCGCCCGCCGCGGTGGCCGCGGCGAGCGCCCGGCGGGTGCGCTCGGAGACGGTCTCGTCGGCGCGCAGCAGCGTCCCGTCGAGGTCGGTCGCGATGAGCTTGTACGGCAGCGGGGTGCCCGCGGCCGGAGCGGGTGCGCTCACTTGGCGACGGGCTCCAGGATCTCCCGGCCGCCCAGGTAGGGGCGGAGCACCTCGGGGACGCGCACGGAGCCGTCCGCCTGCTGGTGGTTCTCGAAGAGCGCCACGATGGTGCGCGGGATGGCGCAGAGCGTGCCGTTCAGCGTCGCCAGCGGCGAGACCTTCTGCTTGCCGTCGACGTTCTCCCGCATCCGGACCGAGAGGCGGCGCGCCTGGAACTCGTCGCAGTTCGACGCCGAGGTCAGCTCGCGGTACTTGCCCTGGGTGGGGATCCACGCCTCGCAGTCGAACTTGCGGGAGGCGGAGGCGCCGAGGTCACCGGTGGCGACATCGATGACCTGGAACGGCAGCTCCAGACCGGTCAGCCACTGCTTCTCCCAGTCCAGCAGCCGCTGGTGCTCGGCCTGGGCGTCCTCCGGCGCGACGTAGGAGAACATCTCGACCTTGTCGAACTGGTGGACCCGGAAGATGCCGCGGGTGTCCTTGCCGTAGGTGCCGGCCTCGCGGCGGAAGCACGGCGAGAAACCGGCGTAGCGCAGCGGCAGCTTGGCGGCGTCCACGATCTCGTCCATGTGGTACGCGGCGAGCGGTACCTCGGAGGTGCCGACCAGGTAGTAGTCGTCCTTCTCCAGGTGGTAGACGTTCTCCGCGGCCTGGCCGAGGAAGCCGGTGCCCTCCATGGCGCGCGGGCGCACCAGGGCGGGGGTCAGCATCGGCGTGAAACCGGCCGCGGTGGCCTGCGCGATGGCGGCGTTGACCAGCGCGAGCTCCAGCAGCGCGCCGACGCCCGTGAGGTAGTAGAAGCGGGAGCCGGACACCTTGGCGCCGCGCTCGACGTCGATGGCGCCGAGCAGCTCGCCGATCTCCAGGTGGTCCTTGGGCTCGAAGCCCTCGGCGGTGAAGTCACGGATCGTGCCGTGCGTCTCCAGGACGCGGAAGTCCTCCTCGCCGCCGACGGGGACGTCGGGGTGGACGAGGTTGCCGAGCTTCCGCAGCAGCGCCTGCGTCTCTTCCTTGGCCTCGTCCTGGGCGGCGTCGGCGGCCTTGACGGCGGCGGACAGCTCACCGGCCTTCTTCAGCAGCTCGGCCTTCTCGTCGCCGGCGGCCTTGGGGATGAGCTTGCCGAGCGTCTTCTGCTCGGCACGCAGCTCGTCGAAGCGGACGCTGGACGACCTGCGCCGCTCGTCGGCGGAGAGAAGCGCGTCGACGAGCTCGACGTCCTCTCCACGGGCGCGCTGGGACGCGCGCACACGGTCGGGGTCCTCACGGAGCAGGCGAAGGTCAATCACCCCCCCAGGCTACCGGGGCCACGCCCCGCCACTCGACGCCATATTCCCCGGCATCCCAGTTTGTCCGTTTTGGGGTTGTTTATTCCCTTAGGGGTGGGGCGCGAAAGGCGGTGCGGAATTCCCGTGCATTCCGCGCCGCGGGGGTGGTCGGTACGACCCCTTCGCGAGGTCCGTCGCGACTCCTGCGCGGCGTCCGTGACGGGGTTTTCGCGGCATCCGCGACGATGATCCACTGTGTGGACAGCGGGAGTTGAGCGGCCGCCGAGGCGGGGTGCGAACCCTGGGTTATCCCCCGTGAACCGCCGGTTGTCCACAGGGGTCGGGGCTTTCGGGATTCTTATCCACAGGCTGTGTGTGAGATCTGTGGAAGTCGGAGGTGATCATTCCGCTCCCGAAATGCTCGGCTATGGATTCCCTGTCCAAACACTGTTCACGCACTCTTTCGTGTGGGATTGCCTCGCCCTAAAGGATTGATCAGGTGAATTGTGCTGACGGTGCCCGACGTGGGGTGCTGTGGAACGGTGTGGGGTCAGTAGGGCGATATGTCGACTGTGTCCGACTCTCATGTCGACTTACCCACAGGTCGAGAACCAGGCCTGTGGATAACTTTGTGGATAACCCGGAGGCCGCCCAAAGCCGCAGGTCGTGCTCTTCCGCAGGGCCCGCAGGACCGGCCGTGCAGCCCGATCTGCGGCTCAGCTCCGCCCGTCCATGCAGCGCGCCAGCCAGTCCGACGCGTCGGTGAACGCCGCGTCGGTCATCTCCGGCCGAACGCTCGCCGTCACCTCGTCCGCCCGGGGATACGAGCCGAGGAACCGCACCTCCCGGCAGACCCGCTTGAGGCCCATCAGCACCTCGCTGACCCGCCGGTCGGTGATGTGGCCCTCGCAGTCCACGGAGAAGCAGTAGCGGCCGATGCCCTCACCGGTCGGCCGGGACTCGATGCGCATCATGTTCACCCCGCGCACCGCGTACTCCTGGAGCAGTTCGAGCAGGGCACCGGGGTGGTCGGCGCGCAGCCACAGCACGACCGAGGTCTTGTCCGCGCCGGTCGGCGCGGCGGGCCGGGCCGGGCGGCCCACCAGCACGAAGCGGGTGGCCGCGTTCTGCGCGTCATGGATGTCGGTGACCAGCGGGGTCAGGCCGTACGTCGCCGCCGCGAACTCGCCCGCGAACGCGCCGTCGTAGCGGCCCTCCTGCACCAGCCGTGCGCCATCGGCGTTCGAGGCCGCCGACTCCCATACAGCTTCCGGGAGTTGTGCCGCCAGCCACTTGCGCACCTGCGGCTGGGCGACCGGGTGCCCGGTCACCGTCTTCACGTCACTGAGCGCCGTACCGGGGCGCACGAGCAGGGCGAAGGCGATCGGCAGCAGCACCTCGCGGTAGATCATCAACTGCTCGCCGGAGGCCAGTTCGTCCAGGGTGGTGGTCACCCCGCCCTCGACGGAGTTCTCGATCGGCACCAGTGCCGCGGCGGCCTCACCGGCCCGCACCGCGTCCAGGGCGGCCGGCACCGAGACCATCGGCGTCAGCTCACGCGTCGCCGCCTCGGGCAGGGTGCGCAGCGCGGCCTCCGTGAACGTGCCCTCGGGGCCCAGATAGGTATAGCGGCTGGCCGACATGGATAAGGACTCCCTCGCGTAACTGCGGGGGCACCCCGCCGATCTTCTCCCTGTCCTGCCACGATACCCAGCCGCTCCGGCACCCGGCCGCTACACGGGAATACCGCCACCCCCCACCCCGTTGTGGCCCCCGAGGGGGCGCTCCCCACCCCTACGGCATCCGTTCGACCCCTCCTTAGGGTCCACTGCCCGCCGCCCCCCAGGCCCCAGGGCGTCTCCCCTCCGGGCCCAGGCGTCTACCCCTCCAGCAGCGGCTGCCCGACGTAGCCGCCCGGCTCCGCGGCCGGCGGCACCGCGAACAGTCCGCTCGCCTCGTGCCGCAGGAACGGCGACAGCGCGTCGCCGCGGTCCAGCTTCCGCTGGACCTGGGTGAAGGCGCGCAGCGGATCGGCCTGCCAGCAGACGAAGAGCAGCCCGGCGTCCGGGGCGCCGTCCTCCCGGAACCCGTCGTGGTAGGAGAACGGGCGGCGCAGCATCGCCGCGCCCTGGTTGGACTCCGGCGCCGCGATCCGCGCATGCGCGTTGGCCGCGATGACCGGCAGCCCGTCCGGGCGGGTCGCGTCCAGCCGCATCGGGGTGGTCTCGGAACCACCGGTCAGCGGCGCCCCGTTGTCCTTGCGGCGCCCGATGACCTTCTCCTGATCGTGCCGGGAACGCTTCTCCCAGTCGTCCAGCAGCATCCGGATCCGGCGTACGACGGCGTACGAGCCGCCGCGCATCCACGCCTGGTCGGCGTCCCGCGCCACGAAGATCCGCTCGTCGAAGTCCCGGTCCGACGGCTTGGGGTTGTTGGTGCCGTCGATCTGGCCCATCAGATTGCGGGTGGTCATCGGCTGCGCGGTGGCGCCCGGAGTGCGGTTGAAGCCGTTCATCTGCCAGCGCAGCCGGGCCCGGCCGGCGGCGTCCTTCTGGAGCGCGCGCAGCGCGTGGAAGGCGACCAGCGCGTCATCGGCGCCGATCTGGATCCACAGATCGCCGTTGCTGCGCGCGGGGTCCAGGGCGTCGGCGGAGAAGTCGGGCAGCGGGTCGAGCGCGACGGGGCGCCGCTTCGTCAGGCCCGTACGGCCGAAGAAGCCGTGGCCGAAGCCGAAGGTGACGGTCAGCGAGGACGGGCCGGCGTCGAGGGCGACCCCCGTGTCGGCGTCCGGGGCCCGGCCGGCCATCAGCTCCTCGGCGGTCCGCGACCAGCGGCGCAGCAGCGCGGCGGCGGCCTTGCGGTCGGTGCCCGGTGCCAGGTCGAAGGCGACGAGATGGCCCTTGGCCTGCAACGGGGTGGTGATCCCCGCCTGATGTCCGCCGCCCGCCGCCCGGAACGGGACCCGGGTCGAGCCGACGGTGGTCAGGGCCTGGGGAGCGTCGTCCCCTGCTGCCGCGACCCCGGCGGCGCCCCCGGCCCCGCCGACGACCAGCCCGGCCGCGCCCGCCGCGCCGACGGTGCCGAGCAGCCGGCGGCGGGAGAGCTCCTTGGCGGGGGCCCCGTCCGTCTCCGGTGCCGGGGCGGCGGCCGGGGCGGGGACGCGCTCGGCGCCCGCCTTGGCGGACCCGGCGCCGGAGTCCGTGCCGGGGGTCTTCCGGCCGGTGGGCTGCGGTGCGTCGGCCGGCGGTGCGTCGGCCTGCTGTGCCGCCGCCTGCTTCGCCGATGCCTCCTGCTGTGCCGCTGCCGCCTGCGACGTGGCCTGCTTCGCGGCGGATGGTTTGCGGGGGGACTGCGTGCGCGGGGTCTGCCTACGGGGGGTCTGCTTGCTCATGAGCCGATCTTCACGTTCTTGATCTCGGTCACCTGGTCGATGTCAGAGGTGCGGACGACCAGCGACAGCTGCCACTTCCCGGGGACCGGCAACTGGATCCCGCTCGCGCGCCACTGGCCCTTGCCGGTGTACCGGGTGGTGACCGACAGCGGTCCGAGCTTCTTGGCCTTCTGTGTGAAGGAGACCTTCACCTCGGGGACGTCCCTGACCTTGCCCGAGGGGTCGGTGATCCGCAGCTGAAGCGTATTGGCGCGGCCGCTGCTGCCGGGGGCGAGGCGGACGCGCGCGGTGCCCTTGCCGTCCGGGCCACCGGTGTCGAACGGGATGCTCAGCGCCTGCGGCCGCCCGGCCTCGGCCGACTGCCCGCCCGAGGTGGCCTTGACCGCCGCTTCGGTACGGGCCGGCTCGGTGGCGGTCAGCGCGGTGGTGACCACGAGCACGACGACCGCGACCGCCGCCTCGGCCAGCACGGACCGGCGCAGTCCCAGCCGCTCGGGGTCGGCGTCACGCTGCCGCTTGGTCCGGGCGGTACGTACCGCGGCCTGCTGCCGGGCCAGTTGGGCGGCGCGGGCGGGGTCGGGGACCTCGGCCGATGGGCCGTCGTCGGTAGCGGGAGTGTCGCGGGGGGTGGGTGTGCCGTCGGAGGCGGGGGAGGATCCGCTCTTCGGGGCCGGGCCGTCCTTCGGGACCGGGCCCGGGGTTGCGGCGGTAGCCGCGGTCGCAACGGTGGCAGCGGTGGCCGAGGCACCGACGGTCGCCTTCTCCGCTTCCCGCTCTTCCCGCTCGTCCCCCTCTTCCTGCGCTTCCCCCTCTTCCCGCCCGGAGACCTTCTCGGCGTCCTGCTCTGCTTCCCGCCCGGCGTCCTTCTCGGCTTCCTCCGCCGCCCGCAGTTCCGCCGCCGCTACCTGCCCGGCCGGTACCTCCGCCAGCAGCCTCGTCCACCGTCGCGACAACCAGGCGATCCCGACGAGCACCACGACCAGGGCCACCTTGATCAGCAGCAGCCGCCCGTACGAGGTGTCGGTCAGCGCGCTCCAGGTGCCGACCTGCCGCCAGGACTGGTAGAGGCCGGTGGCCACCAGCACCACTACGGAGCCGAAGGCGAGCCGTGAGAAGCGGCGGACCGCGGCCCGCTCGACGGGCGGGCCCCAATACAGGGACACCACCAGCGCCGCCAGCCCGCCGAGCCAGGCCGCGACCGCCAGCAGATGCAGCACATCGACCGGCATCGCCACGGCGGGCTGGAGCCCGGTCGAGGCGTGTTCGGCCATCGCCCAGGTCGCGGCGAGCCCGGTGGCGACGATCACGCCGCCGAAGCCGAGGCCGAAGGTGAGGTCCTTGCGCCGCCTGGCCTCCTCGGCCGTATCCGCCGTACCGGCCGTGCCCGACGCATCCGCCGCGCCCGACGCATCCGCTGTACCCGACGCATCCGCCGCACCGCGCTCGTCTGCCTCCCCTCGCCGACCGCGCTCCTCCTCCGACTCCTCCGACTCCCCCAGCTCCCCCGACTCCCCCGACTCCCCCGGCTCCTCCAGCTCGTCCGCCCCCGCCGGCTGATGCGCCCGCGCATACGCCCCGAAGAGCACCGCCACGAACAGCGCCGCGGCGGCGAGCAGCAGCAGACGGGAGACCAGCGCCGCGCCCGGCTTGGTGATCAGGACCTGCTGGAGGCCGCCGAGGTCGAAGACATCGGCGAGATCGCCGGAGCCCGTGTACGGGGTGCGCAGCAGCAGCATCACGACGGTGGTGCCGGTCAGCAGTGCCCAGCCATACACCACCAGCCGCTGGACGGACCGCACGAGCGCCGCGGCGGGCCGGCAGGCCACCACGAAGGCGGCGCCGCCGGCCAGCAGCACGAACCCGGCGTAGGCCAGATAGCGGGCGACGCCGTAGAGCGCGCCCACCAGGCCGCCGCCGGCCTCCTGTTGGGCGACCGGGGCGGTGGTCTTGGAGGGCGCGCCGATGGAGAAGGTGAAGGCACCGGACACCGGGTGGCTGTCGGCGGAGACGGCCTGCCAGGCGACGGTGTAGGTACCGTCGCGCAGCCCGGACGGCAGCCCCGCGCCGTATTTGACGACGCGGTTGCTGCTCAGATTCCGCAGCTTCTTGTCGTCCACCCGCTTGCCCTGCGGGTCCAGCACCCGGATCGAGTCGTCGCCCATCGCGACGCCCTCGGAGAAGGTGAGCGTCACCTGCTCGGGGGCGCGATCCGCCACCGAGCCCTGCGCGGGGGTGCTGCCGGTCAGCGCGGCGTGCGCGGAGGCCGGTGCGGCACCGCCGAGCCCGCCGAGCAGCGTGCCGGCCAGCGCGAGCGCGACGACCAGCAGGCGCAGCACGGCGGACCGTCGCGGCCGAAGCCCGGTGGTGACCATAGTGATCGCTCCCCTTACTCCCGTCGTCGCGGCCGGCCGGTGCGGTGCTCCGGCCGCGGCTGGTGTCTTCGGACCTGTGTGTTCTCCGGCTACGGGACAGCCCTTAGTGGTTCGGTCAGTGGCTGTGTCAGTGGTTCGGTCAGTGGTTCGCTTCGTGCTTCGGCTGGTAGTCGGCGGCCTTGACCGGGACGGACACCCGGACCGGATCGGCATTGGCGAAGTGCAGCTGGAGAGTGACGACGTCGTTCTTGGTCGGCTTGCTCTTCAGCCCCATGAACATCAGGTGGCTGCCGCCGCGGCCGAGCTGGAGCGTGCCGTTGGCCGGGACGGGCAGCGATTCGACGCGCTCCATCTTGGTGCCCACGGTTTTGTGGATCGAGATGTCCTTGGCCAGGTTGCTGGTGACCGAGGTGAGCTTGTCGGCGGTGTCCGTGTTGTTCTTGACGGTGAAGTACGCGCCGGCCATGTCCTGGTTGACCGGCTGCGGCATGTACGCGTCGACGACCTCGACCTTCGGGGCGGCGTCCCCGCAGCCCGCCAGCGCGAGACCGGCCGTGAGGGTGAGGGCGGCGGCCAGGATGGTGGTGCGGCGGTTCACGGGTTCTGCCCCTTGACGATCTTCGGAAGTGCCTTGGTGTAGTTGTCGGAGGTGGCGTCCTGCATGCCCATCCAGTGGATCTTGTCGTCCTTGGGGGAGGTCAGCAGCACCTGGGCGCCATGGGTGGAGACGACATCGCCGTTCTTCTTCTTGACCGGCTTCTCGATGCCGATGTTCGCGCTGCGCGCCCCGGCCTGGATGGTGTCGAACTTGCCGGTCAGCCCGACGAAGTCCTTGTTGATGCCGCCGAGCCACTTCTTCAGGGCGGCCGGGGTGTCCCGCTCCGGGTCGGAGGTGACGAAGACGACCCGCAGGTCCTTCTGTTCGGCCTTGGGCAGCTGCTTCACCGCGACCGCGATGTTGGCCATCGTCAGCGGGCAGACGTCCGGGCAGTTGGTGTAGCCGAAGTAGATCAGGGTCGGGTGGCCCTTGGTCTTCTCCAGCAGGTCGTACTTGGCGCCGTGGGTGTCGGTCAGGACCAGGTCCGGCTTCGCCAGCGGGCTGTCGAGCGTGACGATCGACTTTCTGGCGGTGCCACCGGAAACCTCCGCGGCGGGCTTGCTGTCGTCCCCGCCACAGGCGGTCAGGCTGAGGGCCGCGGCCGCCGTGAGGGCGGACGCGAGCAGGGTCGTTCTACGCATTGCAGATAAATCCCGTGAGTTGTGTCCCGGGTGTCCGGGAAGGGGCATCGGGCCGGCGCGTCGGGCGCCGGCCCGTCCGTACTCAGGCGCTGCGGCGCCGGCCGGCGAACACTCCGAAGCCGACGCCGATGATGCCGACGACGATGCCGATGGCACCCAGGACGCGGGCCGTGGTGTCACCGGAGGAGGCGTCCTCGGTGGCCGCGGCGTTCTTGAGGTGGTCCTCGCCGCCGCTCTTGTCGTCCGCGCCGGCGGCGCCGTGGCCGTCCTCCTCGGCCGCGGTGAGCTTGAGGACCGGCGCCGGGTTCTCCGGCTCCGGGGCGCCCTCCTTCGTCGGCTCGATCCAGCGCACGACCTCCTTGTCGTCGTACGTCTGGAGAGCCTTGAAGACGACCTGGTCGGCGTCCTCGGGCAGCATGCCGACGGAGACCGGGAACTGCTGGAACTGACCGGGCTCGACGCCCTTGTCCTCCGCGGTCCAGGTGATCTTCGAGGGGGCCTCGTTGATCTTCTCGCCGTGCATCTCGATCGGCTTGGCCAGCTTGGACTTCTTGACGTCCACCTTCCAGCCGGGCACCGGCTGCGGCATGACCGACGCCAGCGGGTGGTCGGTCGGCAGCGTGACCTCCAGCTTCACCGTCGACGCGTCGTCCCGCTCATTGGGCACCTTGAAGTTGACGGTCGCATAGCCGCCCTTCGGAGCGGCGCCCGCGGGCTGCACGCTGACGTGCGCGAAGGCCGGGGCTGCGAGCAGCACCACACCGCCGACCGCGGCGGCGCCCACGATCGGCAGCCGCCGGGCGAGCCGCCGCGTGCGCGAGGCGTCCGACTGCTGCTGCGGCATCTGCGTCATCTTCGAGATCTGCGACATCGGAAAAACACTCCACAGGAAGGAGAAAGGTGCTGGTGACGGTGTAGGTGGCGCGCGTGCGGTGACGGCGCGCGAGCCCGTACCCCGTCCTGTGGGAGCGTGCTTCGCGCGAAGTCAGGCCGCGAGGGCCAGGGTGGGTGGCCCTCGCCTGACGACACTGTGGTGGAGGGCGAGGTCCTCCGGGCCGGGTTTGTCATCCCCGTACGAAACGGGGGCGCGCCGTGCCTCGTCGTGCGCCGCTCCGAGCCCCATGAGCAGGGCGCGGACCAGCACGAGCGCCCTGCGCACCGCACCGGCCAGGGTCCGGACGGCCATCTCGTACGCCGCCGGGGCCGACAGCCGCACCAGCCGCCACAGCGCGGCCTCGCCCCGCCGCAGCAGCCAGCCGACGGCGAGCGCCGCCAGCAGATGCCCGAGCAGCATGGGCAGCGACGGCAGCAGACCGTGCAGCGCCGGACCGGCGGTGGCCGTGGCCCCGGCCGTCCCGTGCCCCGCCGGTGCGGCCACCCCGGCGGCGGAGGCCGTGTCGAAGCCACCCGGGCCGAGCATCCGGCGCGCCTGCGCACCGTCCAGCCGTCCCGTGCCGAGCCCGCAGGTCATGTGCCGGGCCAGGCTGATCGCGGCCTGGTCCGAGAGCCCGCGGACGCCTGATCCGCTCCGCGCCACGGAGGGCGCCTGCTGGCCCCAGGCGAACAGCGCATGCAGGGCGAGCTGCCCCGCGGCGAGTCCGACGGCGATCCCCGGCAGGGTGCGTTCCCGCCCGGCCAGCGGCGCCGCGACCGCGAACACCGCGGCGGCGGCGACACCCAGCGTCCACAGCGGGACGGTGGCGCACGAGGCGAGGATGTGCCCGCCCGCGGACAGCGCGACGCAGACCGCGGTGAAAACCGCGGCCCTCAACAGCCGGAGATCGGCGGCTGCGCGCGCTGGGGAGGCGGGCGGTGGAGTCATGGCCGCGCCATCATCCCACTGGTCTCACGGGCCCCCGACGGCAGGTCGGTGCCAAGGGGCGCCCGGCGGGGCGTCCGAGGAGGCAGGCAGGGCGCGCGGCGGCGCACGGGCAGCGCGGCACCTACACCGATGCGCTCACTCTTCGCATCCGCCGAATGAGCGGTATCACGTCCCGGACATGCTTACGGACCTTGCGGCGCGGCAATAGGTATCGATATGTCGAGCCGCGGCCAGGAGGCTGGAGCGATGAGCATCTGGTGGTCACTCCATTTGCGGCGCGAGGCTGCGAGCGTCCCGCTGGCCCGTCGCCTGCTGCTGGGCACGATGGAGACCGCGGGCGTGGACCCGGATATCTGTTACGACCTGTCGGTGGCCCTCTCCGAAGCCTGCGCGAACGCCGTGGAGCACGGGGGCGACACCACCGAGGACTACCGCGTCACCGCCTTCATCGACGGCGACACCTGCCGCATCGAAGTCACCGACTCGGGCCCCGGCTTCCACCACCGCTCCGCACCCCCCGCGCCACCCCATACGGCCACGGACCGCCCCCTCCCCCCGGCGGCCCCCGTGCCCACCCCCGCGCAGGCTCCCGAGTTTGCCGAGGACGGCCGGGGGCTCTTTCTGATCGAGGCCCTCACCGACCACGTCCGCTACCGCAACCGCACGGGCCGCCCCGGCGCAGTGGTCAGCTTCGACAAGATCCTCAAGTGGCGGGAAGGCGCGGCGCTCCCGATGGCGTCGTGATCAGCGGTCGCGGTTAAACGGACGGGGAGCGAAACCGCCCGCCGCTCCGGTGCGTACCCCTGGATTCCCCGGCTCGCCGGACCCCGTTCGTACTCCGCGCGGCCCACCAAGACCAAAGTGTCAATTCAGACGAACGTCGGCAGATGGATAGTTGGCCGGAAATCGCCTCTCGCGGAGGAGGAGCAGCGCGGTCTCGCGGTGGGAGGACCTCCCCCGCGGCGTCCCCTGTCCCTGCGAGACCAGCGCGCACCACGATTAACGCGAAGTTGCTCGCGTTAACTCGTCTTGGACAATACTTGGCGTGAACCCGCACTGCAATACGGAGCCACCGTGACGACAGCGCACCATGCCCCGGGCGAGACCCGGCCCGGCGGGCGTACGGCCCGTACCCGCCAGGCCGTACTGGCCGCCGTTTTCGAGGAGTTGGACGAGGGCGGCTTCGCCGGGCTGACCATGGAAAAGGTCGCGCAGCGCGCCGGGATTCATGTGGCGACGCTCTATCGCCGCTGGCGCTGTATCGAGGGCCTGGTGTGCGAGCTGCTGACCGAGCTGAGCTCCGATGTGCCGCTCCCGGACACCGGCAGCCTGCCCGAGGATCTGCGGGCGCTGTCCCGCTCGGTGGCCGCCTTCTTCGGTGAGGCACGGATGCGCGCGCTGATCGAGGCGGTGGTCTCCGCCGCGGCGCGGGACCCGCAGGCGGCGGCGGTATTGCGGTCCTTCTTCGGCGAACGGCTGACCCTGGCCGGCCAGATGGTGCGGCGGGCCATCGACCGCGGCGAACTGCCCGCTGACACCGACCCGGAGGAAGTGATGTCGGCGCTCGGCGCGCCCTTCTACTACCGGATTCTGATCGCCCGCCGGCCCGTCGACCGGCGCCTCGCCGAGTCCGCCGCCACCGCCGTCTGGGCCGCTGCCCTCGCGGGCGCCTATGGGACGAGGGGCGGGGGCGACGCCGCCGACGACACGCCCCACAGCGGTGGCGCCGCCGCTGACTGCACGGCTCCCGGCGCGGACGTCCCGCCCAACGGCACGTCCCCCGCCGAGGACGTCCCGCCCAACAACACGACCACCAACGAAACGACCACCAACGACACATCCCCCGGCGGCACTTGAAGCCACCGGGGGACGTACGCGTACCTGCTCCGCGCCGCTACTTGCCGCCGAGCAGCCCGGCCATCCAGGCCTCGACCTCGTCCGAGCGCCGCGGCAGGCCGGCCGACAGGTTCCGGTTGCCGTCGGCCGTCACGAGGAGGTCGTCCTCGATGCGGACACCGATGCCCCGGTACTCCTCCGGCACCGTCAGATCGTCCGCCTGGAAGTACAGTCCGGGCTCGACGGTCAGCACCATGCCGGGCTCCAGCGTGCCGTTGACATAGTGCTCGGTGCGGGCCGCGGCGCAGTCGTGGACGTCGAGGCCGAGCATGTGGCCGGTGCCGTGCAGGGTCCAGCGCCGCTGCAGCCCCAGGTCCAGCACCCGCTCGACCGGACCCTCGACCAGGCCCCACTCCACCAGCTTCTCGGCGAGCACCCGCTGCGCCGCGTCGTGGAAGTCGCGGTAGGCCGCGCCCGGCTTGACCGCCGCGATGCCCGCCTCCTGGGCCTCGTACACCGCGTCATAGATCTTGCGCTGGAAGTCGGTGTAGCGGCCGTTGATCGGCAGGGTGCGGGTGACGTCCGCGGTGTACAGGGTGTGGGTCTCCACACCGGCGTCCAGCAGGAGCAGTTCGCCGGAGCGGACCGCGCCGTTGTTACGGACCCAGTGCAGGGTGGTGGCGTGCGGTCCGGCGGCGCAGATCGAGCCGTAGCCGATGTCGTTGCCCTCGACGCGGGCGCGCAGGAAGAACGTTCCTTCGATGTAGCGCTCGCTGGTCGCCTCGGCCTTGTCGAGGACCTTCACGACGTCCTCGAAGCCGCGCACCGTCGAGTCGACGGCCTTCTGGAGCTCGCCGATCTCGAACTCGTCCTTCACCGCGCGCGCTTCGGAGAGGTAGACGCGCAGCTCCTCGTCCCGCTCGGCGGTGACCTTGTCGGTCAGCGCGGCCTCGACGCCGGCGTCATGGCCGCGCACCACTCGCACCGGGCCGGTGGCCTCCTTGAGCGCGTCGGCCAGCTCGCGGACGTCCTTGCAGGGGATGCCGAGCAGCGCCTCGGCCTCCTGGAGGCTGTGGCGGCGGCCGACCCACAGCTCGCCCATGCCGTTGAGCCAGAACTCGCCGTTCTCACGGTTGGAGCGGGGCAGCCGGTAGAGCGTCGCCTCGTGGGTGTCGCCCGTCGGCTCCAGGACCAGGACGCTGTCGTCGGTCTGGTCGCCGGTGAGGTAGACGTACTCCGTCGAGGCGCGGAACTGGTACTCGGTGTCGTTGGAGCGGGTCTTCAGATTGCCCGCCGGGATCACCAGCCGCTCACCGGGGAAGCGCGCGGAGAGCGCGGCCCGGCGCCGGGCGGCGTGCGGGGCCTGCTCGATCGGCTCCAGATCGCGCAGCTCGGTGTCGGCCCAGCCGCTCTTCATGTTCTCCGCGAGCTCGTCCGAGACGCCCGGGTAAAGGCCGTTCTTGCGCTGCTTGATCGGCTGCTCGTCCTCGTCCGGGGTCTCCGGAGTGAGCTCGTCGGTCACCGTGCCTCCTTTAAAGACTGAACCGCATTCCATCGTATGTGCGGATCGAAAACGGTCCAGGGGCGGGAAGGCGTGACCTCTCCGGCACTCCGGCCATAGGAGGCATGGCGCCCGGCGGGGGTGTGAACGGGCGCGCGGGCAGCATGTCCGCCCGCCGTAGGGGGCGTGCTCAGGGCCGGCCCTGCAACCAGGGCCGGGGGCCGCGGACCGGCCCCGAGCCGCCGGACCGGGGGTTACTCCTCGAAATACGCCGCGAGCAGCACGACGTCCTCCTCCGACAGCGGGTCGTCCAGACCCTGCGGCAGCATCGTGCGCACGATGTGGTCGACGACCGCCTCGGGATCGTGCCGGGCGGCCCTGGGGACGCCCGCGGCGGCCGCGTGCAGCCGGGTGAAGGCGCGGTCCATGGGCTCGCCGGTGCGGTGCAGCAGCCCGTCGCTGTAGAGCAGCAGGGTCTCGCCGCCGGCCGGTTCGATCTCCACGCTCGGCGCTTCCCAGCAGGCCAGCATGCCCAGCGGCGCGGACAGCGAGGTCTCCGCGTACTCGGTCCGCAGATCACCGAGGATCAGCGGCGGGCAGTGGCCGGCCCCGGCCAGCACGACCTTGCGGGCGAAGGGGTCGGTGATTCCGCCGGGCATCGGGGGTGCGGGCGGCCCGCCCGGCGCGCCGGGCGGCGGTTCGGTGAAGGCGAACAGCGCGGTGGCGCTGCGGGCCGGCTCGGTCAGCCGCAGCAGCAGTTCGAGGTCGGAGAGGACCGCGACCGGATCCTCGCCCTCCATGACGGCGTAGGCGCGCAGCGACGCCCGCAGCCGCCCCATGGCCGCCACCGCGCTCGGCCCGGAGCCGGTCACCGAACCGATGGCAAGCCCCAGCGCGCCGTCGGGCAGCGGCAGCGCGTCGTACCAGTCACCGCCCCCGCGCGGCCCGCTGCTGTGCCGCACCGCGAGGCGGACGCCGGGGACCCGCGGCAGCCGGTGCGGCAGCAGCTCCTCGCGCAGGATCCGGACGGCCTGCCGGGTGCGGTGCAGCTCAAGGAGGCGGGCGAGGTGTTCGGCGGCGTGTGCCCGGTAGAGGCCGATGAGATGGCGCTGCCGTTCGGTGGGCTCGGCCGGTTCGTCGTAGAGCCAGACCGCGGCGCCGGTCCGGCCGATGGGGTCGGCGGTGAGCGGCACCGCGTAGCTGGCCGCATAGCCGAGCCGGGCCGCGACCTCGCGCAGGCGCGGGTCGAGGTCCTTCTCTCCGGGGATGTCGGGTTCGGAGATCTCGGTGCACGGTCCGGCCGCCGCCGCGCCGCGGGCGCCGGGAGGACGGCCCGCCTCGCCCACCGCGCGCCGGGTGTCGTCGCCGGTGGCGCCCGGCTCCGGGAGGCCGTCCAGTATCCGCGCGTACGACAGGGCGCGGCGCGGGATGGTCTCGATGGTGCCGATCTCGGCGTGGCCGAGGCCGAGACCGACCGTGGTCTCCGGGCCGAAACCGTCGGCCGGGGCGAGGACGACCAGCCCGCGCCGCGCGCCGACCAGGGAGGCGCCGGCGCGCAGCAGCTCATGGAGGGCGTCCTCCACCGTGCGGGTGCGCGCGAGCTGTTCGGTCAGGTCGTGCAGGGTGCTGAGGTCGGAGATCCAGCCGGCCAGCCGGTCCTGCACGGCGGCGAGTTGGTCGACGACGGAGATGTCGGGGGCATCGCCGGGGGCGGCGTCTGACGCGGCGTCGAGTGCGGGGTCCTGAGGGGCGCCCGGAGGGGTGGGGGGCGAGCCGTCGGACGGGGTGTCGGCAGTGGGGGCCGCGGAGGCTTTCCCCACGCGTGGGTCGACAGTGTGCGTGGGGGCGGGAAGCGCTGGTTCGATTCCAGCCACTTTCGGTACGTGCGGGGCGGTCATGGCTGGCATCTCTCGTTGCGCCAGGTAATGACCCAGGTCAGGCCGCTTTTTAGTTGGGAGTGCGGCGTTTTGTTGAGTGCTGTTGTGCGGTGCGGTTGGCCGCTCAATTTCCTCAATAGCATCGCAAACCCCCATGTCGTGCTGCTCCGCTATCAATGCTCCAGATGTACACGCATCAACGATGTGATGTCCAGCACTCTCCCCGTGGGGTTTGTGGTGTCAGCGAGGTCTGTAGATTGGCCTGAAAAAGGCCCCCCAAGTGTCAATTTGAGGTCGACTGACGGCGATCAGCAGCGCGTCTTCACCACAGTGGCGGGTACGTACTCGGAAAGGTGCGGGGCCAGTTGGGGCCGCACCGGAACTCTCCGGCGGACACCGGCGTCTAATACGGCGACGACCGCGACGCACTCCCAAGAGGCGGGGACTGCACCACGGAGGCGCAATCGCCAGCGCGCGCCACCCCCCGCCATGTTCCACGCTCGGCGTACGGCGTGATGCGCTGCCTTGTACACGCGGTGACCAGTGATCCACGTGGCGTGATCGAGATGCGATCGACCCCGGGTTGCACGGCCGGGCCGCGGAAAACGCCCCACCACGGCATGAAGCGGCACGGCACGGACAACGGCGAACCGGCGAGAAGTGCCATGTAGTGCGATGGACGAAGCCCTCGGCGTTAACGGAAAGGAACGAGCGCTCATGCGCGAGATCCTCGGAAGGCGACGCAAGCTCCTGTTCCGGCGCGGCGGAAGGTCGGCGCTGCTCGGTGCGGCGCTCCACTGCGCCACCGAGTGGCAGTGGCCCGTACTTCCCGGTGTGGGGATCAGGCCCGCCGGCCGGCAGCCGGCCGGTGCCCGGCTCGGTCTCGGCGAGCGGACCGGCCGCCGGTGCAGCTGCCCCGACCCCGACTGTGTGGTGCCCGGCGCGCACCCCTTCGACCCCGGCCTGCTGGCCGCCACGACCGATGCCCGGATGGTGCGTTGGTGGTGGACGAACCGCCCCGATGCCCCGATCGTGCTGGCCACCGGCGGCCGCGCGCCCTGCGCGGTGAGCCTGCCGGCCGTCGCCGGCGCCCGCGCCCTGGCGGCCCTGGATCACTTCGGCGTACGCCTCGGCCCCGTGGTGGCCACGCCCACCCGCTGGTCCCTGCTCGTATCGCCCTACGGCCTCGCGGAGTTGGGTGAGCTGCTGCACTCCCAGGACTGGGTGCCCAGCTCGCTGCGGTTCCACGGCGAGGGCGGCTATCTGGTGCTTCCGCCCTCCCAGATCGGTGCGGGCCGGGTCCGCTGGGAGCGGCCGCCGGCCTCCGTCCCGGCCGCGCCCTGGCTGCCGAAGGTGAGCACGATCGTGGACGCCCTGGTCATGGCGAGCACCAGCACTCCCGACGGCGGCAGCCGGCTCGCGTACTGACCTCAGCGGATGCGCCCGTGCGCCCGCCCCGCCCGGCCGGCGGACGGCCCGGCCGGCGGTGATCGGAAACGACGCGCGGGCGGATCACCCGTTCGGGTGTGACCGGCCCGGACAACTACGGGGAAGCAGCGTCCGGGCGCCCGGTGGCACCCCCACCGCCCGATAGGTTCGGCCCACCGTCAAGCCGCCGTCAGCGGCATCTCAATCGCAGGTGGGGGCCATGCAGCGTGCGCAGAAACTCCGCATGACCGGTCTCGCCGGCGTGGTGGTGTTCACCATCGCCGTGCCGCTGGGTGCCGCAATGGCCGGTCCGGCCGACCTCGCGGCGCCCGGGGCCTCCGCCACGTCCGAAAACCGCTCTACGGCCAAAAGCGGCATCAGCCTCGATAGTGGTGCCAAGTCGGACATGCGCCCCGCCGTTGCCCGCGCCCGGACCGCCGCCGCCTCCCCCGCCGGCCCCGGTCTGCCGCCCCGCTCCGCCCGTACCTCCCGCTGTGGACCCCAACTCCTCGCTCCCCAGCGGATCGAGGCCCAGACCTGTGTGCTCGCCGAGGACGGTCTGACCTGGGGGCGGACGTACTACCGCAACCGCACCGGCGGTCCGCTGCGCGCCGCACTGACGCTGCTGCGGCCGGACGGCACGACCGTCCAGGTGAACTGTGAGGTCCCGGCGGCCGACGCGCCGGGCCTGTGCGAGACGCCGACCGGGGCGACCGTGCGCCGGGGCGGGCCGTACCGCGCGGTGGCGGAGTTCTCCGACGTGGCGGGGGAGCGGCTGCTGCTGCGCGCCGGCAGCAACTCGTCCGTGGGAGGCAGGGGTTCGGGCCGCTGAGGGCACCGGGCCGCAGGCGGCCGGGGCCGGCCGGGCGGAGCGCCTGACTCCGGACATGGAAGCGCCCGGTCGCTGGCGACGGGGGATGCACCAGCGACCGGGCTTCTAGAACCGTAACAAGAGATCGGCGGTTCGCAAATTCGATCGTGGAATTCCGGACGCCTATTTACCGGCAGGTACGGGGAGTTGTGACAGGTGTCACGTCTGGGGCCCCGGAGGCATCCGGTCCGCGCGGCCGACCGGTCCGGTCAGCTCAGGGTGATCTGGCGGTTGGTGAGCCCGCCGCGCGCCCGGCGCTCCTCGGGGGTCAGCGGGGCGTCCGTCGCGAGCGCCTCGGCCAGCCGCTCGGCGAACGCCGCGGCCGGCTTGGCGACGTCCTCGGCGCTCATCGACGAGGGCAGGTCCCAGACCGGCACGACCAGGCCGTGGGCACGGAACGAACCCACCAGCCGGGTGCCTTCACCGAGCGAGGAGGCGCCCGCGGCGTGCAGCCGGGCGAGCGCGTCCAGCAGCTGCTCCTCGGGGTGCCCGGTGACCCAGCGCAGGTGGTTCTTCTCCGGGGCCTCGCACCAGTACGCACCCTCCAGGCCGGGGATCCGGGCGGTGGGAATGGCCGCCGCGTTGGCCCGCTCCAGGGAGGCGGCGACCTCGCCGGTGGCGTTCTCGGCGTTCTCCACCCAGAACTCGAAGCCGGTGTGGACGGCCGGTTCGAAGACCGCGTCCGGGTCGAGCAG
This sequence comes from Streptomyces sp. NPDC029466, assembly GCF_055574515.1. Classification (NCBI taxonomy): domain Bacteria; kingdom Bacillati; phylum Actinomycetota; class Actinomycetes; order Kitasatosporales; family Streptomycetaceae; genus Streptomyces; species Streptomyces sp. NPDC029466. The sequence goes on from NZ_JBVHZH010000011.1 coordinate 138,264, forward strand.
ATCCTGGAGCCGCGGACCGTCGGGGGCCGGGCGGGCGGCGGGGACCGGGGTGCCGGGCTCGGCGGTCAGCGCGCGCTGGAGGGTGTCGGCGAGATCGCGGCTGAGGTCGCCGGAGGCGGTGTCGTTCTGGAGGCCGAGCATCACCGCGCCGTTGTCGCGGCGCAGCGCGGGCCAGGCCATCGGCAGCACCGTCGCCAGCGTCACGGACGGGACGCCCTCGGGCAGTCCGCCCTTCAGCGTCAACTCGGCGGTGGCGGCGGGCACCAGCTCGCGCAGCGCCACCCAGTCGCACTCACCGGGCAGGCCCTCGAAGGGGCGCTGCACCAGCTCGGTGGCGGCATGCGCCGCCTGTCGCCCGTGACAGGCCTTGTACCGGCGGCCGGAGCCGCACGGGCAGGGCTCACGGGCGCCGACGACCGGCACCTCGCCGTCCTTGATCCGTGCTGCTGCGGCCTGGGGCTGGGGACGGCGCTTCTTGGCCATGGCGACGGTGTCTCCTGGTCGATCCTGGGCGGTACGGACGCGTTTCGGCGCGAGCCTAGAGGATTGCGTACGAGGTCGCGCCCGGCCGCGCGCCCGCCGTGTCCCGCCGTGCCGTGCGTGCCAGGCGTCGCGAGCCAGGCGGGACTGTGCGGACCCGCCCTAGGGCAGATCGTCGAAGTCCGGGAAGCCCGGCAGCGGCAGCCCCGTGCTCACTCCGGCTCCCGTGGTGAGCGAGGGCGGCAGATCGGGCGTCAGATCCACGCGCGTAGCGAATGCGCCTTGCAGCGAGAGGGCCGCCCAGACCGTCACTTCGCCGACGACGGTGTCGTGTACGCCCCAGTCCTTGGCGAGCGAGCGGATGATCGCCAGCCCGCGGCCGCCGCGCGCCGTGACCGACGGAGTGGCCGGAAGTGGCCGGGTCGGGCCGCCGCCGTCCGTGACCGCGACGGTCAGTCTGCCCTGTGCGTCGATACGCCAGGACGCCCGGACGGAGGCCACCGGAGCCTCACGCGTCTCGACAGTTGCGGAGCCCGGCGATCCGTTTTCGTATATCGGACGCGCATGGCGACACGAATTGCTCAGCAGCTCCGAAAGAATGAGGACCGCGTCATCGACGACTGTGTCCTGAACTCCACTTGCCAACAGCTCTTCACGCATGCGCCGCCTGGCCATGCCGACACCCACAGGACCATGGGGTACGGCCATGATCGACGACGTCGGCACCTCTTGTGCCACCACCAACGCCACCCCCGAGACCTCCTTTGCCCCACGCCACGGGATGAATGCCCCAATGGACTGGACCGGAAACCGGCCAAGCGGCACATGGTGACGCATTGGACACGATCGAATACGGGCCGAATGCGCCGGTGCACACCCTGTGAGGGGCTCTACCCAAGGCCGAGTTGGATTCGTACCTGCTTGGGGCGGTTCGTAATCACCGCATCCACCCCCAATTCCTGGCACAGCTCGACATCGGCGGGCTCATTGACCGTCCAGACATGGACGAGGTGGCCGGCGCGATGCGCCTTGGCGACGTAGTCGGGGTGCGAGCGGAGGATGCGTATCCCGGGGCCCGCGATGCCGACGCCGGGCGGGAGCCGGCCGTCGCGGTGCCGCGGCGTGAGGAACTGCATCAGGTAGACGCCGGGGATGCAGGGCGCCGCAGCCCGTACGCGATGCAGGGAGCGCGCCGAGAAGCTCATGACCCGGACCGCGGGCGTCCAGTCGCTGCGCATGGCCGGATTCGTGTGCCCGAACCGGGTCAGCAGCTCGACCAGCCGCTCCTCCACCTGTCCGGCCCAGCGCGTCGGGTGTTTGGTCTCGATGGCCAGCTCGACCCGGCGGTCCGCGTCGGCGACCAGCTCCAGCAGCCGCTCCAGCGTGAGGACGGAGGTCCGCTCGGGGTCCTCGTGCTGCCGGTCCGGCGCCTCGTTCGCGAATCCGTCGTTCGCGAAACCGTCGCCCTTCCAGGAGCCGAAGTCGAGCATGGCCAGGTCGGCGAGCTCCAGGGCGGAAACCGAGCCGCGCCCGTTGGACGTGCGGTTCACCCGCCGGTCGTGCACGCAGACCAGATGCCCGTCCGCAGTCAGCCGGACATCGCACTCCAGGGCGTCCGCCCCGTCCTCGATCGCCTTGCGGTAGGCCGCGAGGGTGTGTTCCGGGGCGTCCTCCGAGGCGCCGCGATGGGCGATGACGGACATGGCGGGACGGCCCGGACGGGCGTCCTGGACAGGGCGTGCATAGGTCACCGCGTTATCGTGCCATCCGCCGCCGAGGGGCCGCCGGGCGCTTACCCAAGGTGCCGGAACAGGGGATGCGCCGGTTTTGTCCGGCATAAAGGATGAGGGGACAGTCACAGCCTCGACTTACGGTGCTCTGACGCGCGGTGGGAAAGGGTGGTAGGGAGACTCGCTCGTGCCGCCCGCCCGGATCACCGGACGGGCCCGCGGCCGGGGCTCGCGCACGGCCGGGTGTGCGGGACGGGACCTGCGGACCACGGCCGGCGGCCCCGGACCGGCGGACAGGGACTCGCCCGTATCGCCGGGATCCTTGATCCTGGAGTACGGGTTCCCCGTCCACCGGCACGAGGAGCTGTACGACCCGGAGGGCCCCAGGCCCGCCGGACCGGCGCAACCGCATCACCCGGCGGACCGCGAGGCCCGCCGGCCCCAGGAGAACCGCACCACCCGGACGCACCCCCAGGGTCCGGCCGACCTGCAAGCCCCGGAAGAAACGGCCCGCCCCGATCTCGGGCATGGATGAGATCCGGGGCGACAGGGAAGCAGCCTGCCAAGGCCGTGGGAGCCGACAGTCATGAAGCTGAGGAGAGAGCTGTGAGCACCGAGAACGAGGGAGCCGCCGTCCCGTCGGAGGCCAAGCCGCCGACCGGGCAGCAGCCGGACAGCGCCCCCGCGTCCGCCTCCGGCGCCCAGGCTCCCGACGGCCCGTACGCGCCGCCCCCGCCGGGCTTCGCCCCGACCGCCGGCTCGGCCCCGGGCGCCGGACACCCTCCGCAGCCCGGCTTCGGCCACCCCGGCGACGACCCCACCACCGAGCAGACCGCGCAGATTCCGCCGTACCCGGGCGCCGGTCATGGCGCGGCCGGAGCGGGCGGCGGCTGGGGCCAGCAGCCTCCGTACGGCGGCGACCCCTGGGGCGTCGGCAGCCCCGCGCCCAAGCGGCGTAACGGCGGCCTGATCGCGGCCGTCCTGGTGGCCGCGCTGGTGGCGGGCGGTGTCGGCGGCGGCATCGGCTTCTGGGCCGCGGGCCAGAACGACAGCGCCTCGACGACGGTCTCCGCGCCCGGCGACCCCGGTGCGCTGAACCGCAAGCCCACCTCCGTCTCCGGGATAGCGCAGAAGGCGCTGCCGAGCGTCGTGACGATCGAGGCGCAGGGTGCCACCGGCGAGGGCGGCACCGGCACCGGCTTCATCTACGACAAGCAGGGCCACATCCTCACCAACAACCACGTGGTCGCCAGCGCGGCCGGCGGCGGCAAGCTGACCGCGACGTTCTCCAACGGCAAGAAGTACGACGCCGAGGTCGTCGGCAACGCCCAGGGCTACGACGTCGCCGTGATCAAGCTGAAGAACGCCTCCGGCGCCCCGCTCAACCCGCTCCCGCTCGGCAAGTCCTCCAATGTGCAGGTCGGCGACGCCACGATCGCCATCGGCGCCCCCTTCGGCCTGTCCGGCACGGTCACCACCGGCATCATCAGCGCCAAGGACCGCCCGGTGGCCTCCAGCGACGGCGGCGGCACCAGCGCCTCGTACATGAGCGCCCTCCAGACCGACGCCTCGATAAACCCCGGTAACTCCGGCGGCCCGCTGATGGACGCCGCCGGCAATGTCATCGGCATCAACTCCGCGATCCAGTCGGCGGGCAACGGCGGCGGCCTGGGCGGCGAGTCCCAGCAGTCCGGCAGCATCGGCCTGGGCTTCGCCATCCCCATCGACCAGGCCAAGCGGGTCGCCCAGGACCTGATCCGGACCGGCAAGCCGGTCTACCCGCAGATCGGCGTCCAGGTCGGTATGCGGGACACCGGCGACGGCGCGACCATCGCCCGGACCGGCAACAACGGCTCCAAGGCCGTCACCCCGAACGGCCCCGCCGACAAGGCCGGCCTCCGCCCCGGCGACACCATCACCAAGCTCGACGACACGGTGATCGACAGCGGCCCCACCCTCATCAGCGAGATCTGGCAGCACAAGCCCGGCGACGAGGTCACCCTCACCTACAAGCGCGACGGCAAGGAGCACACGGCCCAAGTCACCCTGGGCCAGCGCACGGGCGACAAGTGACGCGCTAGTCTGATCCCGCGACACCCACGCGCCCCGCGCACAGGTGCCGCGGGGAGGCTTGCCCGAGCGGCCTAAGGGAACAGTCTTGAAAACTGTCGTGGCGGCAACGTCACCGTGGGTTCAAATCCCACAGCCTCCGCAGGTAGACGGCCCCTGACCAGGGATTTCCCGGTCAGGGGCCGTTTCTGTTCCCAACCGATGGGTGTCCGTGGCTGACCGATGTTGACCACGTTTTACCGCCCTATCTGGCACGGATCTGGCACGCACAGCGGCTGGTTTTGCGTTGGGCGCGCGAACGCCCCCAGCGGTCAAACCGTTGGGGGCGCAGATGCGCGGGAAGCTCACACGAACAGGAGGGTGTCCTCGGCGAGGATGTCCCTGTTCAGTTCGCTCTTGTAGATCAGGTCGATGCTGCCGAAGCGGGCTTCGCCGTAATCGAAACCAAGTTCAGCCGCCGCTGCGCGCACCGCCTGCTCTGAGGAACTCTCGATCTCCAGGAAGGTCGGCAGGCCGGGCCACGTGTCGAGGTCGTAGGTGACGCCGTCGAGCTGCCACTCCTCCCGGTAGTTCTGCTGGTAGCGCACCTGGCGCAGACCGAGGGCGTTGAGGAGTTCTGCGGTCTTCTCCAGGTCGCTGACCTCGACCTCGATTTCCGTGGTGCCGTTGATGTGGCTGGCGTCGGTGACCTGCTTCAGCGTCAGGGTGGTCTTGCCTCCCTCATCGCGCAGCCGCAGCCACTGCTCGCCTTGAACGGTGTCGTTCTCGAAGATCAGGCGGGTGAACAGGGTCTTGGGGAAGACTTGCTCTGCGCCGGCGGCCTTCAGGTGATCGCGCAGGGCGTCCACGTCGATCTCCAGGAACTTGGCCTCGTACTCGTGCTGTGCCATCTCTCTCCTCTGGTCGCGGGGGGCTACGCAGTGAGGTCGTGATAGTCCTGCTCGCGCAGCTTCCTGATCTCGCTGCACACGGTGCTGGTGACGAACTCTTCGAGCGGCAGGCACAGGTCCATGCGCTGGATACATACGCCAACGTGGAACGTTCCGCGCGGGTCACGGTAGAGCCGAACGCCGTAGTAGCCCTCGTGGCAGTCAGTGCTGTTGTTGAACCGGCAGCCGACGCATGTTTCTGGCAGCCGCAGCGATCGTATGTGCTTCACGAACAGCGTGCGCCCGTCCGGGAGTTGGTAGCCGATCCTGAAGCCTGACGTGCCTGCGATCAGCGTCACCTCGGTCGGCCGCGCTTGCAGTTCCTCCAGGAGGAGATCGATGGCTTGCAGCGATTCCTCCCCGTCGGCGAGGGAGGAAAGGACGCGGACCGAGAGCTGGGGAGAGTACTTCTCCAAGAGCCGGTGCACGCGACGGACGTGGCGTCGGTTCGGAATGACGACGTTCGCCCGAGCGCCAAGTCCCAGGTCGAGCGACAGGCTGATTGATTTCTCCAGCGCATCGATCTTGCGTCCTGCCAGGGAGTGCGAGCGGTAGCGGGTGTTCTGTACCTGGGCCAGTTCTTCGGCAGTGGTTCCGAAGATGGAGAAGTTCACGTGGTCCAGGCCGGCTGTGGCGCAGCCAGGGAGGACACGCCCGCCGTTCTCCCCGTTCGATGTGACGCTGACCTTGTAGCCGGCTGATCGGGACACGTCGACGATCTGAGGTAGGCGGGGGTGGAGCGTCGGTTCTCCGCCGGTCAGGTGGACCTCGTTGAAGTCCAGCACGTCGCGGAGCTGTGTGAGCGCCGTGTGAAACGTGTCATCGGGGAATATGGGTGCGGTGGTGAAACGAGCACCGTTGGTGGCGAGGTAGATCGAGACCCGGCCGGAACGGCCTGCTGCCCCGAACTCTCCCGCGTGGTCCTCTTGGTTGTCCGCGCTAACCGGCGTTCCTTCGTTGTGGCAGAAGGTGCAGGTCATGCCACAGGCGTCGATGACCTTGACGCGGAGGGTCCGGTCCACCGTGACACGGACAGGCACGGCATGGCTGATGTTCCTTAAAGCGGGGTGATCGATCACTTATCTCTGCTCCTTCGTCGTTGGAGGGCGAGAGTGAAGGGATTCGGTGTCCTGCCGCTGCGAGCTTGAGTGACGGCAGGCCCTGGGAGTTGTGACGCGTCCCTGCGCGCGGCGGGGGAGCCTTCTGGGCAAAGCCCGTTCAGGCGACGTGAGTGAAGTCAGCTCTGGAAGGCGGCTTCGTCCGGCAAGGTTCGAGCTGCCGAGGCCCACGCCCCTGGATGCCTGCCGAGGTCGTTGTGGACGAGCTGGAGGAGCAAAATCATCGCGGCGACCGTTCCCAGTGCCCACGTCCATTCCAGACACCGGGTGACCACATCGCCGCCTCGACGGGATGTGGCTCGCGCGCCGGTGTGCCTCCCGGCGGATGACAGCACTTTCACATCTGATCCTTCCTTCTCGTGCATGGCTAAGAGGGGCTTCCGGCATTCCGCCGCCGGGCGTGCAGCACATTCGTTTGCGCGTCGGCTCATCGAGGTCGAGTGGCCTGAGCGCATGGCCCGTCTGCATCCGCGACGGCGGCCACAGGTCCCGCCTCGGTCGACGAACGGCCGACCGCGATTTCGAACCAGACCACTTTTCCCGCCGGGCCCTGCTTCGTTCCCCAAGCACTTGCCAAGGCGGAGACGAGCCGCAAGCCTCTGCCGCTCTCCGATGCCGGTACGGTGCTGACGACATGCGGGAGCTGCGGATCGTGGTCGGTCACTTCGACCCTCACTTCCGCGCCGGTCCACCGCACGCACACCACACAGGTCGCGCCCGTATGGGTCACGGCGTTGGTGATCACCTCACTGCTCAACAGCAAGAGGTCGTCGACCTGGACAGCGGTGATGCCCGTGCGCCAGTGACGGACACGTTCTGCGATCCGCCGTCGGGCATCGCCAACTGACCTGTTAGCAGGCGTCACGCGGAATCCGTATGAGGGCGCTGAGGAGAGTCGTGCGGGCATGGTGGATCGCACCTCCGCATGCCTTGCCCATCGGTGCCCGGGAACTCCGGGCAGGACAAGAACATCCACCCACGGCCCCTCAACTCATAAGGTTTCAGGGGGTTTCAGGGTGCTCCGCACCTGGACCCAGCAAGCGTCGGCAGCGCTATGTTGAGTGTGCATGCGGGCCGATAGGAGGACCTGATGACCGGGCATCCGACGGAGTTGTTACACCACCCCCTGTCCTACGCGCGGGTCGAAGCCGGCCTGGGCAAGACCAAGTTCGCCCAGTTGATCCGCCTTGAGGGGCGGGGCCTGGGATACAACCTGGGAACCACCCGCTCGACGGTCTTCAAGTGGGAACGCGGAGACCATGCGCCTGACGACATCACCCAGATGGTTATCGGACGGGTGCTTCAAATCTCTGACGCCGTGCGCTTGTCGGGGCCATGGCCGCGCTGGTTGCTTGCGGGGGACAACACCTTCGACCTTGCTGCGCCTTGGACGCAGGAGGCTACGCTGAAGTCCTTGACCTCACTTGCTGGGAGTGGACCTATGGACCGGAGGGCTTTTCTCGGTATCGGTGGCATGGCGCTCGTGGGTATCGGTGCCCAGTGGGCGACGGCCGATCCAGCCATCGCCGCAGCTGTGTCCGGCGACAGGGTCACCTCTGCCACCGTGGATCACATGCGCGGCAGGGTGGAGTCCTTGCGCAGCATGGAGCAGGTGACGGGCGGCGGTGAATTCCTGGAGTCCGCCCGGACAGATCTCCGGCTGATCATGCGCATGTTGGAGAACGGCCGGTACACGGAGGAGACGGCGAAACAGCTCTACGTGCTAGCCGCCGAGGTGTGTTGTCTCCTGGGCTGGATGAGCTACGACGCCAGCCTTCACAGTGCCGCCCAGCAGCACTACGCCGTGGCTCTCCGTTCGGCCAAGACTGCGGGTGATGACACCCTCGGGGCGCACACTCTGTGCTTCATGGCCACCCAGGCGGCCAATCAGCAAGAACAGCTCGCTGCTGTCGGATTGATGGATACCGCAGAAGCCGTCCGGGGCCGGGTGCCCGCCATCATGCGGGCCTCGCTCGCCGCCCACCAGACCACCGTCTACAACAAGGCCGGCGACAAGCGGAAGGCAGCAGCGGCGCTCAACCGCGCGTTCGATGCCCTGGGTCGAGTCGATGCCTCGGACACTCCTTCCTACCTGGCCTGGTTCGGTGAGGCGCAGCTCCGGTCCACGGAGGGGCGCTTCCTCCTCACCACGGGGCAGGCAGAAAAGGCCACCGAGGCGCTGGAGCGCTCGGTCACCGAGGCTGCACCACGCGACAAGGCGGTCCGTTACGGCACCTTGGCTCTGGCCTATCAGAAGACCGGTGACCTGGACGGTGCGCTCGACGCCACGTACAAGGCCGCCGATCTCATCGAAGACGGCATCCACTCGCGGCGTGGCGTGGAACGCCTGCAAGATGTCCGTCGTGCCTTTCGGCCCGTCAAGAATGAGCCGAAGGTCCGGGAGGTCTCGGAGCGAATCGCCGCTCTGGCTGCGTAGGCGTCGCTTGGCGCCGCCGTTGACTTGCGCCTGTCAGTTCGCCCCGCCCGTCTGCTCTCTCTCGCAGCAAACGAGCGGGGCCTTCTCATGCCTGGCTCCTGACCGGGCGGCAGAAGCCGGAGGTAGGAGCGGGTGCGGTCCTGGGCCTCAGCCACAGAAAGCCAGCTACGACGCTCCCGCGCTGTGGGGAGCACCTGCCACGTGTGTCACCCGCGCCCCCTCCGGCCTGGGCCACGCTGCCCTGTTTGGATCGGCCCGCGAACTGCGAGGTGTCACCGCGAATTCGGCGTGGCCTGGCTGCGGGTCGCGTGGGCCTGGTTGTGGTGGCTGTGTGGGGAGCTGCCGTGGTGTCGGCCCGGTGGTGCTGCGTCGGGCTGGTCGGGTTGCTTCCTGGGCCCTGTCGGAACGCTTGCTGTCCTTGCGCGCTGAGCTGCCGGGGGCTGCCGAGAGCGGGGCGGTAGACAGGAGCGTCGGCGGCCTTCGGCCGCCAGCGCGCGCGGCCCGCGTAGCGGGCCGCCTTGATCCAGTAAAGAAACTTTGAACAGCTCGGCTGTCGCTCTTCCTTGGCCGCTTCTGCGAAGCGTTCCGCCGCTGCTCCCTCGTCCATGCCGCTCGCGCCCCCGATTGCCCTGGACTGCGGCAATTTATGCGGGTCTGTCTCGCGGATCGCCGAACTCTATCCACAGGCTGGCCGTTGCAGAGTTCCAACATGTCGATTTCAAGCGAGCACGGTTCGAGATGTCCGCGACTTTCTGCACAAGATGCGTGCACCCCCGGCCAGTTGCCGCACGGGTTGTGTGCTGCCCCCTGCTCGATTCCGGGTTTCGTTTCTGGGTCTTCCGGCCGTCGGAAAGTTGTCCACAAGGGGAGGTGTCCGCTTCCCGCGAGGAGATGCCCTCGTTGGCGTTCACGCCATGGAAGACGGACGCGGAAAGGAGTGATCCAGGTCACTTGGTGTCACATCTGGCTCTTTTCCGCTCCCTTCTCTGTACGCAAGCCCGGAGAGGGTGATCGGAAAACGGCGAAACATAGACCGAGAACGCCGGTTGGCCAAACCGCCCTTTCTCCGGACCATGAATCTCGCTTCGGACGGCACCTCGAAGGAGGGGGATGATGTGACCTGCGTCACACGTGTCACATCGGGCCTGTTTTCCGCACTTGTTCTAGGTGGAGGGAGAAATCCGCTCCGAAGCGGTACTCCCTGTGGTGTCGAGACAAAAAAGGTGCGTGATGTGCATCACAGCGTGTCCGAATCGGCCTCGTTCCCGTACTTGGACCTAGTGAAGAGAAAGACAGGGAGGCGCGAGTCCGGCCGGTGGTTCGGGCGGCTTGTGCGTACGAGGAGGTGTCCGACAGCGGTGATGTGCTGGTCAGAGAGGGGCCGGAGTGTGGCACGGGATGCCGGACTGGGGAAATCCGGGACCGGTTGGTGTGGTGGGGGTCGGCAGGGGCCCCCGCTCGCGTGGCGGTCCGAGGGAGTGGAGGAGTGCGCCGTGTACGCGGTGAGCGGTGGGTGCAGGAACGTTCCGTCCGGCGGGGCGTGGGTGCGGATTACTTCCCGCATGCCGGGTTTTCGGAGGGAGCTGGGCCGCCGGGCGGGAAACGCCCCTGGGGCTGCTGTGCGCGGCCTGCAAGGTGGTGCCAGGCGCTTGGTCCGGGCGCCGGTCTGTGGTGAGCGGGACTGTGTTTACCAGGGCTTCCGGGGGCTTACCACGGCGCATACCAGGGCGGTTGTGCCGCTTCCGTTACCTCATGGGGCGGATTCGGTAAGCGGGGCGGTAAGGGCACGGGCGCTAACTGGGGTGGAGACGAAATGACAGGCGAGACGGGGATGTGCGCGGTGAACGAGACGGATCTGAAGCTGCTGGCAGCGATAGCTCAGGCGGCTGCGCAATTGAATCGGGAGATGGCGCAGGTGCGGGAGCGTGCCGGTCGGGTCAGCGAGCGTCTTTCTGCTCTAGCTGATGGACCTTGTCCTCAAGAGTCGCGACGTGCTGCTTGAGGGCTTCGACTTCCGCTGCCATCTGGTGCATCTGCTCCAGGATCTGCGCCAGGGCCTCGGTCACGGGGGAGGGGACTGCCTCATCGCCGGGGGCAGCCTGCTCCTTGGCGGCGCTGTACCAGGCGGGAGCGGTGTGCTCGATCTTGAACGCGCCGGTGGAGTCCGTGCCGGGGTCGCTGACGTAGGTGCCTCGGTTGGGGACGGAGTAGACCAGTCCCTCTTCCCGCAGTACTCGCAGCGCGCTGTGGACGGTGGCGTTGGCGATGCCGAGTTCTGTGCGCAGCTCCCGTGAGGAGGGGAGGCGGTCGCCGGGCTTCAGCTTCCCTTCCTGGATCTGCTTGCGCAGCTTGCCGGCCGCCAGCTGGTACGGCGGCAACGGGTGGTCTGTCGGCATGCTCATACCGCGAGAGTAGCCCGCTCTAGACCGGTCTGGACAGTCCGCAGCAACCCGTGCCGCCGCGCCTGCCGTGATCCGGCCACGGCCAGCGGCCCCACCCTCGGTCCAACCTTCGGTCCAACCTTCGGTCCAACCTTCGGTCCAACCTTCGGTCCAACCACCCACCGCCCGAACGGGCTCCCTCACGAAAGAGTGCTCTGGATCGCTCTGGTTCGAGCTTGACTGCTCTAGAGCGTTCGGGTACTACTTGTGTACACGCCAGCCGCACGGTGCGGCCGGTGAACGAAAGGAAGAAACACATGGCTCGCACGAGCATCCGCGTCGGCATGACGAACGAGACCCAGCTCATGGCCGGTGGTCTGCCGGTGGCGAAGTGGACGGACCAGGAGAAGGGGGAGCGGGCCGTTGACCGTGAGACCGGCTCCCCGCTGTACACGGTGATGATCTTCCTGATGGAGGGTGAGCGGGCTGAGGCGCTGAAGGTCACCGTTCCGCAGAAGGGTCTCCCCGACGGCCTCAAGCCGGGGATGCCGATCAGGACCGTGGACTTGATGGCCAACCCCTGGGCCAACCTCTTCAACGGTCAGGTGTCCTCGGGCGTGGCCTACCGCGCCAAGGCGCTGGAGCTCGGGGCGTCGGCGGAGTGAGGGACTTCATTCCGGGCTGGGATCGGGCCTATCCGGTCCCAGCCCCCCGCCCCGACCCCCGTTTCAGCGAGCAGGTCACGCATGACGTGGCGGCCGTGCTGGCGGCACACGGATTCCCCCCGGTCATCAACGACTTCGACTGGGGCGACCTCGATCAGGCCCTGGCGGCCTTCCTCTACGAAGATCGGAAGTAGACGTGACAGTGAACGAACTCGCCACCTACGCCCCAGTGGTGGCGGTGGCGATAGCGGCCGTCTTTGCGGTCATGGGGGCGGTGTGGCTGGGCCGCTACATCGCAGCCGACAGCATGATGCGAGCCAGCATGCGCCAGGCGATCCGTGTGCGGCGGGGCTGGAAGCGACTGGCGCAAATGGCTGGGCTGTCGGTCACGGACAAGATGCCCACCGCGCTGGCCTCCCTGACCACCACCGACGCCGACAAGCCCCCCAAGCCGCGGGTCCTCACTCCGGTGCTGAAGGTGAAGCCGGACCGGTTCGGGCTGCTCGTGCGGGCCAACTGCCTTCCGAAGGTCGGCCTGGAGGAATTCCAGAAGGCCGCGCGGTTTCTGGCGGACGCTTGGCGCTGCACCCGCGTCTCGGTCCAGCCCGACGGTCCCGGGCGGGTGCTGATCCGTGGCGTGCGGGTGGATCCGCTGATCACCTCGACTGAGCACGTCCCGTCAGGAAAGCCGCCCAAGAAGCTGACCACGTGGAACCTGGGCCTGGACGAGTACGCCCAGAGTGTGGCCGTGGACCTCGCCGAAGTGCCCGGCGTCACGGTTGCCGGCCTGCCCGGCTACGGGAAGTCCTCACTGATCAACCGCTTCATCTGCGACTGCGCGCCCTCGCCCGCGATCCAGTTCGCCGTGGCGGACGGCAAGGTGACCTCGTCCCGGGTGGGCGACTACGCCGATCTGGCTGACCGCCTCTTCGCGTTCGTCGGCAGCGATCTGGAAGAAGGCAACAAGCTCTTCCAGCGCCTGGTGGACCTGCGCGAAGCGCGCACCCTGGCGATGAAGGACGTGCTGAAGACCAAGGACATGTGGCACGTCGGGCCCACCGCGGCGTGGCCGCTGGTCGTCCTGATCATGGATGAGGCTCACACCTACTTCCGCGATTACAAGGGCAGCGACGCGAAGACCAAGAAGCTGGCCGCGCTGGCTGCGGAGAACGCCCGACTGGTCGAAAACCTCGTGAAGATGGGCCGCAGTGTCGGCATCCTGGTCATCCTCACCTCACAGAAGACCACGGGCGACGCCATCCCCACGTTCATCCGGGACGTGTGCCCGGTGGGCCTGTCCTTCGCGCAGAAGACCGCTGAAGCCTCCGTGGCCGCGCTCGGTGAGGCCATCCGCGACTGGCCGGACGCCAACCCGATCCACCTGCAAGATCCGGCCTACGTCGGCGTCGCGGTCATGCAGCACCAGGGCCGTCCCGGCTTCATCCGCATCCGCACACCCTTCGTTGCCGAAGCCGATGCTGTGCGCATCACCGCCGAGACCGCCCACCTGACCCGCGACCCCGCCGAACTCCTCAACGCCCAGCTCCCCGGCGGTGATCTCCGCCGCATCCAGCTCACCAAGCTCGCTTCCGACGACAGCACCCCGGAGGCAGCCTGACCCGCACACACCGCAGCTACAGGCCACTTGGAAGGAGGTGAACCCTTATGTCTGAGGACCGGATCACTCAGCGCACCGTGACCGTGGTCATGGCTGTCATCGCCGCCCTGGCGTTCGTCTTCTCCTTCGGCAACGTCTGGTCCCTGGCCCTGCGCCTGGGCGTCCCCCGCCCCGTCGCACCGCTGATCGCCCCCATGGTCGACCTCTCCGTCGTCGGCCTCCTGGTGGCCCTGCGCTACCTGTCCCTGCGCGGCATCCCGGCCGACCAGATGCGCTCCGCCTCCCGGCTGATGCACCTGTCCGGACTGCTGACCCTGGCCCTCAACATCGCCGAACCCCTCATCGCCCACCACTGGGGCCGCGCCTGCGTGGACGCGGTGGCACCCCTGCTCCTCCTCGGCTGGGGAGCGGTCGGCCCCCAGCTCCTGCGCCACTTCCACACCGTGACGCAGCCCGCCCCGGCTCCGGCATCCACCGACACCGCCCCGGCCCCGGTCAGCGAACCGGCTCCGGCTGCGGAACCTGCGGACACGGCTCCGGCCCCTGCGCCCGAGCCGACTCCCGCCCCGGCCCCGGCCCCGGTCCTGGCTTCGGCAAGAGCAGCAGAGGCCCCTGCGGCTTCGGCTCCGGTGCCTGCTCCGCTGCTGGAGGAAGCCCGCAAGATCGCCGCATCCCACCAGGCCGAGCACAGCGAGCCCATCACGGCCGCCCAGCTCAAAGCCCGTCTCGGCGTCGCCCTCCCGCTGGCCACCGCCGCACACCAGGCCCTGACCGCCTGACCCTCCGCCGGCCTTCCGGCAACTTCCCGCCCTGCCCTACCGGGCTCGGTCCGCCATGCCCCGAGCAGCACCACACCCCTGTCCGGTGCTGCTCGGGGCCCCTTCCCAACGGAAAGGACAGCCCCCATGCCCCGCATGCTCGACCTACGCCACGTGAAGAGCCTCGCCGTGCGGGACCTGATCGAGCTGGCCAACCTCGGCGACTTCGACCGCGTCAACGAACAGGTCCGCCAAGTCGCCGGATGCACCCGGCCCGTCAACCTCGTCGGCCAGACCACCACCCTCGACGCCACCACCCGCACCGTCCTGCGCTCCTACAGCACCACCGATGAACCAACCGGCCGCCTCCTGACCACCTGCGGCAACCGCCGAGCCTCGCGCTGCCCGTCCTGCTCCCGCGTCTACGCCGCCGATACCTACCACCTGATCAAAGCCGGACTCTCCGGCGGCAAGACCGTCCCCGAAACCGTCCGCACCCACCCCCGCGTCTTCGCCACTCTCACCGCACCTTCCTTCGGCCCCGTCCACAACCGCCCCACCACCAACGGCAAAGCCCGACCCTGCGCCTGTGGCACCCAACACGCAATAGATGCACCCGAGTTGGGAACACCCCTGCGTCCGTCTACCTACGACTACACCGGTGCTGTGCTCTGGAATGCCCACGCGGGCGCACTGTGGGCGCGCTTCACTACCTATCTCCGCCGCGCCCTGGCCGCCCACCTCGGCATGACGCAAAAGGCGCTGAACGCCACTCTGCGCATCTCCTTTGCCAAGGTCGCCGAGTACCAAAAACGCGGCCTGGTCCACTTTCACGCGGTCATCCGCTTCGACGGCCCCGACGGCAGCAACGAGCCGCCGCCACCATGGGCAACCGTCGACGCACTCAAGGCTGCCATCGAGGACGCGGCCGAGAACGCCGTTCTCACAGTGACCTCCGACTACACCGGAGACCGCGAAATCCGCTGGGGTGACCGCCTCGACGTACGCGAGATCACCGCACTCGGCGACGGCGAACTCACCGACAAGGCCGTTGCCGGATACGTCGCCAAGTACGCCACCAAGAGCGCCGAAGACTCCGGCACCGTGGACCGCTCCCTCATCTGTGCACCCTGCGGTGGACGCGGCTACCTGCGCGGCCCTGACGGCTTCCGCGACCTGTGCGCCGACTGCGACGGCACCGGGCAGGCCGAACCCCTGCAAGACCTCCGCGTGCAGCGTCACGTCCGCCAGATGATCCGCACTGCCTGGGCGCTCGGCCACCTCCCCGAGTTCGCTGACCTCAAGCTCTGGAAGTGGGCGCACATGCTCGGATTCCGCGGCCACTTCTCCACCAAATCCCGCCGCTACTCCACCACCCTCGGCGCCCTTCGTGACGTGCGCAAAGCCTGGCGTACCGCACAAGCCCACACCGATGCCGGCCAAGACCAGCCTGACGAGAACACCACTCTCGTCACCGAATCCTCCTGGGCCTATCTCGCCTCCGGCTACCGACCCGGCGAAGAAC
The DNA here is from genome assembly GCF_055574515.1 of Streptomyces sp. NPDC029466. Taxonomy (NCBI): domain Bacteria; kingdom Bacillati; phylum Actinomycetota; class Actinomycetes; order Kitasatosporales; family Streptomycetaceae; genus Streptomyces; species Streptomyces sp. NPDC029466. The sequence goes on from NZ_JBVHZH010000011.1 coordinate 153,975, forward strand.
TCCTGGCTGCCCAGACACGCCACGAAATCCAGCAAGCGCAACAAGCCGCCGCCCGTGCCAAGACTGAAGGAGAGCCGTGGCTGTGACCGATCTGAATACCCCCCTGCTGACCGTTGATGAAGCAGCGGCACGGCTCGCTACCGGCGCCCGTTTCGTACGACGGCTGATCGCAGAGCGGCGGATTGTCTTCGTCCACATTGGACGGCACGTTCGAATTCCGGCCTCGGCTGTTGAGGCGTTCATCCAAGAAGGAATGGTTGCGCCGATCACGGCAGCATCGGTACACGGGAGGGCCGCGTGATGGCGGGTAAGAAGCGTAGGTTCGGCGCCATCCGGAAGCTTCCCTCCGGTCGTTTTCAGGCTCGGTACCCGGGCCCTGATGGCGTGATGCGTCCAGCCCCAGAGACCTTCCGCACCAAGACGGATGGCGAACGCTGGCTGGTCAAGATCGAGGCTCAGATCTCAGATGGCCGGTGGCTGGACCCGGCGGAAGGCAAGACGACGGTGTCTGACTGGGCCGACCGCTGGTACGCGTCGGCAAGTGCAGAACTCAAGCCGAAGACACGGGCGCTGTACGAGGGGCTGATTCGCCTGTGGATCAAGCCGCAGCTCGGGGCGTACCCCCTCAAGTCGGTTCGGCCGATCGCGGTGGCTGAGTGGATAGCCAGCCTGCGTAAGAAGGGCCTGAGCCCGTCGCGGATTCGTTCCGCCTACCGGGTCTTCTCGCAGATCATGCGGTCGGCGGTGGACAACGACATGATCGCGGTCACCCCGTGCCGGGGCGTGAAGATCCCCCGGCTGCCGGATACCGAGCCGCACATCCTCACTGACGAGGAGCTGCGCAGGCTCATCGGTGCCATGGCTGCGCCCCATGACCTGCTCGTGAAGCTGCTGGCCTATGCCGGGCTGCGCATCGGTGAAGCCTTCGCGCTGCGGCGCAAGGACGTGCTCCTGGACCACGGGCTGCTGATCGTGGATGAGGCCGTCGAGGAGATCAACGGTCATCATGCGTGGGGCACTCCGAAGTCTCATCAGAAGCGGATTCTGACTCTGCCCGGCTTCCTCGTCGCGGACCTGCGCGACCACCTGAAGTCCGATGTGGGGGGCGGTGATGATGCCCTTCTGTTCGTTGGTGGCACGGGGAGGGTCCTGCGGTACAACGACTGGCGGAGGGCACATTTCGACAAGGCCGTGAAGAAGGCTGGCCTATCCGACGTCACCCCGCATGATCTCCGCGCGACCCATGCGACGTGGGTGGCCGACCGGCACGGTGTCATGGCAGCGGCGAAGCGGCTCGGTCACTCCAACGCGAGCGTGACGACGCGCCACTATGCTCGGGTGGTGGACGGCCGAGATGCCGACGTGGCCAAGACGATGCACTCGGAGCACCAAGCCGCTGCGGGGGCCGGGAAAGCCGCGAATGGCACGTCGGACGCTCCGGATGCTGATCTGGCACGTAACTGGCACGAGGATGGCGACGATGGCACGGCCGGGGCTCTCGTACCCGTCTGACCTGCGGCGGAGCGCCATGGCCACATGATCCATCGGAAGTCTTGAAAACTGTCGTGGCGGCAACGTCACCGTGGGTTCAAATCCCACAGCCTCCGCTGAGGTCAGCGAACTAGCTGGTCAGAAGGGGTGCCCCGCTTCGGCGGGGCACCCCTTCTGCGTTCGTTCTGTCTCACCCCGGGTCGCCTGTATCCCGGCGCTGACCAGGACGTACGGGCCAGTGGCGGGCCAGGATTCCGGCGGTGGCGGGCGGCCTCACCCACCCAGCTCCTGCTCGATCAAGGCATTCGCTCGCGTCTGAGTCCCGTGCAGCACCTTGGCGTAGAAGCGGTAGAGCACGGCCACGCTGTGGCCGGCCCGCCGGGCAACCTCCACCGGGTCCACGCCCGCCTTGATCCACAGCGAGACGATCGCGTGCCTGAGCGAGTAGGGGACCGCTGCGAGCGGAGAGGCCAGCTCCGCCGGAGCGAGCGCCTTCTCGCGTGCTCGTTGCCAGACGGCCGTGTACTCCGTGGACCGGACGCGGCCGCCCTGTGACGCACGGAAGAGACGGCCGTCCTCCGCCGCCCCGAACTGCTCCAGGTGCTGTCTGAGCGCGCGCACCAACTCGGGCGGGATGGGGATGGAGCGCGTGGTGTTGCGGGCCCGCCGTTTCAACCCACGCGCCTCGTAGGACTTGCCGTCGTTCGTCCACCCAGCGCCGACTTCGGGCCGGCTGTTCGCGAGGACCAGCTCGCCCCACCCATCCGCTGGAAGCGTGCATGCATTCTCGTCCAGTGCAGCGACTTCGGACGGTCGCATGCCGGCGTAGTACATGCACCCGAAGAAGCCGGAGAGGTGTTCCCCGCGGTCGCCTTGCCCGCGAACTGCCTCAAGCAGTGCACGGGCGAGCCGGGCGTCAGGTACGAAGCGGAAATCCACCTCATCATCGTTCGGAGGGGCAGCCCAGTCGACTCTCTGCAGCGGGTTGGCAGGGAGGATGCCCCTCTCAACGGCGAAGCGCAGAGAGTTATTCAGCACCGTGCGCTTGCGCCGAATCGTGGTCTGAGCTGCAGTGTGGCCGTCGAGCTTGAGCGAGAGCGCATTGAGAGCCTTCCGGAGCTGGTCGGGCTTCGCCGCTTCGTTCAACTTCAGCGAGTTCTTCGCCAACCACGCAAGTGCTGCCTGGACTTCGGCAGAGGGCGATTCGCCCTGAGACCTGGGGGCCAGTTGGCCATCGGATGTGCGAATGGCTCGGTAGGCCCACTGATGCAATGCCATGCGCATCACAGCCGGGGCAGGGGCACCGCGTGAGGTGGAGACGAAGACGGGGGTGATCGTAGCGAGAGACTCTGCGATGTTCGCCCGCTGCTTTGCCGCAGCCTGCGGCCACTTCATGAGTGCGTAGGCGACGCTGTGGTCGTACCAGGTCGGGCTGTTGAGCGCGTCCAGCTCATTGGCCGGCAGGCCGCTTTCCTCGTCGAACTGCTGCCGGTCTCGGAGGGCAGACAGCAACTCGGACCTGCGACCGTCGGCCTGTGCCTTGGTCTTGTAGCTCTTCGAGTGCGGCCGCGTGCCGACGCGCCACCGTAGCTCGAACGGCTTGGGACGGTTCTTGCGCGAGCGGATGGACCAGATTTCGACTTCGTAGGTGAGCACGGCTCTCCACAGGGGCGTGAAGAAGGGGCCCGCCGAGTGGCGGGCCCCTTCAGGGGGGTCACGGGGTCAGGCGGCGGATTGCTCGCACTCCGCCCACCAGGCGTCGAGGTCCGTCCTCCGGACGCGCAGCTGGCCGTTGGGGAGCTTGATGAGCCTGGGGGCCTTGCCGCGGGCGCGCATGCGGTAGAAGGCGGCGCGGCTCATGCCGATCTCGTCGAGGACTTCGGGGAGCTTGAGCATCTGGGTGCGGGGCACAGTTGCATCTCCTTCGAGGCGGATTGCGCCTGGCTGCGTGTACACGCAGCGTGAGTGTGATGTGGTCCGGACGCCGTCACGGCGCGGAAAGTGTCAGCAGCGTCAGCAAAAATCGCTGACCTGCGAGAACGGTGTTGGCATCCCTGTCAGCGGGTGTCAGCAGTGTCAGCAAAAACCAGCCTTCTGCTGACACTGCTGACACCTGCTGACGCGCGTCAGCGGCGTAAATGTGCAGGTCAGCGATTTTTGCTGACATTGCTGACGTTCTGTGGGGCTACGAACCGTCCAGCGACGCCTTCACAGCGGGGTGGACACGGAACGTGACGCTGGCGCTGCGGCCTTTTCCGCCCTGGGCCGGAGGTGCGTCGGGGCGGAGATAGCCGTGTTCCTCCAGGAGGCGGAGGGCGGGGTCGATGGCGTCGGTTCGTCCGCGGAAGCGCCGGTGGGCGGCTACGACGTCGCGGCGTTTGACGGTGGTTCGGTGGGTGCCGTTCTGCTTGGGGCGCTGGAGCCAGGTGAGGATGTGGCGGGCGTCCTCGGTGGCGGGGTCGGCGGCGATGAGGTCGAAGACGGCCAAGGCGTGGGCGGTGTAGTACGCGGCGATGACGGCGGCGCGTTCGACACAGTCGGCGCTGACGGGGTCGCCCCAGCCGGTGGTGATGCAGTCGGCGAGGTGGAGCAGGCAGGCGATACGGACGGTGGCGCCGACGAGCTTTCCGGCCCAGTCGGTGACGTGGGACAGCGGCTGGTCGGGGCGTAGCTTCTCCTCGACTTCTTCCTGGAGGCGCTCGACGACGGCGTCGGCCTGTGCGGACAGGGGCACGGTGACGGGGTCGGGCAGGTCGGTGAAGGTGCGCACCATCGCTTCGAGCCGGGTGTCGTAGGTGCCGCTGACGGTCTCGGGGATGGGATGGGTGCGGATCTTGCGGTAGCCGAGGTTGGAGGGCGGCAGGGCGAACAGGAAGCGGGCCAGCAGTCCGCGGTCGCGTGCGCCGGGCGTGGCGGCCAGGTCCTGGAGGACGGCGGGCTGGGGGGTGACGCCGATGGTCAGGGCAGGGCGGTCGACGGTGGGCTGGTCGCGGGTGATGCGGTCGGTCTGGAGGCGTTCGCCTTTGTGCGCCTGGAGGAAGACGCCCAGGTTGGGGCGGGCGCTGTAGCGGCCGGCGATGATGTCGAAGAGGTCGCCTTCGGGAGAGAGGGCGGCCAGACACCGGTGAGTGGCAAGCAAGTGGGTGAGCGGTTCGGGGGTGATGTCTCCGGAGACCGTCAGCCGCGGGGCGGGTGGTACGCGGATCTCATCGGCGAGCATGCGGGCTGCGGACGCTTCAGCGACGAGCTGCTGGCGGTCGATGGTGTCGCTCTTGCGGGCCTTCGAGAGCAGGGCGTCGACCTCGGCTTCGGCGGCTTCCTTGGCGGTCTGGGCCTCGATGATGGCGGGCTTGGCCTGTTGGGCCAGTTCGTCTTCGATCCGGTAGATCGGGGCGGTCATAGCGGAGAACACGTCCGACTTGCGGGAGGCGGGCGGCATCGCGCAAACCAGGTAGAGGTTGGACTGCTCGGTCCAGCCGGGACGGATCTGGACGTGGACCCGGCCGCCGGCGGCGGTGGACAGGGCCGCCAGCCCCATGGTGGCGGCCATGTCCGGCGGGGTCTGGGTGAACTCCGCCAGTGCTACGACTTGTTCGCGCATCCAGCCGGGCAGTGCATCGACGGGGAAGCGGGGCAGCGGACCGTTTTCTCCCAGAGGGGTCGGCTCGCTCCAGGTGCGCTGCTCCGCGGCTTCCAGGGCGGCCAGAGCTTCGGCGCGGGTGGCGTCGGCGGTCAGTTCGCCGGTGCGGGCGCGCTGGCTCAGGCGGAGGCCCGTGGCGTCCAGACGCCGGTTGTCGGCCGCGTCGCGGGCGATGGCGGCGTAGTACTCGCCGTTGCTGGCGGTGGGCACCTGCTGGACGAGGGAGTGGAGGTAGGAGGCACCGCCGACCCGGTTCAGGTCACCGGTCGTGCCGAGATAGGCGGTCACGGTGATGGGGTCCACGGGTTCGTCGCACTCGTGCATGGTGGTGATGGCGCGATGGATCGTTTCGTGCGCGGGGCGGTAGTAGTCAGCCGCGTCGAGAACGGCTGTGATCTCTGGGATCACGGCGGGTGAGAGCAGCATTGCTCCGAGCGCTGCTTGTTCAGCCTCAATGGCGTGATCGTGAGGCCCCTCCCTCAGCGGGTGGACGCTGGCGAATCCACCGCCGACGTGGTGCGGTTCGGGGGTCGGTTGAGTCATGCTGAATGTCTCCAGTTCTGTTGTGAGGGCTGGGAGACCAGGGCGGGCCGCTTCTCGCCAAAGACTGCGGCCCGCCCTAGCCATGACTAGGGGTGGGAAGGTTCGGGGCTGGTCCCCTGCTCGGCGTGCAACCTCGGGTTCTTTCCGGACTTGTTGTTGCTGGACTTGTTGTTCCGTTCGCGCAGTTCGCGTTCCATCCGTTCGCGCTGTTCCTGGTCCATCACCGGGCTCCCTTCGGGGTGCCGGGGACGGGGCGGGTGGAGGGGTTGCGGGTCCAGCCGCCGTCGTGGGCGGAGTACTCCCGTACGTCCTCGGGCCGGGCCTTTTCGGGGTCGCGGGTGGGCATGCCGCGCTTGAGTGGCACGATGGGGCTCCTGTCTCTGCGAGATGGGAGCGGGCTCGGTCGAACTTCTTCGCGGGATGACGACCGGGCCCGCGCTGCGTGGAGCGCCGGCTGACGGCTCCCCGCCCGCCCCGGCCGGGACGGCCCGGGGCGGGCAGGCAGCCGTCAGCCGGCCTTCTTCAGCACGTGCCAGCGGGCGGGGTTGTCCTCGTCCTGGACGATCTGCGCGGCCACTTCCCCGCTGTTGTTGCCGTCGTTGTTGCTGTTGTTGTTGCTGGCTTGTTGCTCGTTCTGACCTGCGGAAACAACAACAACAGCTGGGCCCGGGGCCCCTTCTGGAGAGGGGCCAGGGGAGGGGCTGGACGGGCGGGTCGGGAGGTCCTCGACACGGACCCCCGTGGAGACCCCCGAGCGGGCCCCCTCCCCGCGGGCCCGGGTGCCCCTGGAGACGGGCACCGCAGCGGCCTCACACAGGGCCCGGCAGTCGGCCGCAGACCACCCCCCGGACGACCCCCCGCCGGGGTAGCGGGAGGAGAGCCCCGCGACCACCTGAGGCCAGTGCAAACCGGGGGTGTCCTTGCCCCCCTCGGAGTGCTCCTGGACGAGGTCGTGGAGGAGGTGGAGGAACGCCTCCGGGGAGGGACCCGGAGCGCGCTTGCCGCCGCCCTCCGCATCGCCGTCGGCCGGGGCTTCCTTGGCGGCCTTCGCCTTGTCCGCGCTGACCTTGGTGCGCAGAGCCGCGGCGGACCACCCGGCGGCCAGTGGCCACATCAGGGCGTTGTGCCGGTAGACCAGCCAGCACAGACTGGCCCCGGCACCCAGGAGCAGGGCACCGCGGACGTAGATGCCGAGGTCCGCCGACAGGCCCTTGAGGTCTGACCGGTGGGCCTCCAGGCACCAGCCCCTGAGCCGGTCGGCGAGCCGCTTGCCCAGGAGGCTGGTCCCCTCCCCCAGCGTGTTCATCACCTGCACCGCCCAGGCGCGGGCCGCTTTCGCCTTCTCCTCCGCCTGCGCCGCCTTGGCCTTCAGCTCGTCGGCGCGGTCGGCGAGTGCGCCGGCCTCCGGCGCGGTGTCGGCGCTCACAGGGACACCTCCCCGTTCAGAACGCTCCGGCCAGCGTCACCCATCGCGTTGTACATCTGGGGCACCCACTGCATCAGCTCGGCGAATCCCGCCGTGGCACACAGCGTCAGGCCCGCGAACAACCCGCCGATCATGCGCTTTTTGTCCTGCTTGCCCGCCGCCTTCAGGATGATCCCGCCGATGATCGCGGTGACGAGGACCGCGCAGGCGCCGGGGTAGGTGAGCTGGCCGAGGGAGCCCTGGGCCAGGCTGCCGCCGCCCTCCGCGCCGGTCGTGGCGCTGACGCCCTTGTCGCCGACACGGTTGCTCGCCGTGACGGCCTGGACGGCAAACCATCCGAACAGGCCGCCGAGGCACATGGTCCAGCCCGCGCCGGTGATCAGCGCGCCGCCGAACGGCAACAGCGCTTTGAGCTCGCGGGTGCCCTTCCACCAGGACCGAATGTTGATGATCAGGATGGCGACGGAGACGGTGGCTCCGGCGAGGGTCAGTGGGGTGTTCATGCGCGGACTCCTGTCGTGGCGGCGACGATGTCCGGGACGAGGACGCCCCAGCTGCCGCCGATGAATGTGACGGCCACGCCGAAGGCGTCGAGCCAGTTGAGTTGCCGGACCCAGCCGCCGGCGAGGGTGGGGCGCAGGCGGCAGGGCCGGTGGATGCGCGCGGCCACCACGACCACAGCGACGACCGCCGCGACGTGCGATGCCCCGGGGTGGATGTCGGTGCCGATGTGGTCGAGCAGCGACCCCCAGACCCGGCCGACGCCGTATCCGAGGTGCGGCAGCGGGATGATCGCGGCTGCCGTCGCGGTCACCGCCACGAGCGGGGACACCCGGTAGCGGACGGCTCGCGCGAGGCGCTGCCACCACGTCGGGTCAGGCTCCACCGGGACCGGCTGGTGGACGGTGACGTGCAGCTCGATCTGCTGCGGCTGGCCGTTCCACGGGGCCGGCGCCTGCGGCGGCAGCCACGGTGTCATCCCTCCCCCGCCGGGCGGGACGGGCGGCGACGGCGGCAGCCCGAAAAGCCAATCCCCAGACCCACCATCGGTGGCCACCTGGGGGACAGGCGGCGCGGCCGGGACGGACACCGGCACCGGGGCAGTGGACGGCGCGGTGGACGAGGTGGACGGCAGCCCCGGGCGGAACGGCCAGGCTGCGGCCGGGATCACGGTGCCGGACACAGCAGACCCGGCGCCCTGGGCGGGCAGGTGGACGGTCGGCGGAGACTCTGGCTCCGGCGGGACGGCGGTCATCCCAGACCCCCGATCCGGCGCAGCAGCCAAGCTCGCACCCGCAGTTCGTCACCGTCGGGACCGGCGACCACCGGCCGTCGCGCGGCTACGTAGCCCGGGGGCAGGGACGTGGGGGCGGGCTCGACGTTCCGCCACCAGCCCTGCACCGGCAAGATCGTGCGCGTCAGCACCACCGGCTCACCGATACGGCCATCCCCAGCGCCGTCCATCGGGGCGGAGCGGTCGGGGTGTTCGAGGGTGACGAAGGACTGGGCAGTGGGACGCAGGCGGCGCTGCTGCGGGATACGGGCGGAGTGGGCCTCAGCAGCTACCTGCGTGCCGGGGCGGGAATGGCGGGTCACAGCGATTTTCTCCTTTGCAGTCGGGCCGTCAGGCAGCGCCCGGTTCGCAGTTGGGGAAGGCAGACGCCATGCACTTGCCGGGGGGGGGGGGGGGGGGGGGGGGGGGGGGGGGGGGGGGGGGGGGGGGGGGGGGGGGGGGGGGGGGGGGGGGGGGGGTGGGGGTGGGGGGGGGGGGGGGGGGGGGGGCCCCCCCCCCCCCCCCCCCGGGCCCGCTCAGCAGCGCAG